>CAYSLH010000076.1:0-17514 GCA_964431605.1 uncultured Myxococcales bacterium
CAAAGGATTCTTCCGGGTTATACACGGTTGAGGTAGATGAACGACTTGTCCGGGAGGCTTGGAACCAGTGATCTGTACCAGTGTGGCAAGGTTGAGCGCACAAGATTGTATCGAATCTATCGCTTCGCTCGATATGGCCGAGATCCGTCTCGACTCCATGCATTTGTCGGAAGATGAGGTGGCTGAGATTTTTTCTTCCCACCAAAACCTCGTGGCCACATGTCGTCCGGGAGAAGAACTTAGCTTGCCACAACGTACCAGGTTGCTGCAAGTCGCCATAGACTCAGGAGCCGCATGGGTGGATTTGGAACTCGATATGACACAATCTGCCATGAGTCACATGGTGGCACTGGCTCATGCAAACGACTGCAAAGTGATCGTATCCTATCACGATTTTTACGCAACTGCCGGACGTGAAGAACTTTTACGTATTCGCGCAGCTTGTCTCGATGCCGGGGCGGACATCGCAAAGATCGCATGCATGGTCAACGATCCCATAGATAGCGCAAGGCTGCTGGGTCTTTTGGAGATGGGACCAGCCTTGGTGGTTGGCATGGGTCCGCTGGGCGTGATTACGAGACTTGCCGCTCCTTTGTTGGGAGCGCCTTTTACCTATGCAAGCATGGCCAGGGGTGAACAGACGGCTCCTGGACAGGTGGATATGGCTACGTTACAAAAGTGGATTTTGGCCATTGAGAAGCAGGCACGGGAGAGATGAAATTGGATCACGAGCTGTTCGCAGTTACCGGAATGCCTGTCCTTCATTCTCTAAGCCCGTATCTGTTCAGAGCAGGTTTTGATGCGCTGGGGTTACAAAACCAGTACCTCAGATTGTCTGCCAGGAGCGCGTCGGATGCCCTTGTAGTAGCCAGCCAGATGAAGATGCGGGGTGTAAACGTTACCTCTCCATACAAAGAGCAGATGGCCCGGCTTGTTGAGTGTCATGACGAAGCGAGTAAAACCCTGCAAGCGGTAAATACCCTGGTACGTGATGAGGACGGATGGCTGGGTTACAACACAGACCCCCAGGGCGTTGTTGGAGCGCTCAGACACCATGGGTTCGAAATTTCCGGGGCACGGGTTTTGGTGCTTGGTGCAGGGGGTGCAGGAAGGGCTGCTGCTTACGGTCTCGTGGATTCGGGAGCCCGAGTGTCTATCGTCAATCGCACGGCTGAAAAAGCGCGGCTGTGGGCTGATAGACTCGGCTGTGATCAGGTGGATTTGGATGATATGGAAAACTCCATCCAGGACGCCGACCTGTTGGTATCGTGTCTGCCTGGAGGGGTTCAGTTGTTCGATCCCAAAATTTTGAATCCTTCCTTGCTGGTCCTGGAAGCTGATTATTCTCAAGGTTGGCTGAGCAGGTGTGCTTCTGACGCTGGATGCGAGATTATCGATGGCAGACAATGGCTGATACATCAGGCATTGGCCGGCTTCAGCATAATGGTAAGGCGTAAGGTCTCGTTGTCGGGTTTGATGGGCTCTGCTCCACCATCTAAAAATACTTTGAATAACGTCATATTGATAGGATTCATGGGGTCGGGCAAGAGTTCGGTGGGACGTGCCCTGGCCAGGGAATTGGAACTGGATTTTACAGACACGGATGATGTCGTCGAGCGCCGTGCAGGAATGTCCATAGACGGTATTTTTCAAAGTAGAGGTGAGGCTGATTTTCGAACCATGGAGCATAATGTACTGGGTGATGTGCTGCGACGTGGGCCCCAGGTGGTGGCTTGTGGAGGAGGAGCGATACTGTTGGAGCAAAATCGCGAGTTGGTCGAGTCCGCCGGTATTGTTGTTTGGCTTTGGGCTCCGTTGGATGAATGTTTGCAGAGAGCTGCCGTTGGCACAAGGCCACTTTTGAAAGGAGCGTTTTTGAAGGGACATGGCGTGGACATCCAGGCTCGCAAGTTGTTTGAAATGAGGTTGCCGCTATACGCTGGTTGTTCTGACCTGGTCGTCCCGTCTCTTGGTCCTGATCCGAAGGAGATATCGAGGATAGTAGCCCATGAAATTCGTTGCATCTGGAAAAATTGACGGCAAGATTCAGGCCCCACCGTCCAAAAGCATGTCCGTTAGGGCATTGGCCATTGCATCTGTTGTGGATGGTGAGACAAGGATCGAAAATCCGTCGACTTGTAACGACGCCCTGAGCGCGCGCAAGGTTATAGAAGCATTGGGCTCCAGTGTCCATGAAGATGGTCATGACCTGGTGATAAGAGGTGCTGGTTCGCCCAGGAGCGAGAAGTTGAATTGTGATGAATCAGGTCTTTCGCTGCGTATGTTTTGTGCGTTGGCTGCATTACACAAACAGCCGCTCGTACTCGAGGCTAGGGGATCTCTTTGCCACAGACCCATGGATATGATTCCGGGACCTTTACGTGCTCTTGGCGCTTTTTGCCAGACATCAGGAGGTCTGGCCCCCATCTCGGTTCAAGGCCCATTGAGGGGTGGTCATGCCCGGGTGGATGGGGGAGAGACTTCGCAGTTTCTGTCAGGATTGTTGGTAGCGTGTCCGTTGGCTGAAAAAGGTTGTGAGCTTATCGTATCGGGACTCAAAAGCGTGCCATATGTGCTAATGACCCTCGATCTTCTGAAACACTTTGGCGTTAGCTGGCAACGAGATACTTTACTTTCACATTTTTACATGGAGGGCCAGGTGGCATACCGTAAGGGGGTCAGTTACCTGGTGGAAGGCGACTGGTCCGGGGCTGCTGCCATGTTGGTTTTGGGGGCTATGACGGGACGAGTCGCAATATCGGGTCTTGGGTGTGATTCTTTCCAAGCTGATAAAGCCGTGTTGGATGCGCTCGGCTTGGCTGGTGCAACGGTACAATGCCGACAGGATCTCGTGGTTGTCTCGAAGGGGTCGCTAAGCGGGTTTCGGTTCGATGTGAGTCATTGTCCCGACTTGGCTCCTTATCTTGCCGCGTTGGGTTGTGCTTGTGACGGACAGACAGTGATCAAGGGTGCGGCAAGGCTGAAAAACAAAGAGAGTGACAGGGCGTCTGTGCTGGTTGAACAATTAGGGAGGATGGGGGCTGACATACGTCGGGATGGTGATTCTATCTTGGTAAGGGGCCCACAAACACTGGAGTGCGAATCAGTAGACCCACATGGTGATCACAGAATGGCCATGGCTCTTGCCGTGGCTGCTGTTGGCACGGGCGGCTCGGTTGGGATAGAAGACCATGGATGTGTTGCAAAATCCTACCCTGGATTTTTTGATGATATCGCGAACTTGGGCGCGGAGGTAAGATGAACTCTTTCGGTTCTTTATTCAGGGTCACAATCCTGGGAGAATCTCACGGCCCGGGAGTTGGGGTCGTGGTGGATGGCTGTCCTGCGGGGCTCAAGTTGGCCCCGGATGATTTTGCCACGGACTTGGGCAGGAGGTCAGGTGGAACCAAGGGCAGTACCGCCCGCAAGGAAAAGGACGAGCCACGCCTTTTGTCCGGTGTCTATAAAGGTTACACCTGTGCTACTCCATTGCTGGTATGGTTTGAGAACACAGACACTGATTCGTCCTCTTATGATGCCATTGAACATACACCCAGACCATCCCATGCTGATTTCACCTCTCGTGTGAAATATGGAGGTTTTGCCGATCCTCGTGGTGGTGGAATGTTTTCCGGGAGGTTGACCACAGGACTCGTTGCTGCTGGAGTGGTGGCGAAAAAGCTCCTGAAGGGTGTCGACATCAGGGCAAAGTTGATACAAGCCGGTGGAAAAGGGACTACGGAGAAGGAGATTGAAAAAGAGATAGAGCGAGCTTCGCAGGAAGGTGACTCAGTGGGAGGACTGGTCCAGTGTGCAGTGCGGGGACTTCCCGTGGGTCTGGGTGAACCATGGTTCGATTCGGCTGAATCACTTTTGTCCCACATGCTTTTTGCCATTCCAGGAGTGAAGGGAGTGGAGTTCGGCACTGGCTTTGAATGTGCAAAGATGCGTGGCTCGGTTTGCAACGATTCCCTGATAGATGCCCATGGCAAGACCAGGACCAATCATTCGGGGGGTATTAATGGGGGTATTACGAACGGAAACGATCTGGTGGTGCGTGTTGCGTTCAGGCCCACTCCTTCCATATATCAATTGCAGGATACCGTGGACTTGCGTGAGCACAGACAGGTAAAAATACAAGTCAAGGGCAGACATGATTCATGCATAGCACTTAGAGCCGTGGTCGTGGTGGAAGCAGCTTGTGCTGTGGTATTGGCTGACCTCATGATGTCGCAGCAGTTCATGGGACGCATAGTGGATTCATAAATATTCAATCCTATGACCAATCCATGATGGGCCACCCTTGCTGTTGTGCAAGGCGGCGCAGGGATTTGCGAGGGGTGGTGGCAACCGGGTTTCCACACAATGTAAGAATGGGCAGATCTGCGATGTGATCTGAATATGCCCAGGAGTTTGCCCAGTCTACATCTTCGAACCAGGGCTTTTCTGCAAGCCTTCTGACCTTTTCCTTTCCGAAGCAGTTGGCGCCTGTTACACGGAGCGAGATGGGATCCACCCTGGTTCCGATGAGTTCATCGAAACCCAGGTTTTTTGCTGCCGATTCGAGGTACAACTCGATGCTGGCAGATGCCATCACCAGCATGTGCCCTTTGTCCTTGTGCCAGTTTATGCGTTCGATGGCGCCACGAAAATACATACGTGACAGCGTGCTGTCGGCAAAGTCATGTATCACTGCATTCCTCTTGTCACGGGGGACATGAAGAAGCATTTTCAAAGCGGCGGTCTTCATCTGACCCTTGGAGATGATTCCCGCTGCATATGGAGCTAGCATGATGGCCAAGCGAGGCAGGCTGGCAGCCGCCACGGGATGCCTGCGAAGTACGAATCGTAAAAATGGCAACATGCTGTCTGACCGAGTGATGGTTCCGTCGAAATCAAAAAGAGCCGCAGTGCGTTTGCCGGACATGATGTTCCTCTCGTTCCATTTGTGTGCAAATGGTGTTATGGGCTTGAAGATATTGCAAAAACCACATAAAATCACCAGCTAATTTATCGAGGAGTAAAAATGGCCGTATCCGACATGTATGAAAAATCGCTGGCGGCTTTTCTCAAGCCCATTGCTGAATTTCTGGCGGATAAATCCATATCGGAGATCATGATCAATGGTCCGGACGAGGTTTGGATAGAATCTGGTGGTAAGATTTTCAAGACATCTGCAAAGTTTACTCCAGAGGGGCTCGATGCCGCCGCTAGAAACATGGCTCAGTATGTCGGAAGGGTCATCAACGAAGAAAGGCCCAGGCTGGATGCAAGGTTGCCTGACGGGTCCCGTATTCACGTGGTTCTTCCTCCCATCGGTAGAAAAGGGACCACCATTTCCATCAGGAAGTTTTTTCCTGGTAAGCTTACCGTTGCTCAGTTGGTGGATTTCGGTTCCATGACCAAGGCCATGGCCAGGTTCATAGATGCTTGTGTTGCTACGGCACAGAACCTGGTAGTATCCGGTGGTACTGGATCTGGAAAAACCACCTTGCTCAACGTGGTCTCTAGCCTTATCCCAAACGAGGAGCGGATTCTCACCATTGAGGATTCTGCAGAGCTGCAATTGTTGCAGGACCACCTTGTTCCTTTTGAATCAAGACCAGCCGACAAGTTTGGAAAAGGCGCAGTAACCATGGCGCATTTGTTGCAGTCAGCCCTGCGACTCAGGCCTGACAGGATAATAATCGGCGAGGTCAGGGGCGGGGAGGCTTTTGACCTGATACAGTCCATGAATACAGGGCATTCCGGTTCCATGTGTACGGTGCATGCCAACACCCCCACGGATACCCTCAGACGATTGGAATCGTTGTGTTTGATGAGCGCGGTGGATTTGCCCATGGTGGCTGTGCGTGCCCAGGTCGCCTCGGCTATCGGGGTCATTGTTCAGTGCGCCCGATTCCATGATGGCTCCAGGAGGATTACTCATATTTCGGAGGTGTTGCCTCTGAATGAAAAGGGTGATTATCGAACCCAGGATATTTTTGTCTATACCATAACAGGCAAGGACGAAAATGGAAGATTCGTGGGGTATCATGCGCCCACGGGTATTTTGCCCAATTTTCTAAATCAGTGTCATGCATATGGATTCAGCGAAATGGACGAGGCTTTTTTTGACCCAGCCAGTTATGGTGTTCCCAGACCCAAGTCCGCTGGCGTCCAGGCAGTCAACACTCGTTGGATTTCCAGACTCGAGGATGGCAAGGAAAAAGAGCCGGGTAAACCTTTCGACCAGGAGAAGTTACAAGTGCTCGAAAAGGCTTTTGTCAAGACACTCGAGGAGAGGGATGAAGAGCCACCTCCTTTTTGGGAAAAGGGGTCTGGTGTTGTACCGGATGATTCCAAGCAGGAGATTCCAAGGAATGATTCCGGCGAGCCAGACGATCAACAAGACGAGCAAGAGAACGAAGCTGCGGCAGGGAAGGACTCTGGCTCCAAATCCAAAAGTCCACGTCGAAGCCTGGATTGGATGAGAAAGAGCGGGGCCAAGGAAGGTAAGCCTAAATCCACTGCTGCCGCCTTGCTGGCCAGGCAGTTGGAAAGACGAAAAAGTGGGTCTGCTGCAGGCTCGAGACAGGCAAGGATCCCTGGCGCCAGGCGTCCAAAATCACTAACGACCGATCAAGACGAGGAATGAGCAAGTGGGTGATTTTTTTGGCCTGATATGGACAAAGTTGTTGGATCTCGGCGGTGGCATTCGTGATCTTTTTGCAAATTTTCTGGACGACTTCCGGGAGTCCAACAGGTATTTCAAGGTCAAGGTAGGTTTGGTGTCAGCGTACGTGGTCTTGTCAGTTTTGACTGTCGTGGTCTTTGTGCCGCCTGGAGAGTTGAATGAAATAGGCGCCAGGGTGAGAACCAGCCATACAGAGATAGTTGGAGGAAGGTATTTTTTAGTGGTAAATGAGGGATCGGATATATGGAAGAATATCGTCCTTACCTTCAATGATGCATATGTGACAAATTTCCTCGTGTTGAAGCCAGGGAAAAAAAAGGCGTTCTTTTTTCATTCGTTCAAAGATTCGGAAGGAAACTCACCTCCGGAGAGTATCAGAGTGAAAAAGTTGCGTATCGATTGCAGCGCAGGAGCTTTTGAACGGGATTTTGTTAAAAATGGGGTAAATTATTAACTGAGGTTCGGCGTCGAAACATGTTGAGATTATGAGTTATCTATTTTCCTCCCTGGAGGTTTTGTGATGAACCGGAAAACTTTGTTAGTCCTTTTTACAGTTTTGGCCATGGCCCTTGTATCATCCCCTGCGTTGGCAAAAAAGAAGAAGAGAAAGAAAAAGGATAAACATAATATTACAAAGATAATCCCAAAGAAAGAATTCATGGATGCTCTTTTGAAGCTGGCAGACGATGAACGGGTGCCTGTGGCATCCTCGACGTTGGTGGAAAAAGGGAGGGGAAAAGAGTACTACAGCGTCGAGAAGCTTTTCGACAACGACCTGGAGACATTTTGGGCTGAAGGTGCAAAGAAGTCCGGATACCATGAGTGGATTGCTTTCCATATCCCTGATGACTCCACCCACCTGGAGATCGTTCCTGGAGCCGGCAAGGAGCAATTCGAGAATTTCAATAGGCCAAGAAAAATCCTGGTAGACTTCTACTCGGTAAAATTCAAGCGGGACAAGGAGACGGATAAACTCAAGCCTTCCTTCAAATGGTTGGGGCGAAGCAAGTATACCTTCAAGGATAAGCCGCAACCAGTGAGGAAAAGGATCCCCGTAAAATTGCCCGAGTTGGCCATGGCTCAACGTACCATGTATGTGGGTGTGATCATTCTGGAAAAGGTCTACAAGGGCCAGTTTGATGACACATCCATCGCAGAGATAAAGACATCTGCTGTTTGGGGCGAAGATCTCTAAACTACGACTATTTTTTTCTTCTGGGCCTCGATCTTCCACCACCCCTTTTACCCCCTGCATCGATCGAACGAACGTATTCGATGAATGCAGCCCTATCGTCCATTATGTTGTGATAGTTTTTCTTGGGAGGACGTCCTGAGCGCCTTCTTCCGCCTGATGCCCGCTCATCTCTCGATGCACCGTGTCCAGAGCTTGTCTTGAGCCTGCCAGTGGTCCTGATGGCAATGCCAGTGTTGATCAATTCAGAAGCCAGTTGGTCGGCCTCCATTCCATCCTCTGTGGCAAGGAAGGCCAGTTCTCTATGAAGGCTCGGACTTATCTTCACTGTAATCTCGCCACTGAACTCGGTGCGATCCAGGGGAGTCGGCAGGGGTGTGTTCTGCTCGGCTGCGTTCCTGATGGCTGATTCTATGGCTTGTTCCGCCTTTTCCATGGCCTCAGCCCGAGTCTTTCCCTCTGTTTTTATTTCTCCAAGCTCTGGAACTGCTGCCACGAATTTTTCCGTGGTGGCGTCGAAATGTACCAGTATACGGTATCCGTCGGGAATCATATCACCCATGTCTTGAGTTCCTCCGTGAATATTTCTATGTTGGTTTGGTCATACTTTCTAACGCAAAGCTTTTGTCGTCCAAATCAAAAAAGCGATCAATCCCGCTGCGGCTGCGGTCAAAACCAGGACTGCAACAGGCCAGCTCATCAGCCTCGATGCTGGCTTGATCTCCACCTGCCGTGTTGAGTTTTTTCTTCTTCGGAGCGTTTCGGCAAGGCGCCGTACCGATCTGTTGGATGCCACTGCCAAGCCAAAGTAGACACCGAACAAAGCGAGAACTCCGGTTGCAATAAGTAATATTCGTTGTACGGACTTGTCGTCCAAAAAATCCAACGTTATACCTCGTCGGCTTCGAGCCGCAGGTCGGAAAAACCAGTTATGTTGTATATCTTCGCGTTCCTGCGAGGAGCCTACAAGGTGGGAACTGGGCTCACCAGTGTCGCGAAGAACCAGCATTGCCTAACATAACGCCAAATCCATGTCAAACTCCACCTGCAAGATAGAGGAAATAGGAGCATTATGTTGACATATGTCATGTTTTTCTAATACCATCGACGTGTTGTCTCGCTTAGCTTTATTGGTCTAAATACATATGTACACGAGGATTTTTGGCTATGCCGACAAAACGGATTCTTGTGATTGAAAGTGAAGATGATTTTGCACAGTCTCTGGTGTCTGATTTCTCCAAGTTTGACGCCCAATTGGATGTCATCGCAGATGGCAAGCAGGGACTTCAGGCAGCCAAGTCAGAGCCCCCGGATTTGATATTGTTGAGGGTGGAACTCCCAAGGATGAGTGGTTATTCCATTTGCACCAAACTCAAAAAAGACAAAAACGTAAAGAAGGTTCCCCTTATAATTATTTCATCCGAAGCAACCGAGGAGACTTTTGATCAACACCGAAAGCTCAAGACAAGGGCTGATGACTATATCATCAAACCATTCGAGACGGAACAACTACTGGAAAAAGTCAGAGCGTTGGTGGAGTTGGATGAGATTGAACCGGAGGAAGTTGACGAGATCATAACCTTGGATGATGATGAATCTTTGACCCTGGATGACGATGAGGCATTTTCGCTGGACGAAATAGAGGATCTGGAAGGGGTGGACGAGGACATCAACCTAGGTGATGAAGAGGAAGATTCTACTGTAATCATGGATAGTCCACTGGATGCTGATGCCGAAGTATTGGAAGAGTTCGATGAGGCATTTGAAGATCTTCAGGTTGATGATTCCCCAGGGTCGGAAGGTGGCGAAGACCAAGGCTCGAAGGATGATGATGAGATGTCAGATTTCGATGACATGCTCGAATCATTGGAGGAGATAGCAGGAGAGGACCAGGAGGATAGCGACGAAATAGCGGTGGATGATGACGATCTGGACTTGTCGCTTCTCGAGGACCTGGATCTTACCGATGATGATGGGACAGGCGATGAACAGGACTTCGTTGCTGATGGCGTCGATGAAGATGAGTTGCTTTCCGGTTTGGAGATGAGTGATGAGGAAATATCCTCTGAGTCTTCTTCCTCAGATGAACTGCCGGCACAGGATGTGGGTTCACAACCGCAAGAAGAACCCTCTCCAGATATCCACGTGGATTTGGAAGAACTTGAGCAGCATGAACAACATGAACAACCCGAGCAAAAGTCTCAATCTTCCGCCGAAGAACCGGAGATCATCGAGGACATCCATGTCGAGGAGGTCCAAGAGGTAGATGCCCAGCCTGAAGACGCAACTTCCGATGCTGAAGAAACTTCCCCTCCCAGGGAGCCGGCCAAAGGGCCAGATCCGGTACTGCAAAAGAAACTCGAGAATACCCAAGAAGAAAACGAAATTCTCCGTGAGAAGGTGAAAAAACTCGAATCGCGCATCGAGGAGATGCATAAGAGCTTTGAGAAGCGCGAATCAGAGTTGGGGTCCTTGAGAAACAAGACAACCTCCAAGGATAAGGAATTCCTTGCTCTCAAGTCTACTATTAACGCCAAGGACCGGGAAATCCTGGAACTCAAGGAAGAGATGAATCAAAAGGAACAGGAGATTCTGGAGGTCCAGGAGAAGATGGTGGAGAGGGAAGATGAGATGGCTCATCTCCAGGAGACCTTGGCGGACAGAGACAGGGAGATAAAAGAACAGGCGGAACAACTAGACAGCCTGAGGAGGCAAAAGAACGAATTGGAAGAGACTCACGCTGCAAAAATGGCAGAGTGGGAAGAGCGCTATACCAATGAGACTGCACAATTGGAGCACAAGCTCCAGACTCAGTCAGAGGATCATGCCAAAGAAATTGAAGAACTCAACCAACGTCTAGCTGAAGCTGATGAGAGGGCCGACCAGGTTCGTCATGATATGGAAGACGTACTCGAACGGCATAAAGATGAAGTATTTGGCTTGAGGGCAAGGTCGAAACAAGAACGGGACCAGTTGGAAGGGGAGATCTCCAATCTTACTGCCGAACTGGAGTCAGTTCGTCAACAACTCGAGCAGGAGCAGGCTGAACACGAGTCCACCAGAGAGCAGGCTTCTCTGGTTCCAGACCTTCAGAAGAGTCTAGAGGAGGCACAATCCAGGATTTCAGAATTGGAACAGCTTGTGGATGAGCACAAGACCGCTGCTGCCGAACATGAAGAACGAGTCGTGGAAGCCTACCAGAAGATAAAAGAAGACGAGGAGTTGAAAGAAAAGGCGCGGCAAGCCGTGGAGATTGCCATGACCTTGCTGTCTGGAACTCTTTCCGGAGAAGATGATAATCCTGAAGAATCAGATGCTGACCTGGAGGCAGGGGACGAAGCAAGAACTTGATTTTCCGGTTCTTACGGCTTTGCTCCAGGTTGCTTGGTGATCATTTTTTTGAGTTTTTCCTTGTCAGAATCGAAAGTCAGTTCTTCGTATACCTTGTAGAAATCATTCTTGTCCAAAATCTTGTCGTACATCATGGCAGCCGCTTGTACCTTCCCGTTGGCAAATGAGAATATTCTCATTACCTTTTTCGCCTGATCGACTGTGAAATTGTTATTGGCAACGGTGCCTTGCAGCCACCTCAACTTGCCTTTTTCGAAGCTTTCAGATTTCAACGCAGAAAGTAGTTTTTGAAAATCAGAAGAAGTCATTGGTTTTAGCACAGGCGCCACCTGGGTGTTTGGGACAGGTTGACTGGGAACTGGTTGGTCGAGAATGGAAAGCTCCTTTTTTAGGGTTTTTACCAACCTGGTCAGTTCCGCGGCTTTCCTGGATAGTTCTCTTCGCGTTATGTAGTCTTTTTGTGCGGAGGCTATGCCCCGGAGTTCTGCCGCCATAACCCTTGCGTCTTCCAGAACACTCTGAATGCGCATCATGTCCCCACACAATTTAGGTCTCTGTCCCGCCAAGGCCTGTGAAGAGTGGGCCATGAAAAATATTGTAAGTCCTGCAAAGAAAGCTTTCATTTGTGGCCTCCGTGGTTTGTTTTTTGTTCGAAGCAGTTTTCCGGAAAAGCTTTCAAAAGGTTTCCAAAAGTTTTCCATGTCAGTCGCTTTCAGACGCGGACGATAATGATATTATTCAAGAGCAATAATAACCAATTATCCATTTAGGTTGCGATTTATGTATCAATGCTTCGAAATCGTTTCTCGACGTCAGCTTATCTCCGGCCTTGTCGTTTTTGTAGAAGCTTTTTCGCTGCGGTGGCCAGAGCAGATGGGATGTTTTTGTTTCTAGCCATTCCCTTCAGATCACCAACTCTTATGGATGATAAAAATCTCATGGCTATGCCGATGGGGGTCTTGGGATTGTTCATCAAGGCGAGTTTGACCTGGTAGTTTCTTGTCCATTCGCGGTTGGACGCAATTATTCTTATCACATCGTCGCACACAGCCCTGTTTCCCGCCACAGCTACCACTTCCGCCTCATTGACACCTGGGTTCTTTATCGCAGCGGTAGCCACTATTTTATTCCGATCTTTGAGAAGCTGACTTCTTATTGCCTTGTTGCCTTTCTGGGCAAGGGCTACTTTTTGGGCGATGGTCATTTCGCCCAACCTGAAAAGGATGCTTCGTTTTTTTGCTTCTTCCTGCTCTGGAGCTTGTTCGCCGGACGGTTCTTCTTCCTCGGTGATCATGTCCTCGGGTAAAGATTCAACTATAACCTTTTGGATTCTCTTTTCTTCTTCAATGTCCCTTGGAGCACCTGAGATTCTTTGCTTAGCCTCTTCGAAAGCATCCAGCCCTTTGAGATTCATGCCTGTTCGAACGGCAAATTCCATGAGCCGGTCAACCTGAGACTTGATGATGTTCGGGTTGTTGAGAACAGATTTGAAAATTGATTTATGTCTAAGCAGTCTGACTTGGTTGTCACAAATGATTGAAAGAGGCCTGTCTGATACTTTGTCTCCCAAAAATTCGAAAGTCTCGTCTGGAGTTTTTTGGTTAGTGAGGATAGCATCTATCACTTGTTCCCTATCCAGGAAAGTGCGGGCAAGGTGATCGAGAACCAGCGGGTGAAGCGGTTCTTTCATAGCGCCGGCAAGGATTTTATCAGGGAGTTCTGCAAGGCTTTTTTTCGCTGCAGCCTGAACCTTTTCGTCATCATCACTGGACAGGGCGCATAGGACAGTGACCATGTCCTTCGGTCCCATGGGGACCATGCTTCGCGCCGCCATCATTCTCAGTGGCGCTGGTGCCTTGGGATCTAAGTGTTTGCGGAGTTTTTCGCTGACAGCCGATGCTGGAATGGGGCTCGCCATGGTCTGCCCCTCCTGGTCTGGGCTAAGAGTCTTCTTCCTCTTCGCCGGGTTTGTACTGGGCGATTATTTTCTCGACAATCTGAGCAGGGACTTCCTGATAGTGAGAAAATTTCATTGTGAAGCTTCCGCGACCGCCCGTACGTGAGTCAAGGTCTGGTTGGTACATCTGGATCTCTGCAAGGGGCACTTGGGCTTTTATGGTTGAGCGCTTGTTCTTTGTGTCCATACCCAACACCCTGCCGCGTCTAGAGTTCATGTCCCCCATGATGTCGCCCATGTTGTCCTCGGGCACGACGATTTCCATATCATATATGGGTTCGATGAGAACGGGTGATGCCTTTTCCATGGCTGCTTTGAAACCAATAGAGGCGGCTCTTTTGAAGGCCGCTTCTGATGAATCCACATCGTGATAAGACCCATCATATAGGGCGGCTTTCACGTCCACGATAGGGAACCCGGCAATATAGCCGCGAGCCATTGTCTCTAAAATACCTTTTTCAACAGCCGGGAAGAACTGGCTTGGAACTGCTCCACCCTTGATACGGTTTTCAAATTCAAAGAATTTTCCTCTTTCCAATGGGCTCAGTTCAAGGAATACATCTCCATACTGACCCCTGCCGCCTGTCTGACGCTTGAATCTTCCCTGGGCCGATGCGGTTTTTTTAATAGTCTCCCTGTAAGGTACCCTGGGAGTCTCCAGAATGACATCGACTCCGAAACGCCTCTTCATCCTGGCTACTTCGATCTCGATGTGGACAGCCCCCATACCTGAAAGCAGAAAGTCTTTGGTATCCTCATGCCGAGTCAGTCGCAAAGTGGGATCTTCGGCCAACATCCTGTTCAGGCTTGTGCCCAGCTTATCCTCGTCTCCCTTGGATTTGGCGTGAATCGTGAATGAAATACAAGGATCTTCCAGCTCCAGGGTCTTTACTATTACTGGAGCTTTTTTGTCGCACAAGGTGTGTCCGGTTGAGGTCTTCTTCAACTTCAAAACGCCCACCATGTCCCCTGTTACTGCAACTGAGATCTGTTCGGTCTTTTTGCCTGTAACCGCTACCAGTGAGCCCATTCTCTCTTCTGTGTCGGTATTGGGGTTGTAGACCACGCTGTCGCTATCGGTTTGACCAGACAGAACCCTGAATATGGACATGGTTCCACCCTGGGCATCGAGTGTCTTGATGACGAACGCCAAGAAAGGTTCTTCTGGGCTCCTTTCCCTTTGTACCTCTTTGTCTCCATCCAGGCAGGTGATAGGTGGACGTTCTATGGGGGCCGGAGCAAAGGCTGCAATAAAGTCCATCAGTGGTTGTATGCCAATGTTATGTGAACCGCTCCCGTAGAAGGCTGGGAAAAGATTGCATGATTTTACCGCATTTGCAAAACCGGAGGAGAGTTCTTCCGGTGTCAGTTCTCCTGCCTCCAGGTATTTCTCCAGCAGTTCGTCGCTGCTCTCTGCAACTTTTTCAGCTAAGGCTTCTTTTGCCGTCTCCAGCGCTTCTTTGAGCTCCGCAGGTACTTCTGCTTCTGTGAACTTGCCGGATCCGTCCGTTGAAAACATCAACGCTTTTCCTGTGACCACGTCCACCACGCCTTTGAACTCAGCTTCTTTTCCAATGGGCAGTTGCACAGGGACCACGTCAGAGGACAACATGTTTTGAACTTCAGCCAGCGTTTTTTCGGGATCTGCTCGTTCCCGGTCCATCTTGTTGATGAAAACAACCCTGGGCATATCGAGTTCGTTCGCCCGGTCCCATACTCGTTCGGTCTGGACGCCAAGGCCGTCGGGCGCGCTAACCACTACCACGGCAGTATCGGCAGCGGTCATGCAAAATCTAGTGTCATAGGCGAAGTTGTTATCTCCAGGAGTGTCGAGTATGTTGACCTTGCGCTTGTTCCATTCCACTGCAGCGAGGGATGTGACAATGGTCATGCCTCGTTCCATCTCCTCCTGTTCGTAATCGAAAGTGGACGTCTTAGAGTCCACGCTTCCCAGTCGGGTAGTGGTCTTTCCGTCAAACAGAAGTGCTTCACCCAAGGATGTCTTGCCACAACCTTTGTGCCCTACTAGGGCGATGTTCCTGATATCTTTTGGTTCGTATTTCTTCATCCCTTCCTCCGGGGAGTTGAGGTGTCAAACTATACATCCAAACACCGAGAAGAAGCGAACCATATTGCATAGTTGAGGGTCGTGTCAAGGGCCTGGTTTGATGTAATGCCTATGCCCACACCGTATGTCGGTTCAAGGGGTGTGTTTGCACTGTCGATATCTGAGATTCCCGGCAGTAAAATGTGGTAGGTTTTTGAGCAAACAAGCTCACGGCCTTGGGGATGAATTTCGTTCGTGGATGAGCCTAAGACCCTTTAGGGTCAAAAGGGTGTCTACCTCTTGTATGTATCTTGAAGCGGATGAAATGAGTTTTCCCAGTCCACCAGTGGCCAGGATTTTTACATCAGTGCCCAATTCCCGGCTCATTCGTTGAATGATCTCATCTACCATTCCCACGTATCCAAAAAACAGACCTGATTGCATGGCTTGGGTTGTACTTTTTCCGATTACGGATTCCGGGCGTGTGAAAGGAACTCTTGGAAGTTTGGATGCTTGCCTGAACAATGCTTCCATGGAAATATTTATACCAGTAGCTATGGCCCCACCCAGGTACGCACCTGTTGAATCGATGGCGTCGAAAGTGGTGGCTGTTCCAAAATCCACCACGATCATTGGTCCATCATGCAGGTCCAAGGCAGCCACTGCGTTGACGATTCTGTCTGCGCCCACCTCCCGTGGGTTATCATAGCGAATTTTTAACCCTGTTTTTATACCAGGCCCAACTATCAGTGGCTCTATTTCGCAGTAGTCTTCCAACATATGGACAAAAACCCACTCCACAGGTGGAACCACGCAAGACAGCACTGCGAAGTGGACATGGTCGAAGCTGAGGTCAACCGTGGACAGGAGTTGTTTGACCAACATGGCGAGTTCATCAGCGCTGCGTTGCCTGACCGTACCAATTCGCCAATGTTTCACCAAATTGTCCGAATCCCAGACTCCCATGACAGTGTTAGTGTTTCCGATATCAAGTGCAAGGAGCATGTTCAGTATCCCCCTCAGGCAGATTCTCGCTTAAGATACACCGTCTGGGACGGGAAGGCGAATTCCACTCCGAGTTGTTCGAGTTTTCTCATGATCTCCAGATTGACTGACTGCCTGGTCTCGAGGTATTCCGCCCAGACCTTGGATTTACTGAAGTAATAAATAAAGACGTCCAGGCTGGATTCACCAAAATTTGTGAAATACACTAGATGATATCCTTGGTCTACCAATGGATGGTTTTTGAGGATTTCTTTTATTGTATCGAGGAGCTGCTCCATCTTGTCAGCGTTTGTTTCGTAGGTTACCCCTATGGTCATGCTTACCCTTCGTATGGGCCTCGCATCCATATTCTCAATGGTTTCGTTAGCTATTTTGTAATTGGGTATGGTTATCAGGGTTTTTTCGAAAGTGCGAATTCTCGTGGACCTGAACCCAACGTCCTCCACCACTCCTTCAACGCTTGGAGTCTTTATCCAGTCGCCGATTTGAAACGGTCGGTCGGTAAAAATCGTCACAGAACCAAAGACGTTACTGAGGGAGTCTTTTGCCGCCAGGGCGAACGCTAAACCTCCTAGCCCAAGGCCGGCTAAAAGGGATGATACCGAGTATCCAAGATTCTGCACTATCATGACGAAAGCAAGGATTATGACTATTATTCTAAGAGCCTTCTGTACGATGGGGACTAGTTGATCGTCCAGTTTGGATTCGGTCTGGGCCGTAAATTTGTTCATGTATATGGAGAGGATAGCAGTGGATTGATAAACAAACCAGGCAGCGTCCACAATGAGGAGGCTTGTGAACAGGGCGAATAAGAACCTTGGGAGGTTGATGGGATCTGTAGGTAAATCTAAGACTTCCAGTGCGAGATAAAGCCCTGAAATCCAGACCAGGAAAAACGCTGGTCTGCGAAATGCTGCCAGTAGCTTATCGTCAGCCTCCCAGTCGGTTTTTTCAGTAAGGCGTTTTACCCACACATCCAGGAAATATCGGATGAAAAATCTGGCCACCATGGTGAGTACGAGTATTCCGGCGAATGCCAGGTATTGCCACAGGCTGTTGCCCAGAAAAGTCTGATCCATCGTTTTGACTATATTGTCCCATGCGTTTGTGGCTTGAAGTGTTTGTTCCATGATGAAATCCTCCAATCCTCCCGATGGCTTGTTGATAGCCAGCTAGCTTACGATCACAGGGGCTGAAGGTCAATGCTGCCCTTTTCCTGGCCAACGGCCAGCCCTTTTCAGGTGCCCTTTTCAGGTGCCCTTTTCCCTTTTTGCCCCTTTTCAGGT
>CAYSLH010000077.1:0-17504 GCA_964431605.1 uncultured Myxococcales bacterium
TTACACGGATCTGTCCTGAAAGAATAAGTCAGATCGTAAGTTCCTCCGCCGCTGGAATATGAATCAGCCCACAAGTAGTAGGCACCTGGATCCAGCATGGTGGTGATCTTGGATCCATGATTTGACCCGCCATCATCATCACATTCCACCTGGCTGTTGGGATCGTCACAAACAGAGCGAAGATGCAACACGGTATCATATCCACTCATCTCGAATTCCGCTCTCATTGGTTCGTCTAACACAAACCCGTATACACGATCAGGACCGTTTCCACCGCACGATCCCCTTGCGTCATCTGCGGCATCCGAGGTAGTTCCGCTGAGCGTTCCTTCTCCTACCGTCAAGGGCATTGCATCGGCACAGGCTTCTCCATGAGGATTGGGATCGGGAATGCAGGTTCCGGGATTTTGAGGGTCGTCGATGTAACCAGGATCGCAGCTGCAGTCATAGCCAGGCAAAACCGGCTCGCAAACATGCATATTTTCACCGTTGCACGGGTTTGGAACACATGGGTCGTCGACGCAGTCACCACTTTGCGGATCATAGATCAGTCCATCTCCACAGGAAATCTGTATGCTCAGGGTGTAAGGACCGGAGGCTGATGAATACCCATCCACGAACAGGTAATATGTCCCTGTCTCCAGGTTTAAGTCCAGCATGGATCCGGTTCCTGCACCGCTATCGTCATCACAATCGATTTCCGATGATGCATCGTCGCAAGTCGTTCTGATATACATAACAGTGTCATAGCCGGTGCTTTCAAATACCACGTGAAGCGGCTGCACGACAGAGAACACGTAGACGACCTCATGAGCCGTATGATTGCTGCTGACACAGGAACCCTCCGAGTCATTGCCCATCCCGGAAGTGTTTCCTGTAACGATTTCCTGAGACAGATCCAACGGCATTGGAGCCATGCAGTTTTCCCCCGCTCCCACTACTATGCAGTGACCCACTCCATCATCAAAGTATCCATCATCACAATCGCAAGCCGCTTGACCCGACACATACACGCATGTGCCGTGACTGGAACAATCCCATGCCAGGTTTTCGCACGTGGGAAAACAAGATCCATCACTGTCGGTGTCCTGGTAACCATCCGCACACTGGTCGCAATTTACGCCAGTATAGCCTTCATTACAAACACATCCGGCTGTTCCGGTGATATCTTCACAGTGACTATTCGCCGCACAGTTCAACCCGGCTGCAGAACATGCCTCGGTGCAAACGCCATCACCATCATTATCCTGATAATCGACAGAGCACTGATCGCACTGATTACCTGTGTATTCCTGTTCACATTGACACGCTGCTATACCGCTTGAATCATCACATGTCCCATGATTGGAACAATCCCAAGCCAATTGTGCACAGGTTGGCATGCAGGTGTCATTAGCATCGTTATCCTGGTATCCATCAGCACATGAGTCACAATTGTCACCCGTATAGCCCTCGTTACAAACACAAACAGCAGTGCCGCTCGAATCATCACACATGGCGTTATTTCCACAAGACAGTTCCGCATGAAAACAATCCACCGCACAAACGCCATCAAGATCGTTATCCTGGTACCCACCACTGCAAAGGTCACAAACATCTCCAGCATATCCCTCCTGGCATTCGCATATGGCCCTTCCTGAGGCATCACTACACTGACCATGTTGTCCGCAATCCAGACCTGAAGTTTCACATGTAGCGAGACAATAGCCATCTGAATCATTGTCCTGATAACCATCATCACAGCTTGCACAATCGTCGCCCGTATGTCCTACATTGCAGATACACATGGGCTCGCCCGTAGAATCATCACAATGTCCATGAACTCCACATGAGCCGCCGAACAAGCCACAACCCGGCTTACATGCGCCGTCACCGTCATTGTCTTGATAATCCTCTGCACACTCGGAGCAATCATCACCCGTATGTCCTGTCACGCATTTGCATTCCACCTGACCGGATGAATCCACACAAAATCCATAATCGCCACAGTCCAAAACGCCTGCTCCGCATGCAACCTCACAGGTTCCATCGCCGTCGTTGTCCTGGTAACCGTCCGCGCAAACATCACATACTTCGCCGCCCCATGCCTCGTCGCACGCGCATACGGCTTCGCCTTCTGAATCATCACAACTACCGTGGTCTCCACATTCCAGCTCAGCCGTGGAACAATCCTCCATGCAAGTTCCGTCAGAGTCATTGTCCTGATAACCATCATCGCACTGGCACACAGCCGTGCCCGAATCATCCGAGCAAATTCCGTGGCTGGAACAATCCCACGACAGGGATTCGCACGACCGCCAACACACGCCATCGGAATCATTGTCCTGGAAGCCTTGCGCACATTGTTCGCAGCTATCTCCTGCATAACCCTCCTCACACTCACATGATGCACTTCCCTGCGAGTCATCGCAGGTTCCATGACCAGAACAGGAGTCAGCGGAACAAGCAGCCAGGCAACTTCCGTCTTTATTGTTGTCCTGGTAGCCTTGAGCACATGCTCCACAATGGGCGCCCCTATAACCCTGTTCACAAGAACAGACGATTTCGCCGGTCGAATCATCACAATCTCCATGCGAACTACATGAATCCGGCATGCAGACCTGGTCACTGCCTCCCCCACCAGAGCATCCGGAAAGCGCAAAGGGAATAAGACCTACCCACGCAATACAAAGAATCATCACGCGCATCGACTTCATTTTCTCACCTCTCGTTTCATTGATCATGGATTCAAAGAGATAAATTTTTAACATGCCATGTACTAATTTGCAAACATCCTTGACTTAGATTTCCATGGATATACCATTAGCGAATGTCTACCAAAACAAACTTGGAAACAACATCACTGGATGAATTTGGTTTGAACTCCGTGGGGCTCAACAGCCTGGCTGAAGTCCTGGGAAAGCTTGGTGTCCGGGAATTTGGGAGAATATACGATTGCGCTTTTCTCATACTCCAGCACAGTCCTCCCCATAGAGACGACTGGATGGACCTGGATACATCTGAATCTTCACTTCCCAGACTCTCTGACCTAAAGAAAACATCCAACAAAATAAGGGTGATCCCTTTGAGAAAATCCAACAGAAACGCATATTCTTCCAGGATTACCGTGGGCAGGGCTCGCAACAACGATGTAATAATTCGCTCACCCAAGATCTCCAAGCTACATGCTTCATTTCTCCCAGACTCCAATCTAAACTACAAGATTCAGGACATGTCTTCCCTGAACGGAACCGTACTGAACGGAAAACGAATAAAGGCTAAAAAACGCGTCTCCTTGAGTTCTGGAGACATAATCTCTTTTTGGCGTTATGTGTTCGAATTTGTATCCCATGACGAGTTTGTTTCCAGAATCCATGGAAAATAAACCGTCCGTGTTTTTTCCCGTTATGGAGCTACCACCAGGGTTTTCTTGATTTCACCGTATCGGCAAACCTGGCATACGATCTATCGAAGGTTTTCTCCACGTCATCAGGGAAAAAACACGCAGGTAGCTGTCCCATGGAGCGATGATAAGACACGCACTGACAACAAACACCCTTTCTGCTACATGGCTCATAGGTACAATTGCAATTTTTCAGATTTTCCTCCCTGTCACATGTCCTCACCTTTTACCTCCTTTTACTTCATGATTACGTACGTTATGATGATATTATCCACAAGCAATATTGACAAGAATCAAAGGTTGGGATTGGATGGATGCAGATTTTCATCGGAGGAAGGACATGAGAGACATCTTCAGATTGGTCATGGTGACAACAATTGCAGCAGCGTTGGCCACGGGCCCTGCACTGGCTCATATTCCTCATGCTTCGTGGTTGATGGGAAAAATGGAACATAAAAGAGAAGTAATGGGAGTCCGGTCATACACAATCGAGATGACTTGTGGACTGCCGGGCCAAAACCCTCACAAGGAAAAGCTCTTGTTGAAGACCCCACGAATGGTTCGTCGAGAAAAGGATGACGGAACTGTTATAGTCTGCAACAAGAATAAATGCAGAGAAAAAGCTCCCGGAAAAACACCTGTGCTCCTTCCCTCCTGGGTTTTTGTCCAGTACCTGTTTTTCGTAGAAAAAAGCGTCTCTGCTGACAGGTGGGTTCGTCTACTGCGTTCCTTGAAAATCGACACCAAGGTAAACACCCTCACCAGATCCGGCTCCAGGGTTGCAGTTGTCCTTGGGGCAAAAGAATGGGAAAGGGATCGCCCACAGTTGTGGATCGACAAAGACAGGTATCTACCCTTGAGGTTGATGGTGAAGGAAAAAGATCGCCTCGTGGATATCCAGTGGTTGAAATGGGGCAGTAGAACCACCGGTGACTGGTTCCCGCAAACCATAGAGATTCACTCAGATGGTGAACTCATGGATACATGCACAGTAGAGCACGTGGAAGCAAACAAACCCATATCATCCGATCTGTTTCGACTCGAATAATTTCAAAAGACCATGCTGGCGTATCCAACCCACATACTTGGCTTGCCTGATCCGTCGATTTCGTAGCTGGTCAAGTGCTCTATGAGTTCGCCTTTCTTCGCCCCCATCTGCTTTGCAAACATGGCCGTTGCTCCCGCAGCCCCTGGGCAACAAGCCGAACGGTTGAGCAATGCATGTTCAACTGCTTTGTCCACATCCAACTCCATCAAGCGATCGAGAAAACCCCTGTCGTTTTGCTCTTTCGACCATCGGTGGGCCTCATACCCAGACCCTTTGGGTTCAAACCCGTAAGGTGAGCCATAGTGGGTCAAATCCGTTGAGCCAACGGCAATGGCAACCAGTCCGTTTTCCTTAGCCTTGGTCGCCGCCCATTGACCCATGGCCATGGTCTCTGGTCTTGGAGGAACCTGGACTGCTACCACTTTGGCCTCAGGCCATATTTTTTTCAAAATGGGCATTTGAAGTTCGATGGTGTTGTCAGGTTCAAACTTGTCAGGTGTCTCCATCAAACAATCGAACCGTTGCGCTATCTGTCGTGCCAGTTCTTCATGAACCTCCACCTCTCCCAAAGGTGTTCCCCATGCACCTTGTGTCATGCATACTGGCCGATTACTCACACCAAGATGTCCGCCAAACAGAAAAACCACCTCAGGATTCGTGGACCTTAGCGCCTCGAATGTCCATGCTGCCAATTTTCCGGAAAAAACCCACCCTGCATGTGGCACTATTCCTCCATAACTTCCCAATCTACCATTGAAACTACGGAAAAAGCCCTCCAGAGTCCTGTTGCATTCTTCCCGGTTGAATGGATACCATCCTTGCATGGCGAAAACCGGCGCCCTGACATTCATGTCACACCCCCTGGTGGTGCAATCAGTTCGACCGTGAACTGTTCAATGAGATAAAGGGTTCCTTGTTTTTGGGGCTGATAACGAGATCCATCTTCCCCTCTCTTTTTACCACAAGGGCCCTTGCGGGATCCGAGCAAAAAACGGATCCAGGAGCCAAAAGCGCCTTGATTCTGCCGATGGGTTCCACCGACACAATACTGGATACAGGAATCCGGAACTTATAGAGCAAACCCGATATGATAAGTTCGCCACCTTTGATAATATAACGTCTTGGCATCGCAACAAACAGCAAAGGAAAGGGCAACCCCAGCAGGACAATCCACAACCTCTGATTGGGAATTGGCCCCATCATGTTTCCCAAGAAAGTCACAACAGCAGGCGGTAGCAGCAAGAAGCCAAAAAGTATCCACATCAGTGGCCCAATTCGTGGAATATCCACTGTCTCCATTTCTTGAAACTTCCCTTCTGTTTTCTGTTCTGGAATCTGAACTGTTCCCATTTTGGAACACTCCGTGAAAAGAGACCACAACGAATTTTAATCTGCATAGTACATCAATCGCCCGTAGTGTTGAAGAAAAGCCGCAGGATGTCAACCGCCAGAGAATCCCGTAGCCTTGTCCAAATTTGGCTGGCGGATCAAAATGTCAGTAAACTTGGGGAGTTGCTCTTGTTTTCTTGGTCTCGTGATATACCGCTGAGATCAATTAACCAATTACTATCGAGGAATTGAGATTCACACCAAGATTCTGGCACGACACATGCATGAGACTTTGCTCAATCATTGCGAAATTTTTACTCCCCCATACCAGGGCGGATATAAAGGAGGAACAACGATGAAAATCCTGAAAGCCTTTTTGGCGGTAACATTTCTGTTTTCCTTGACAGCAGGTCTGAGTGGCTGTCCGTTCTGTCTGGACGACGACTGTTGGGATGATTGCTACAACGATGGTTGCTATGACGATGATTGCTATGATTATTACTGTGACAACGACACCTGCTATGAGTGTGATTGCTACACTTGCTGGCCTGTGGACGATGGCTATCCACAATGCTGGACTGACTCGGATTGCTATGAAGGGGAAATCTGTCAGGATGGCACATGTGAATACACTTGCAACCAGGATTACAAAGACTGTGATGCTGACGGTTGTTACGAATGTGACTGCGATGGCTGCAGGATTGTGGACGGCATCGAATGCTGGTACGACTCGAACTGCGGTCCTGATGAACTCTGCATAGACAACACTTGCCAGAACACGAGCCCTGCTTTGTGTGAGACTGACCAGGACTGTCCTGAGATGAACATCTGCGTCAGACAAGTCTGCGTTCAGGTCCAGTGCATGGATGATGGGGACTGTGAACAGAGTCAGGCATGTCACAACGGGGCTTGTGTGCCTGCCGGTTGTTCCAGCCACGCAGACTGTGCGGACGGTGAAATCTGTGACGCAGGCACCTGTCGTCCGGAAGATCCAAGCACTGTTGATTGCACCTCTTCCCAGGATTGTCCCGGATCCCAGGTGTGCCTCGACGGCGCTTGCGCCAGCTTATGTCAGATGAATTCCGATTGTCCCGAAAGTATGTTGTGTCAGGATCACATTTGTGTACCAGGACCGGATGATTCATGTCTGACTTCGCAAGACTGCCAAGATGACCTCATGTGCATCGATGGTCACTGCTCGGCCTTGTGTGGTGGAGATGCCGACTGTCCGCCAGCACAAATCTGTCAGGACTTCGTTTGTGTTGATAAACCTAGACCGGATCCCCAGTGCGCCCATGACACAGACTGTGCCGAGGGACAAATCTGTGTCGACACCCTATGTCGCAACCTTTGTCAATCAGATACGGATTGTGTCGACCAGGAGTTTTGCGACTGTGGAGTATGTCGGGATCAGAGCGAAATTCCACCCGAATGCAGGTATAACTCTGACTGCGAGTTGGGCCAAGAGTGCGTGGACGGACAATGCAAGATTCCATGTTGTGATGATTCGGAATGTCCCACGGATCAACAATGTCAGGCTGGCTACTGCTTCGATCCCCTTGCATGCTCCTGCAATTCCGACTGTGAAAATGGGCTCACGTGCAACGATGGAAGATGCCTATGATTATTGAATAGGTCTCGGATAAGCTCTGCCCTCAATCCTGAGGGCGGAGCTTTTTCAATATGAACGCTAGAAGGGAACGTCGTCGTCTGAAATGGGCGGAGAGCCTCCATCACCACCAGAAGTCGGCGCATCATAGTTATTCGAAGGAGCGTAGTCTCCGCCACTGCCGCCCTGTCCTCCCTGGCCCCCTGCTGAACCACCACGCCCCAGGAACTGGATGGTCTGTGCTACGATCTCCGTGGTAGATCGCCTGTTTCCATCCTTGTCTTCCCATTTGCGGGTCTGTAATCTTCCCTCGAGGTAAACCTGCCTACCTTTGGACAGATAATCGCGGCAGAGCTCAGCGAGACGGCCAAACACCACGATGCGATGCCACTCGGTGCGCTCCTGGGACTGACCATCTTTGCCCGTCCATCGCTCGTTGGTTGCCACAGTGAAATTGGCAACAGGAGAACCGCTTTGAGTGTAACGCATGTCGGGATCACCACCCAAGTTGCCTAAAATGATTACCTTATTGACTCCAGCCATGGTTTTAGTCCTCCCTTGAAAACAAAGCTATAGAAACACGATCACCCAGGACAAGTCAACCGTGATTTCACTCATTGCCTAAAACATATTCGAAATGCTAGCATCCTGCACTGACAAAAATATTTTGATTCATGAAATCGCATGAGAGGCTCGACATGATAAAAACCTTTAATTTTAAAGGACATTACTTGATTAAAGAGTCTTTAATCTCCATCCTTTTCCTGGTTTTTTTATCCTTCTGCAACCAGGTGGATGCAGCACCAGGCTCCGTGGAAAAAAAATTCCCATCTAATCTCAAGACCTGCACAGGCGCGGCTTTTGACGGAAAGCTGCTATGGCTTGCGGATCATAGCTTGGACGTGCTGGTTGCAGTGGAGCCTTCGACCGGCAAAGAACTTCGCAGAATTAAGAGTCCTGGATATAGGCCGGCGGGTCTTGCATTCGATGGGCAACAATTGTGGAACGTGGACACATCCACGGCCCAATTGTATCGGATCAGGACAAATGACGCTCTGACCACCAGGGTGATTCCATCACCCGTGGCAGTACCCCATGCGCTGGCTTTCGACGGAAAGAACCTCTGGGTCTCTGACGATGCCACCAGGGCTATTCACCAAGTCGACCCTGAAGATGGAACCACCATCAGCGAGATACCTTTTCCATCAAAGAGCGTCGATGGTCTTGCCTTTGATGGCAAGTACCTTTGGGCCGCTGACAGATTGAGCGATCAGCTCTACGCCATTGATGTGCCATCCGCCCAAGTGGTTGCAACCCTTCCCGCCCCGGGACCTTATTCATCGGGACTGGCTTTTATAAAAAATCGCCTGATAGTGACAGACTATCAAACAGACGAAGTCTATTTAATTTCCACCGATGACACCACCCATGTCATAAAGACAGATCCCAAAGTCGAATGGGTAGTGTTTACCTCCCAGCTTAGAAACTTCGGTCCGGATACAGTCCCAAGCGCCCAACTCTTATTGGCCATTCCAGGCAAAACCATTGGTCAGGATTTGTTGGAAGGCCCTGTTTTCGAGCCAAAAGGATTTCTGACTAAAACCGATCAATGGAACCAGAGAGTGGCTGTATTCAATTTCAACGACCTACGCCCTGGAAAATGGGCAACAGTGAAAATGACGGTAAAGGTTCGAGCCTGGAGCGTCCATCACGTAATCTACCCACACAAGGTATACGGCCTTGGCAAAATTCCACCGGCAATTCGAAAGCGCTATCTGAAGGACGAATCGAAGTATCTTATTCACAACCCCGTCATTCGCGCTGCGGTAAAAGAAGCCGTTGGCAGGGAAAGAAATCCTTACTGGATCGCCAGAAAAATCTATGGCTACATTCACAAAAAAATGCACTATGAAATGCTTGGAGGCTGGGACGTTGCCCCTAAAGTACTGAAGAGAGGATCTGGATCCTGCTCGGAATACTCCTTCGTGTTCATCGCCATGTGTAGAGCTGCGGGGCTGCCTGCAAGGTATTCAGGATCCTTAGTGGTACGCAGGGACGATGCATCTTACGATGATGTCTTCCATCGCTGGGTAGAGGTGTACCTGCCTCCTTACGGTTGGATTCCAGTGGATCCCTCTCGTGGTGACAAGCCCACAGAAGCTCAACGAGCCGACTCTTTTGGTCACCTATATCACGACTTCCTCGTGACTACCCATGGCGGAGGCGCATCCGATCTGATGGACTGGAACTACAACAGCAACTTCAGATACACCTGCGCGGGTAGATGCAAGGTAGAGACAGAGAGCATAGCGGAATGGTCCCCCGAAAACCCCGGAAAGACAAACCAAGTACTACAAAAACCAGCAACACGCGACGAGCAAATATTCAACCCTCAGGAAACAGAAAGCTGTGGTTCGCCTTGATGCAATAGCGGTTCAAATCAGCGATTTTTTCGCCTGTCAAGATTGTAGGTCTGGACCTTTCTTATGAGGTTACGTCTTGAAATACCCAAGGTCTTAGCTGCCTTGGTCTTGTTCCACCTTGCCTTTTTGAGGTGATCGAGAATCATGGTACGTTCGAGAAGCTCGATGGCTTCTGGTAAGGTAGGCGCAGAATGTGGCGAGGTTATTTTAGACGATGGATAAATATCATATCTGATTCTAGGCGAAAGAAATTCCTCGCCGATTTTTTCATCGTTTCCGCGAAGGACTATCAATCGCTCGATTTCGTTCTCGAGTTCCCTGACATTTCCCGGCCAATGGTAATCGATCATTCTCTGCAAGCATTCCGGGCTCAGCTTCTTCGGCTTGTTTTCACCAGCATGCTTTTGGAGGAAATAATCCACCAGCAAAGGAATGTCATCCTTGCGTTCTTTCAGGGAAGGTAGCCCAATGGTCACAACGTTTATCCTGTAATACAAATCCTCCCGAAAAGTTCCCTGCTCCACCATGAGCTTCAAATCCCTGTTTGTAGCTGCTATAATCCTGACATCCACCTTTCGTTCCGTTGTGGAACCAACCGGAATAAAGGTCCCCTCCTGTAATATTCGCAAAAGCTTCACCTGCAAAGAGGGGCTCATCTCGCCGACTTCGTCCAGGAAAAAGGTACCGCCATCGGCAACCTCGAACAGACCCTTTTTCGAGCCGACCGCACCTGTAAAGGCCCCCCTCGAGTGCCCGAACAACTCGGAATCCAAGAGGTTGTCGTTGAAAGCAGAACAATTTTGCACAACAAAGGGTTTTTCTTTTCGCTTGGAGTTAAAATGTACGGCCCTTGCCACCAGTTCCTTGCCTGTGCCGTTCTCCCCTGTGACCAGCACGGTTGAGTCCGTACCTGCAACCCTGTCCAGCAGATTGTACAGCTCCCGCATGGGAGCGCTTTTGCCTATTATTTGACCGTAGCTGGATCTTTCCGCCATCTTCTTGGTGAGTCGATCCAGTCTTCGTTCCTTGCGGGAGATCTCCTCCTGGTAAACCAGGATTTCCTTGACCACGAGTTCAAGCAGGTCTGCAAGGTACTCTTCTGACTCCGTAGTGAGAACCGGGCTTTTTCTGCATGCACGACGAAGTTCAGCCCTGGCTACCGGAAGATCTGCACAGTTCTGAAGCACGTCGTCTATCTGGTTTTCCAGGTTCTTTTCCTTGAAAAAACCGCCCGCTAGAATGAGTCCCTGCTTTTGTCCATCGATCAGAACAGGAACATAAAGCTCCGACAGACCTGCGTGACACTGCATGCAGGTTGAACCATCAGGCGCCCCGGACCTTTCATGCTCCTCGTTCATCTTCTCAGCCACGGCCTCACAACGAGCCAGTCCTTCTGGAACGGATTTCAACAGATCGCAAACAGGCCTGGAAGTAGACAGACGACTTAGCTTCGACCCCTTGGCCAACCTGCCATCCTTATCAGCAAACCCCAAACCCAGCCCCCAGCGATTGTTGATTATCTGCGCCAGGCGTTTGATTACCATCAAGTCCGAGAGTCTGTTCCAGTCCATGTAAATGAAGTACCACAAGTGGCATCAGGTAGGCAAGAATCACACCCACCAATCAACTCTCTGCAAAAAAAGCCCTCCAAGTGGAGGGCTCATGTTTTACTATTTATTATTAGGTACGAATGAAAATCAGGCTTTTGCCTTTTTTACTTCTTCCACCATCTCAGGTAGAGCCTTGAACAAATCTGCCACCAGGCCATAATCAGCAACCTGGAAGATAGGGGCTTCTTCGTCCTTGTTGATGGCCACTATGGTCTTGGAACCCTTCATTCCGGCAAGATGCTGAATCGCCCCGGACACTCCAGCGGCAACATACAGATCAGGAGCAACGACCTTGCCTGTCTGGCCCACCTGTAAATCGTTGGGAACCCAACCCGCGTCCACAGCCGCGCGCGTTGCGCCAACCGCGGCACCCAACAGATCCGCCAGTTGCTCCACGAGCTTGAACCCCTCATCTCCCTTGGTTCCACGACCACCAGTGACGATGGTGGATGCCTCGGTCAGCTCGGGCCTGTCTGACTTTACCTCTTCGAAACGCTCGAATCGTTTCTTAAGACTCCCAAGATCTACGGAAACCGAGACCTCTACCTTTTCACCACCTGTATCACCTTTGGGTTCTGGCTCAAAATCCGTGCCACGTACTGTCACGACCTTGATGGGGGAGGTGATTTCAGCAGAAACGATGGCGTTACCAGCCCAAACTGGTCGGTCGAAATAACCCTCGTCCGAAATTCCAATGATATCCGAAGCCATTCCCGCGTCCAGCTTTGCAGCGATCCTTGGCATAAGGTCTTTTGTCATGGCGGAAGCCGTGGCTGCTATTACCTCGGCCCCGGAATCCTTGGCTACCTGAGCTACCACCTGGGCGTAGCTCTCTGCCATGTAATTAGCCAAGCTCTCGTTGTCAGCAACGTACACCTTGGAAGCACCGTAGCTCATGCATTCGTCTACGATCGCACCCATATTGTGCCCCAGGAGTAAGATATTAAACTCTCCCCCTTTTTTGGCAGTGTATTGCTTGGCAAAAGTAAAGGCAGCGCGGGTAACCTTTTTGAGCGCATCGCCTTTGTATTCAGCAATTATTAGTGCATTACCCATGATCGTCCTCCTTGCCTTTCGCTTTTACTCAGATGACCTTGGCCTCGTCGCGCAACTTGGCGACCAGGGTAGGCACGTCAGCAACGATCTCCCCGGCCTGGCGTTCTGCCGGAGTTCCGAACTTGTGCCAGACAACCTTTGGAGAAGTATCCAGTCCCATTGATGACAGCTCTATTTCTTCGATCTTCTTCCTCTTGGCTTTCATGATGCCCGGCAAGGATGCGTAACGCGGTTCGTTCAATCTCAAGTCAGCCGTAATAACCGCAGGAAGATCCAACTCCACATGATCGAATCCACCATCGACTTCTCTAGTGACTTTTACCTTGCTGTCGTCAACGAGTTCCACGACAGAAGCAAAACAGGCCTGTGGCCAACCCATTATTTCCGCAAGCATCTGGCCCGTCTGGTTGTTGTCTCCGTCCACTGCCTGTTTGCCCATGAGCACCAGATCCGGCTGTTCTTTTTCCACCAAGGCCTTTATCACCTTGGAGACGGCATTTGCATCCAGGGGATCATCCGTCAGCACAAGAATTCCCCTGTCTCCACCCATGGCCAGTCCGGAGCGGATCTCCTTGGTGGCCTCCTTTGTCCCGACGCTCACCACCACCACCTCTGCCTTGTTCTTCTCCTTGATCCTGATGGCTTCTTCGATGGCGATCTCATCGAATGGGTTGACCTTGTAATCTATGCCCTCTGTGGCTATACCGCTACCATCGGGCTTTACCTTGATCTTCACGTCCGGGTCTGTGACCCGCTTCGCCGTTACGAGAATCTTCACTGCCGACCTCCTGTCTGATTAGACCTTGGGAATCTTTTCGTAATCCTTCAAAAATGCCTCAATACCCCTATCGGTCAAGGGGTGCTTGGTCAACGAATTGAGAACCTTGAAAGGAATGGTGACTACGTGTGCTCCGACCATGGCGGACTGAACCACGTGCATGGGATGACGAATGCTGGCCACTATCACTTCTGCGGAATAACTGTAATTGGAAAGCATGGTCAGCAGCTCGGCAACCATGTCCATCCCTTCACCTGCCAAATCATCCAGTCGTCCCACGAAAGGGCTTATAAAAGTAGCTCCGGCCTTTGCTGCCAGTAATCCCTGAAGAGATTGGAACACTAAGGTTACATTAGTTTTTATCCCTTTGTCCGAGCAGGCTTTCACTGCCTTGAGGCCATCTATGGTCATGGGAATCTTTACAACTACATTGGATGCAATAGCAGAAAGTTCATTGGCCTCTTTTATAAGCCCCTCTGTGTCCATGCTTACCGCCTCTGCAGACACGGGACCTGAGACGATTCCACAGATCTCCTCTATTACCTTTTTGAAAGGTCTACCCGTGCGGGAAACCAGTGTGGGGTTTGTGGTAACCCCATCTACCATGCCCATGGCCACGCCTTCCCTGATTTCTCCCACATCGGCGGTATCCAAGAAGATCTTCATTCTGCTACGCCTCCAATCACAAACGGTTTGAGTTGATCGAACGCCTATTGCGGACGGTCGATAATTAAAGGAACCGCGGCAATTTTATGCGTTGCCCACTGGGTGTCAAGCATTATTGACTAGATCGTCAAGCTTCCTTACGCCAACTGCGTTCTCATCCAGGTCGGAAAGCATTTGCGCCGCAGTTTTTTTTAATACCGGATGCAACACGTCAGGAGCGATCTCGCACAAGGGAACGAGCACGAACGCCCTTTCGTGCATACGCTTGTGGGGAATATGCAACGAAGGCTCATCGAGGAGCAATTGGTCGTAAAGCACTATATCCATGTCTATAACTCTGGGTCCCCAGCGTACCCCTGGTATCCTGCCTACCTTTTTTTCTATTTTTTTGAGAAGCGATAAAAGTCCCAAGGGGTCCAGGCTAGTGACAATTTGTGCTGCCATGTTGACAAAACAAGGCTGGTCCAGAAAACCTACGGGATTTGTCTCGTATGCTGACGATCTGGCCAGAACCCTTACCTGCTGGCTTTCATCCAAGATTTTCAAAGCCGTCAGACATGCGTCCAGTTTGTCCCCCAGGTTAGATCCGATGGAAAGATAAACAATGTGCTCCATATCCAAACTATCCAACAATGTCCATAGTACAGATGCGCTCTGCTGCCTGTTGCAATCTGTCATCGTGAACGGTCAGGGAAAAGCGGACATAGCCAATACCCGAAGGACCGAACCCGGAACCAGGAGTTGCCAGCACGCCAACTTCATCGATGAGCCTCTCACAAAATTCCTTGTCGTTACCGCCTGGTACTTTCATCCAGATATAAAAAGTCGCCAGAGGCCGACCAGGCACAAACCCTGCTTTTTCCAGGGCAGATACCAAAATATCTCTACGTCTTTTATAAACTCGACAAACCTCGGATACCGGTGCGGGCCACAACTCCATGGCTCTGATGGCAGCATCCTGTACGGCACCGAACACTCCTGAATCCATGTTGGACTTATATTGCGCCAAGGCCTGCACCACGTCGGCTCTCCCGGCGACAAAGCCCACGCGCCAGCCGGTCATGTTGTAACTCTTAGACATGGAATGGAATTCCACCGCCACATCCATGGCGCCCGGCAGTTCTAAAATGGACGGAGCCTTGTAACCGTCAAAACAGATCTCCGAGTAAGCTGCATCACTACACAACACCAGGTCATTTTCATGGGCAAACTCTATTGCCTGTTTTAGAAAATCCTCACTAGCCACAGCGCCGGTAGGGTTGTTAGGATAGTTTATCCACATGGCCACAGCCTTGCGTGCGACCTGTCCTGGAATAGATGAAAGCTCGGGAAGAAAACCGTTCTCCTTCAGCAACGGCATGAATGAAGGCTCAGCACCAGCCAAACGTGCGGATATTGCATATACTGGATAGCCAGGCTCAGGGCAAAGAATCGCATCGTCATTTTGTGCCAACACGAAAGACGTATTGAAAATACCTTCCTTGGATCCTATGAGCGAGACGATTTCCCTTTCGGGATCGAGTTCGATACCAAATCTTCGTTTCATCCAGACAGAGGCAGCTTTTCGAAATTTTTCGGACCCGGCATAATCAGGATAACGGTGATTTTCTGGGTGAGTCAGCGCCTCTTTTGCCACATCTTGTATTTCTTTCGGTGTGGGCAAATCCGGATCGCCAATGCTCAAAGATATGACGTCCACTCCTTTTTCCCGTGCCTGCGTCTTTTTCTTGTCCAACTCCGCAAACAGGTACGGCTCCAACAACGACATCCTCTGTGCCAATTTCAAAACCATGGTCAATCACACCACCCGTTTAAACACCTGCTTCATGGAATAGAAGCCCGGAGTCGAATCATGTACGAATCTCACGGCCTCCAGGGCCCCCCTACAAAAGTGTTCCCTGGTGGAAGCCAAGTGGGTGACCGAAAGCCTCTCCCCTGGTCCAAGAAACATCACCTCATGCTCTCCCACTATATCTCCACCACGAACAGAGCAAATACCGATCTCCCCGCTCTCCCGCTTGGCCTGCCTTGCATACACCAACCGGCCACCTCTAATGTTCTGGATGGATCTACCCAGTTGCAACGCCGTGCCTGAAGGGGAATCTTTTTTAACATTGTGATGGGCTTCGACGATCTCCACATCGAACTCAGGGCCAAGTAATGATGCGGCTTTTTTCACCAACTCCCCGAGAACATGAACGCCCCTGCTCATGTTGGAACCATAAACCACAGCGACATATGAAGCTGCACGATTCAGGGTTGACATCTGTTCTTCGTCGAGCCCAGTGGTGCCCGTGACCACTGAGACGCCGGAATTTGCTGCAAAAGAAACGTGTTCTGTCACTGCCTCGGGCAAACTGAAGTCCAGGAGCACGTCAGCCTTGGCTATTGCCGCCTCTGCATCATCGGTAAGAACTATGCCGTCTCCAAGACTGCAACCCATCTCAGGATGATCGTGGCGCTCCAGTGCAGAGACCAACGTGAGATCTTCTGCCTCACCGATCAGACGATATAGCATCAGACCCATTTTACCACGGGCGCCACTCAGACATATTTTGATCACTTTTTTTCTACCAATCCCAGCTGTTGCATGGTTGTCTTCAGCTCTTGCCTAGCCCTTTTTTCCATAACAGCCAGGGGAGCCCTTATTTCCTCTCCGACCTGGCCCATCATGGATAAAGCGGCTTTTACGGGAATCGGATTTGATTCGGAAAACAGTGCTCTAACAAGAGGAAGCAGCTTCAAATGCAGTTGCCTCGCTCTAAGCATATCCCCGGACACAAAAGACTCGTAAAGATCCACCACTTGCCTTGGTGCAACGTTTGACAACACGGAAACACACCCTGCACACCCTACACTCAACAACGGCAAAAATGTCCCGTCATCCCCCGAAAGAATGTCCATGGTCTGTCCCACCGCGCCTATAATCTCGGCACCGAGCACCATGTCCCCGGACGCCTCCTTCAGCGCGACTATTTTAGAAATATCAGCCAGGTGACGAACAGTATCCGGCGTCATGGTCACACCGGTCCTGGATGGAACATTGTAGGCCACGATTGGGAGCCCAACCCTTGCCACCTGCTTGTAATGCTCCACGAGACCTCGTTGAGGAGGCTTGACGTAATATGGTGTTACCACCAAAGCTGCATCCACTCCCAAAGAAGCCACATGGCTCGTAGCTTCTACCGTATTCATTGTATTATTGGAGCCGGTCCCTGCTATCACAGACACCCTGCCCCTTGTCTGCTCCACGACTACTTTTATGGCCCGCTCTTTTTCCTTCAAGGTCATGGACGCGGCCTCGCCCGTTGTTCCGCAAACCACCAGGCCATGAACGCCGGCCTGAACCTGCGTATCGACCAAACGTCCAAGAGCATCCTCGTCAACCGCCCCTTTTCGAAACGGGGTCACTAAAGCTGTAAATACTCCCTGGAACACGTCGTTACCTTTCTATGTGGGAAGTGTTCATATTTCGGACAGAAATATCCATTTTTGGAGGTTTCGGAGGGGCCTTTACTCCGCAGGCCAGGGGCGCTGTCAACACCAACAGCAGCAAGGCAATCCAAATCCTTGTATGCAGAGTATCGTGCTGACGCCTGGGTC
>CAYSLH010000078.1:0-17443 GCA_964431605.1 uncultured Myxococcales bacterium
ATGAGCACCAATCCGTCCGCTATGAGGTCCAAACCCCACCAGAACCAGTTCTTATACAACAGAGCGTCTACGGACGAGGCATGCAGGGTTGTTCCCGTCATCTTGGCGATGATGTACACCAGGAGCAAAACACCAACTGAAAGAATCACGAAGGCGTCGAAAAGAGTATCGATGGATCCCCTGAAGATGGCTGCAACAGGTAAAGAGACTGCTGGTTCCTTGGAGTAGGGAGGTTTTTTTCTGGCCTTGTTGATCAAGTTCAGAAGGCCATCGATTCCCAGGGCCGAAAGGATAAGGGGTTTCATCGGCCGCTTCTCATGTCCGGATTCCGTGTAGAAGACCGTCGCGAAGATATTGAAGATGAAAAGGATAGTGCCAATCATGATGAAGGCTATTCCAAGGGTGAAGATCAAAGCGGCCGTTGGCATGAACTGGTTGAAATCCACAGGCAGTGGCCAATATAAAGTATAAAGGGGTGCATAGCTGAATAAAAAGCCCGCAGACCACGAGGTCAAGGCGCCAAGCGCTATGAGTATCCATGTTATATTGGCTATGCGAACGCTGTACAAAGGCTTTTTCATCAAGTATGGCACAAGGAACACAAACGCACCAAACACTATGAGATAAGTGGATCCGAAAATTCCAACTATGGGGTGTACGGTCATTACCGAAAAGAAATGGTCCGCTTCCAGGAAAGGTTCCACCTGCTGTACCCTCATCATCATGCCTTCCAGAGCGGTCAGTCCGTAAAACAGCAGCCCAACGACCACGGTCCTGAGTGTGACTTTTTGAACAGGGGTCAATCCATCATATTTCAGTCCGCCTTCGTTCCCGTTTACAAGTACGTTCATAAAGCTCATGGTGGCCTCCCGTCTCAGCTCGCGCGCTTGTCTGTGTCTTTGCAGCCAGTGACTTCGACTGCGCCTTCGACCTTCATGAATGCGCCCTGTGGACCTGAATACTCAGTGGACTTTATGCTGTAGATTCCGTTTTTGTAGAATTGCCAAAGAAGCGTATTGCTGGAGCCGGGAACCACCTGAATTTGAAAGACCAGTGATTCATCTTTTCTCACCAGACCGAATCCATAGGTCAGATCCTTCGAGTCCACATCGAATAGGACGGTTTTGCCGCATTGGATTTCCAGTTTTTTCTCCGGCAGGATGAACTTATGATCGGCCATCTCTATGTGAAACGTCTGGTCAGGTTTGATCTCGTGTCTCTTGAGATCGTTGGCTACCCAGGGGATGGTGTTGAATGTCAGGATATGAATTGTCACACCTACGAACACCAGGAGTGCAATATACGAATAAAACAGCTTAGGCTTCATGAGACCCTTTGGTTTTCCACCTGTGAGTTTGTACGCAAGCCATCCGAATAGTGAAATGATAGCCACGGAATAGATGGTGTAGACCAAGTGCAAGGCGCTAAGAACATCGGTAGAGTCCAGCATGTCCCCTCCTCAGTGTCCGGTGGTAGTTTGGAAATTTTTACCAATGGTCATGATAACAACTCCATATTTTAGATTTTGCAAGTTGTATTTGAAAGGCATGATATTCAAGGTATAAAAGTATGTCAATACCTAAAAGAATAAAATATGATATGCGAGGAATACTTCTTTGATCGTTTGGCATTTGGCTATGTACGCAGGAGCTTCACCTGAAGGGAGGAGGAGAAAGTGCCCATGCGTCCAGCATTCGCTTTCTCTTCTTCCTTCCGTGACTAGTTTTTTGGAGTCGTATTGTAGGTCTCATCTTTATCCGCTGCGACCAAGGTAATCGCATGATCTTTTTCGTAGATTTCTTTACAGTTCCAATAAGCCTTGAATCCTTGTGACTTGGCTAACTCCATAAGAGGCTTTACGGTTTCATTATAAGCGGAATAAAGACGTTTGCGATCGAATAAGTATTTAGTCTCCATATTCAGACCAAGTAAAAATGGTTCAATGGTTTTATTCCATTTTTTCTCAATCATAGCCCTTTTGTTTTCGTCAACCATAGCCCTTTTGTTTTTGTCAACTATCTCTTTGTTAATTGATAGACCTATGCTTTGGATTTCAGCCAATCTGGGGATGTATTTTGGATCTGGTAAGCAGTCGCTTTTCGAAGAGTTTACTTCTTTTGAAACAGGGACCAGGTTCCACAACTGGTCGTGGACTACGAAACTCCAAGGGATGAAGTGATCCAAATCGAATTCAGATAATTCTCTGCCAGAATAGATACACCTTAGTTTTTTCCCATCGTTCTGAACATTCTTCCAAAATTCTCTCTGCATTTTGAGATCAGACCTATGATCCGGTGGAAATAGTTTTTTCGACAGAGCTGGGGTGTTTGGGTTCCTGTCTTGCATATACGACAGCCATTCCCAGGCTATCCAACCACGAACAATGGGATAATGATCTTTGAAGTAGTCACGCCATGCCTCATGTACTTCAATGGATTTTCCATCATTTGAAAACTTGTAAATAGGCGGTTTGGAATCGTTGAAATGAGCATTAGAAAGTTCAATCGTCGCTTTTCTTTTCTTCTCGTCAGAAAGTCCGTTGAGGTAGTCTCTTAGAAAGGGAGAGAGGAGTCGATATGGCACATATCGTTGGAGTGCTGATATCTTTTTTCTAAGATCTCTGTTTTCAGATGAAAGGTTTTTGATCTCGTGAAACAATCTATTTCTTTTAGCTTTTCCAAATCCAGAAAAATTGTTTTTTATTTGGTCATGGGCATATAGTTCCTTCAATAGACTGTTTATCTTGTCAACTTTGCCGAACGAAAGATTGAAAAAGACAGATGGATGCCAAGCAGTTGTCAGCATTTTAAAGGTAATAGTATCAAGTTCTACCTTTGGACCTTTTGCTTCATTTATGTGCTCAACAAGGCTCAATAAGAAAAGGTATTTATAAGAGGTTGTCGTACTTCTGAAGATAGCTTTTAATTTTCCAACATCTATTCTTTCTCGATTCGGCAAGGATGGTGCATTTGAAAAATCTGAAAAATCTGAAAAATCCATATTTTCTCCCGACCACGCATGCGTAATGTAGCGTGGAATTTAGGGAAATTAGAAAATAAGGGACGGAGGTACCTGGTGGGAAATAAGGAAAATAAGGAAAATAAGGGACGGAGGTGCCTGTGTTGTGGTGGTCTGAATGTGGCAGTCTAGCTCTCATTTGGTCTTAGTCGTAGTCGATTTTTTTGCATTGGTAATGATTTTTGCAAAAACCTTGGGGTACTGTTTGCGAGCTTTGTCGATCTCGGATTGACCTGGACAACTAGTGCCACTGAAAGCGCCAAGACGCGGCTGGGCTATTGCAAGCTTTCCGTCGGTGCCTTTCTTTAGATATATGGCAAGCTTGGTTCCTTTTGCTGCTGGTGGTCGGCTGCAATGGTTGCGGCTCATGTTGGCCGTACCAGAGCAACTCCCGGAAAAAGTGACTTCGCCGATTTCGTGTTTGCCTTTCCAGACTTCGAGAACTTTGATTTTGGCTGTCCAGGAATAGACCCACTTGCCATGCTTTTCGTTTTTAGTATTTTCAGTTGTGTTCAGCACTTCGCCCCAGACGATGACATCAGCATTCAGGATGGCTTCGGCCAAAGTGGCATCTTTGTTGTCACACATTGAAAGAGCCATGTCTGCCGAGGCTGAGATAGGGTAGGTAAACAGGGATGCAATTAAAGTGAGTTTCGATAAGACCTTAGTGTTCATGTTTTCTCCTTTGGTGTATTAGGTGCGTAATCCATTAGGTAATAGTACGCCTGGTCCTGTAAAAAGATCTATGAAATTGAGCACAATACGGCAAGAAGGGCGGGGTAGAGTAGGGCCGTTTTGAAAGTGTGAAATATACCTCCGTCCCCTCTTTTCCTCTTTTCTTTTCCTTTTCTCTAGAGATTTTTGTTATGGAGACACCCTTTCTTCGTAGGTTCATGGTGGCTAGTTTTACATTTTTTCCCATTACTGGCAATGGTATCCAGGATAGAGAAGGGAGTCTGTGAATGGTTGAGAAGAGTGTTGCCTGGGAAGGTACTTTTGGTCACTGGCTTGGCATGGAGTACGACGAAGTACATGAAGGCGTGGCTCGATGCAAAATCAAAATAGAACCCAGGCATTGTAACCCAAACGGCGTGTGCCACGGCGGAGCCATGTTTGCAATTGCCGATGACGCTATGGGAGCAGCCGCGTTTTCGGTGGCGCCTGCCGGCCGAGTTCCCACGTCACTTCAGGTAAATATACACTTTGCAAGAAGCGCCAGGCCGGGTGAATTGCTCTCGGTCAGCGCCAGGGTGGTATCGTCAGGAAAACGCACTTGTGTACTCGAATCCCGGATCCTCGACGATCAACAACGAATGGTCGCTTTGCTCAGCGCCAGTTACATGTTCATAGAGCCACGTAAGCCTGAATGAGGAAAACACATCAAGTGCGCGGTCGTTCATAAACAGTTGAAATTACCCCATTGGATTTCCAGGAATATCTCCAAAGACAATGTCTTGTCATAGTCGAAGTATTGTGGCGAGTTGACTACCACGGAGAAGCTCTTGGTGTTCTGGCTGGTTTTACAAAATAAAATATTGATTTTTTTGACCAATCAGGCAGTTGAGATAGGATGGACAGTGGAGGCAGGATATGGAGACAAGACCAAGAGTGTTGTGGATCGTGATGGACTCTGTTGGCATAGGCGAAATGCCGGATGCCGAGACCTTTGGTGATTTGGGCTCTGCTACGTTGCAGAATACCGCCCACGCGGTGGGTGGTCTGAACATGCCCAACATGGCAAAGCTGGGCCTGGGCAATATCGCCTCGATTATGGGAATAGATGCCGATTTTTCTCCTCAAGGATATTTCGGCAAGATGGCGGAACGTTCCGCAGGCAAGGACACCACCACAGGACACTGGGAGATGGCCGGGCTGTTGTTGACGAAGCCATTTTCGTTCTATCCCGATGGATTTCCGCCGGAGATTATAGATCCGTTCATCCAGGCCACGGGGCGTGGAGTGCTTGGCAACAAAGCGGCCTCCGGCACCGTGATCATTGAAGAGTTGGGAAAAGAGCACATGGCCACGGGAAAGTGGATCGTTTACACTTCCGCTGACTCGGTCTTTCAGATTGCAGCTCACGAAGATATCATACCCTTGGACGAGTTGTACGAGGCCTGCCGCATCGCCAGAGCACAGCTCGACTCTCACAGGGTGGGCAGGATAATCGCCAGACCTTTCGTGGGTGAGCCTGGTTCGTTTTCCCGAACGTACAACAGGCATGATTTTTCCATGCCCCCTGAGGGGCCCACTATCCTGACCGTTTTGCAGCAACACCATATCCCCACCATTGGAGTTGGAAAAATAAAAGATATCTTCGCAGGTGTTGGAGTGGACCGTTCCATCTCTACCCACGGAAATCAAGACGGCCTGGAACAGACGGAAAAACTCCTGGACGAGGTGGACCATGGGCTGATTTACGTAAACCTCGTGGATTTCGACATGACTTACGGCCACAGGCGAAATCCAGAGGGTTACGCCAAGGCCCTGGAGCAATTCGACGACTTTTTACCCAGACTACAGCAAAAGTTGAGGCAAGGCGATTTACTCATTATAACGGCTGACCATGGTTGCGATCCTACCTTCGGGGCCCACACGGATCACACCAGGGAGTATGTTCCGCTCATAGTCTGGACGCCTGGGATGGAGCATGGAACTGACCTGGGTACCCGTACCAGCTTTGCGGACCAAGCCGCGTCCATAGCCGAATTTTTCGGTTTGGAATGGAGCGGTGAAGGAACGAGCTTTATGGGTGAAATTAGTCTCGAGCCGGCAGAGTGAGCCAGACTGGAGGTTGTGCAAATGCGCATGGTGGATATCATCAGGAAAAAACGGGACCGCGAGTCTTTGCAGCCGGAAGATATCAGGTTTTTCGTGCAGGGATATGCCGAAGGTACGGTGACTGATTATCACGCAGCCGCTTTGCTCATGGCTATTTTTCTAAATGGAATGACCGAAGAGGAGCAACTGACCCTGACCAACGAGATGCTCCACTCGGGAGACGTGCTGGATTGGTCTGACATACCAGGAGTGAAAGTGGATAAGCACTCCACCGGTGGGGTTGGAGACAAGACCTCCCTAATCCTGGCACCAATCGCTGCTGCCGCAGGCGTTGTTATTCCCATGATTTCCGGCAGGGGCCTTGGTCACACAGGCGGCACCCTGGATAAACTTGAGTCCATCCCCGGGTTCGACGTGGCAATAGATGCCGAAAGATTCAGGCAAGTGCTAAGCACAACCGGCATGGTGCTGGCTGGGCAGACTTCGCAGGTGGCGCCGGCGGACAAAAAACTCTATGCGCTAAGGGATGTCACGGCCACGGTGGAATCCATTCCGCTCATAGCATCGAGTATCCTGTCGAAGAAACTCGCCGAGGGAATAGACGCGCTGGTGCTGGATGTGAAGGTCGGTTCTGGGGCCTTCATGAAAAAGCAGTCCGACGCATCTGCTTTGGCAAAGACCCTCGTGAGAATAGGCAAGAAGGCGGGCAAACAGGTAGTCGCTTTGATAACCGACATGGATCAGCCTCTTGGCACTCACATCGGCAACTCCCTGGAGGTGATCGAAAGCTGCGAGGTTCTCAAGGGAAAGGTCAACAATGATCTGAGCGAGTTGAGTTTCGAACTGGCCGCCCAAATGATGGTCCTGGGAAAGGTGTCAGACGATCTCGAGTCTGCCAGAGTCAAGGTCAATGATTTGATACAAAGCGGCGCAGCGCTCAGGAAATTTCAGGAAGTAACAGCAGCTCAGGGAGGAGATGCACTGGCTTTGGACGATTATTCCCGGCTGCCATCGGCAAACAAGACGGTATCCGTGCATGCTGAAGAATCCGGTGTGGTGCAGCGCATACAGGCGGAAGAAGTAGGTATCGCTGCCATGGTTCTTGGCGCGGGCAGGGCAAAGGTTGACGATGTGATAGATGCAGGGGCTGGTATAGTGCTTCACCGCAAGGTGGGAGATACTGTGGAAAAGGGCAGCACCCTGGCAACGGTTTACTACAATGACTCAAAAAATCTGGATGAGTCGCGTTCCCGCCTCAAGGCAGCTTATAGTATAGGCAAAGAGCCAGCAAGCAGGGGAAAACTGATCCAGAGCATCATCTCTTAGATTGTGCATCTTTTGACGCCTATCCGTGGTGTTTTGTGCTGGAAGCGGCCAAACAGGAGCGATGCAAGACGTGCAAGGTATTAATAAATGGCTTGCAGGCCACATAATTCAGCTTGGGATACTACTAGGGGTCCTAGCTTTAGGCAGTGCGGTATTCGTATTTCGATTTTTCCTTGGACCCAGGCTGGTGGCGGCTTTTGGATCGGTGTGTCTGCTGGGGCTATGCTTTGCCATCTCGGCGGATCCGCGCAGTGTCAAGATTCGCGGTGTCGCTACGGGACTAGCCTTGCAGGTCGGCCTGGCTCTGGTCATCTTAGAGACCCAAATAGGTCGGGATGTGTTCAGCATCATGGGAAGCGGGGTGAGGAAGTTTCTTCAGTTTACTGACGCCGGAAGCAAGTTCGTGTTTGGTGTTCTTGCCGATCCCCAAGCCATGCAGAGCACTTTCGGCGTGGGTAAGGGGTTTGTTTTTGCTTTTCGAGCTCTACCAACCATAGTGTTTGTAGCCGCGTTTTTTGCCGTGTTGTATCATCTCGGCATCCTGCAGATGGTAATAAAAGCCATGGCCCGTGTTATGACCGGCGCCATGGGTGCCAGTGGCGCTGAAAGCTTGAACGCCGCCGCCAATGTTTTCATGGGACAGACAGAAGCGCCCCTGACAGTCAAACCATATATCGAATCCATGACCTCTTCGGAGATCCTCGCCATGATGATTGCCGGGCTCGGCACCATGAGTGCCGGGATCATCGCCGTATACGTGGACCTGGGAATAAGCGCAGAGGCCTTGTTGACATCGTCCGTGATGGCTGCGCCTGGTTCGTTGATGATAGCGAAGATCATTTTGCCAGAGACCGAAAAACCTCTAACTGCCGGGCGGTCGGTGGCTGCAGTACCACGCGAGAGTGTGAACATGTTCGACGCACTCAGCCGGGGGGCGTCTGACGGCATGAAAATGGCTTTGAACGTGGCTGCCATGCTCATAGCATTTTTGGCGCTTATCGCCATGATGGATTACTTTCTGGGTTTAGTGGGAACGAGTCTGTCGGAGATATTCGGAGTGGTTTTTGCCCCATTCGCTTTTTTGACTGGTGTTGCTGATGGGGACGTGGCCAGGGTGGGAGACCTGATGGGTACAAAGCTGGTGGCCAATGAGTTCGTGGGATATCTTAAACTGACAAAATACGTGGGCCAGGGTGAGCTAAGCGCACGATCTGCAAGCATCGCCACTTTTGCTCTTTGTGGATTTGCCAACCTGGGATCCATTGGAATTCAAATTGGGGGCATTGGTGGATTAGTTCCATCGAGGCGGCAGGATCTTGCGCGCATGAGTCTTCTCGCACTGGCGGGTGGAACAATGGTGACGCTGTTGAATGCGGCCATAGCTGGAGTGCTTTTGGCCTAGGTGGCGTCTGGCAACATGTTGGAGGATTTGACAATGGTGAAACTGGCAAAAGAGCTGAGTCAGTGTGTGAATGTGGTCAGCGAGCGTACGGAAATGGTACCGGAGATCGGTCTCGTCCTTGGCTCTGGCCTTGGCTTTTTGGCGGACAAGGTAAAAGACCCGGTATTTGTGGATTACAAGGATCTGCCGGGCTTTCCAGTGTCAACGGTTCCAGGCCACAAGGGAAGGCTCGTGTTGGGTGCGCTTTCGGGTCGACGGGTGGCCATCATGCAGGGACGTTTTCATTACTACGAGGGCTATTCCATGGAGCGAACCACCCTTGGTGTTCGTCTCATGGGAAAGCTGGGAGCAAAGGCCTTTGTGATCACAAATGCAGCAGGCGGCATCAGGGCGGATCTTCAACCTGGTGATCTGATGCTCATACGTGATCACATCAACCTCATGGGCTCAAATCCTCTCATCGGGCCTAACCACGATGAGCTGGGTCCTCGTTTTCCAGACATGAGCAATGCATATTCACGGGAGCTTCGGACCCAGGCCAGGGCAGTTGCGGCCGAGTTGGGGATTTTAGTCAAAGAAGGCGTGTATGCTGCATTTACCGGTCCGTCATATGAGACACCAGCAGAGATCCGCCTGCTGAATATCCTTGGTGCTGATGCTGTGGGTATGTCCACCATTCCAGAGGTTATCGCCGCCACCCACATGGGCTTGCCAGTGCTGGGGATATCCTGCATCTCGAATTTGGCAGCTGGAATCTCCCCGGAACCTCTCAGCCACGAGGAGGTCACAGAAACAGCCGAAAGGGTGCGGCATGTGTTCAGCAAGCTGGTCCTTGCCCTGGTTGGAGGGCTCGACTTGGAGGAAGGCTGATATGGACAAGGGCAAGCAAACGAAGAAAAGCCCAGCGGTGCGTTTGAGCAAAGCGGAGCAGGAGCTGGTCTCAGCGGCCTTGTCCGTACGAAAAAGGGCCTACGCTCCGTATTCAAGGTTCAAGGTGGGCGCCGCGTTACGGATCGCTGAGGGAAAAATTTTCCTTGGTTGCAACGTGGAAAACGCCTCGTACGGAGCTACCGTGTGCGCCGAAAGACACGCTGTCGGATGCGCGGTGGCTGAGGGATGCAAGGATTTCATACAGCTTGCAATCGCTACGAGTTCCAGCCCGCCCAGCCCTCCTTGCGGTATATGCCGACAGGTGTTGGGAGAGTTTGCGCCCAAGCTGAAAATTATCCTTGTCAATACCAAAGGCGAGTTCGTCCGTACCAGGTTGGATAAACTCCTTCCCCTGGCATTTTCAAAAGAAGATCTATAAACCCGGCCAGCTGGCAAGCATGGTTCCATGTGCTGTTTTGTAGTGCATGCTGGTAGGGGGGCTTGCGGTTTGGATCAAACCTTGCCCGAATGCACGTCCACAACATTGGACTGGATTTTAAGGCGGGCTCCGGGCGGGACTAGAAGGTCTCCAACTCGATGGTAGAAAAATTTTTTTACGTTTTCCCAGTCCTTCGGTCCCTCTCCCGGCAACGGTGCCTCCCGGTCGGCGTCGTCGAAGTATGTCAGGGCACGTAAAAGCAATGACTCGTTGATCTCCTGCCGATAAACTTTCCTCATGGCGGACAAAGCTTCGATTATGCCAAGGCCTTCTATCTGCAGCACAATGTAGAGATCAAAAAAATCACGTCTGGTTCCTCTGTCTAAAATTGCATGCAACTTTGTCGCAAGGATTCCTTCCCTGTTCAACCTCTGGTCGTCTGAAAAATCAGCTAGATGGTCCAGCACAAAAATGGATATTTTGACCCCATTTAGCAATAGGTGCACCGTATCGTCGGTTTGTTCCAAAATTTCCACTTTTCCAGACGAACGGAAGCTTGCCAGCAAGCCTTGGAGATCCTTGGCCTCGCGGACCCCAAGGTCAACATCACGACTTGGCCGATAGGGAGCAATACAACGGATTGCCTGACCTCCAATGACGAACCAGTTGGCGGATGCCGCCATTACCTTGGCCACATCCTGGGGAATGACTTCGTGGGGTTGATAAGCAGGTCTGCCTGTCATGACACTATACCTCTTGCTCGCAACACGGCTTCGAGCAAACATCGGGATTTTGGACGCCATGCGGGAAGAAACGATGCCTGGTACAAGTCTATCCATGGTAACCCGGACGCTTGCGAGACAGCCCTGAGCGTGCCGTAGTGAAAAGCATAGTAGACGAGTTGATGTCCGGGAATCCGGGTCTGATCGTCTAGATTATACAGAGTTGCACGGATATCTTCCTGTAACTGTGCCGGGTCATAGGTGTTGGCAGGTACGTGTTTGGCAAAGTTGTAGATGCTTGCTCTCGACGGGCAGGGAAGCTGATTTTTATCACAAAAAGTACTCAGGTCTTTCATCAGTTTTGTCATGGATGGACGATCATATGTAAGCAACAGATTTCGTAGTTTTTTTTGTACGGGTTTTGGAAAGCGGCTATGTCCGGAATCCCACCGCTTAGAGCGCTTTCTCTTGACAATTCTGGCTTCTGCATTTTTGAATGATGAATTTAAATCTGACAAAGACATATTTTAATTATGACACTAATGATATTAATCGCAAGAATATTCTTCGATATTGTTTCATGGGAGCCATATGAAACACCTATTGTTTTTGAGTCGCAGCAGCAGTTTTGTTAGTGCGGTTTTTGCAACCCAACACGCCAAAACTCAGGGCGCCTGTTGGACATGCCTTGATGCATGCCAAGCATCTGGAGCAGGTATAGGTGTCGGAAGGGTTTTGAGTGTCTTGTTTGAAAAGGGAAGTGGATTTGTTTTGCACGGTTACGTAACAGACCTTGTCGCATTTTCCACAGTCTGTGCAAGCCTTGGGATCTCTGCGAATGCGAAAGAGACTGTATTTGTTCAGAAGACCGCTGATCCAGGCGATGGGGCAGCCAAGCTTGTAGTACATGTACAGGCTTGCTGACGAATCTGCGTCAGCGTCCGAGTCGTCCGCTCCCACCATCAGATCCATCACCAGCCCAATGGGGCACATCCAGCGACAAAAAAACTTCCCCAGGATGACCCCTAACACAGAGCCAAAGATGACCACGGCGGCCAATCCCACGAGCTGGTTTTGGATGAGAAGAAACAATCCCACCCCAAAAGCCACCTGCGCTATACGCCTAGCGGAGATGAGCCTTTTTAGTAGGCATTTTTTTTGTCTGGGCTTTGTTTTTCGGGTGGAACTCAATCCGGGATCTCGTCCGCTTCCACGAGCTTTGCCAGGAGATCACCAGCTGGGACCAGTTTGAAATCCTCGCCCTCCACCCGGATTGTCTCACCGGAATATTTTTTGTATATCACCCTGTCGCCGATGACGACTTCGTCTGTGGCGTTTGCAGCAATTGCCTCCACGATACCTTCATCAGGAGTCTCTTTCGCTGTATCCGGCAAGATTATACCGCCTTTGGTGACTTCTTGCGCCTCCACTGGGCGAAGTAGAACCAGATCGTTGAGTGGTTGAGGTTTCATGGGGTTTTTCTCCTTTCTAGAACTTATTCGCCATGCATGGGCGGTAAGCCCAACAGTCGATCGATTTTCGGCTGGTCAAATCCCACAACCCAGCTTCCCCCTATATTTACCTGGGGAACGCCTGTTTGGCCTGTGCGTCGTTGTAAGGCAACTGCTTCATCAGGGTTACGGCTGACATTGACTTCGGAATATGGAACCCCCCGTTTTCGCAGGTAGAGTTTTACCTTGGTGCACCAAGGACAGGAATTGCTTACATACACGACCACCCTGGGAAACTTGCGCTCTGTCCCGCCCGAACGTCTGGCAACTACTGCCCCTGTGGACAACAGGGCTCGTTCGTAAGCGTCCTTGGTTTGAAGACCTGTTACTTTTTGAAGCACCTTATCCTCTTTCAGCGCGATTACGGTGGGTACTGCAGACACACCGTAATTCTTGTGTACGCCTTTTACCTTTCCCACGTCCACCACAAAACACTCACCATCGTCTTCGTGGCTTTTACAAAAAGCCTCGAACTCCGGCAAGGCTTTTTGGGACGCATCTGAGAAATCTCCAAAAAATCCAATAAAAGCAGCACCTTCAAGTTTTTCCAGGCCTTGCTTCAGCATCTCTGGATTTTCAATTTTTACTGTTGTCATTTTCTCCTCACTTGTCAATCCCATATGTTACTTTGTTTGTAATACGCCCTGCACTTCATATGAAGCAATTATCATGTTTCGCGAAATATGTGTCATGGTTTTGGTGTTGTCAAGAGCCCAAGAGAGACAATATGTCCGAATTTTATGTCTGGTGGGTTACATTGTGTCGCGATCAGGGCCGGTTTCTGTGTGTGCTCCTGGATACGACAACGAATAGTAACAGTATGACGATCCATGTCGGAAACGTGGATTGTGCAGACGAGCATCCGCAACCTGACTCTTGAGTGAATGTGTGGGAATCTGTGGCCAACCCTGCGTCATTGTGGTCATTGTCGTTTACTGAACCATCTGTCACTGCCCCGTCATGCCCTTGTCCGTCCATTCCTCCGTCCCCGCCGTCCGAATCAGTAACACATTGATTATTATGGCATATTTGAGCATCTTGGCAATCTGAGTCAATGCAACAGTCACCCTGAATCACTATCCCATCGCAGCACATGGAGCCATCTGGCACAGGACAATCTTTCGGACAGGTTGAGCAGTTTTCATCTCCCGAGTCGCAGCTACCATCCCCGCAGCAATCTGCTCCTGTGCATCCTGTGGCAAGTTTCAAAAGGTATGTTTGCCCCTGCGCAAGATTCAGCAATGAAACCGCGCCGGATTCGTACACAGGGACCGTGTCACATTGGCCAAGTACATCACCGGAGTTATTAGATGGGCAAATGGAGAGGTTCTCCGGGTGAAGTGAAAGCTCGTCGAGCCATGCTTGGGGAAGGTCGTACCAGGTAGCGTCGAGAAAGACTGAATCGTCCATGTTGCGAACGACCACGAGCGCGCGCACAGGGTCTATGAACCAAAGGTTGAAATCGGCTCTCTTGGTCAGGGTTATTATCGGTTCATTGTTTTTTTGAGCCGTGGTGAATCCCTGACCGTGCAAGTCGTCACCATGTATCGAATACACCACTGCTACCGCGCCATCTGTGGAAAACTCCCTGGCGGTGGTGAGAGTCCCGGTCCTGCTTCGCCTGTAAGAGTACGAGGAAGAATCTACGAAATCCACAACCTGCCCGGAACTGGCTCTGAATGTTGCAGCCTGTGTTTGTGATTCAGGCGAGTAATAGTAAAACCCGGATGGAGGCAGTACCATGGTGGTGCCATCAGGGGTGTAGATGGTCCAGTCGTGTGGTGTATTGTCTTGCCACTCCATGTTCATTTCGTAAAACGTGGTGTCGCAATTGTTGTTTGCTTTTGGCTCGACGCGCAACGAGATCTCGTCTCCTGCCAACACGGAGACTTGAATATGTGTTGGCTCGCATGGGTTTTGCACATCCCCTGCAAGATCGCACGTCCATAGGTCTGTACCGTTTAGTTCCAGGTGTGCAAGAACTCCGTCACCACAGGAGAGATCTCCATCAGACACAGTGGCTGTTATGTCCATAGTTGTGTCCACGGGAGCCCTGAATGCCCTGATGATGGCAATACCGTCTGGATGTAAGTAGTTCGAGGCAATTATGGACCAGCGTCTTGCGCCTTGCCATCGTTTTTGTTCGGGATCCCACTGGAGTTCAACCGGGCCAAGCCCCTGGTCTTCCAGGTATGTCCAACCACCGAATCCCTGTTCTGAAGAAAATCCACCAAGGCTGTTGGCTTCGCCTGAGGAACTATCGCGATTTATCCACAAAGATGCACCGTTGGTATAGGATATTTTCAGCTTCGCCCTGGATAAATCCATCCTGTCACGAAGGGCTTGGCCGAGCTGGATGAACTCTTGGCCGTCGAAGTATAAGGTGCCTGAGAAGGGCGCATCCGCGATTTCTGTTTGAACGGCTTGCACGAGCCAGTACTCAGGGGCATGCAGCGCAAGCCAGTCGTTCACTCCTCCCACTCCTTCTCCCAAGAAACCCGCGTGTCCGAACGCCAGTTCGCTTGCCCTGTACTGGTCAAGGTCCAAGTCTGAGGCTTGGATCGGTTGTTGGCCGTATGGTGTGAAATACCTCGAGTAATATCCCATACCGTGGTTGAGCATCAGGGGTTTTATGCAGGTCAGTTCGTAATCGGGAATAACCTGGGCCCAGCGGCGGCCTTCGACTTGGCGCTCAACCGCGTCTACGTGGCCTGCGAAAAAGGAGTCGAACCGGTCCGGTCCCTCGCCTCCTTCTCCCAAAAGGGGCCCTGCATAAACGCTCTTGATGAAATCAAACAGGTTCGTGGTGTGATAGTACGACCAAGCCATGGTAGGCGCCTTGCCTGCTGCATGGGTGTGGTCTATGGCACGTCTAGGGGTCCAGCCGGTCGTAACATCCAGGTATGCTGCATCTGGTGCGTAGTCAGAAGCAATGGCGCGGCTTTCCAATTGTGAAAACTCGAGCATTCTGTCTGCGGCTATGACGTATGCTTGTTGGTGGGTGAAAGGGTGATACCAGCCAAGCTTCCTGTCGCCGTTTGCATCCAGGGCTATGGCGGAAGGGTCCCACAGGGGGCTTGGGTAATCCGGGGGATTGTCAGGATACATGTCCGTGTAGTTTTCATGGAGCGCCACGAGCATGCCAGCCTGCTTAGCGGCCGATACGAATGAAGCCATTTGTTCTGATGTGCCCAGGTCGGGATTTGCCGGGTAATGGTCGGGAAGACCCTGGTCATAACCCCAGCGTTGCCACACGTGGAAGATTATTGCCAAGTTGACCAGACCATACTCCACGTAGCGCTCCACCATGTTTTCTGCGTCTAAAAAGGAAGAGTTTCCAGTGCCCGGATGAGCGAATCCCGCACCCAAAATTGAAAAGTTGCCCTTTCCTACCCAAAATCCCTGTTCCTGGTCAAAGGTCATGGGGGTTCGTTCATCATCGAGATATTCCAAGTAGTAAAATCCATGGAAGCCCTGGGTCGATGAGAAGTCGTCTATGGAATCGAAGTTATCATCGGCTGATGTGATGCGTACATGGAGCAAAGTTCCGTCACAAGAGTTGTCACCAGCACGGTCTATGGAAAACATGATTTCATCTCCAGACTCGAGATGCGCATCCGATTCCCATGTTTGAGCCTGAGTGTCACCGTTGTGAATCCTGATAACCGTCAGTGGTTCTTGGCTGGTTTTTATACTCAACTCCACACCGTTGCCGCATGCACCGTCAATGTCGGCATACTCGACCCATGCGTGTATGTCTTTTTGTTGGTCAGTGCGCCACGCGAGCTGCACTCCCTCCTTGGCACTGAACGACCTGTGCATTCCCCACACGTCCAGTACGAGCTTGTCGGAAAGCTCTGACCTGTAAGCAGAAGGTGGTGTGTCAGGCGCAGCGTACAGGTCGGAAAGATCATTGCTGATGGTCAAGTAGGCAGTCTCGTCCATGGCAGGCTTTGTCCCGGATAAATCGGGCAGGGACAGGGTCCTGGAGTGGCAATATAATGTGCCGTTTTCGCCGATTCCATCTGCAGAGCTGATGCTTGTGGCGCTGCTCGTGGAGGGATCCACGTATGCGCTCATCACCGTATCTGCAGGGAGCAAGCCAATGCCCATGGGCAGGTACGGGACCTGTATCACTCTCTTGTCTTGTCCCTGGATTTGAGCATGACCCAGGTTTATGCCTGCATATCCATCGAGGTACCGGGTGGAGCCGGATTGAAAATGGATCTTCAGGCTCAGACCCTGTAGTGAAAGCCGGTAGGTTTTTTGTAATTGGTTTGCACCAGGTTGTTCGATAAAGCTCAACACGAGTTCATCACCATCGAGCCTGTGTTCATGGAGGGCTCCGGCTTGCGCGTACTCTGCTGGTTCTAGAACCTGACCAGTGGCATCTGTGTACCTGGTGCCCGCCTGGGTCAGGATTTCATAAAACGGACCACGATCCACCGAAGCTCTGACATGGAGCATTCCTTGTTGAATATCCGGATGGTCCAGGTCTACGACATAAGTCGCCGTGTGAATGCCTGTGGCCTGGAAAGTATAAGTATTGTTGTTACTGTCGTAAGTGACGCTGTGATCGGCGTCGAGCCCGGCCGCCCTGGGCAAAACTGCTGCTGTGACCTCTGTGTGAACAAACGAGATAAAAAGTAATAAAGCTACGGCGGAAAGGTTTTTTACGTTGGGCATCATTTCCTCCAGGTATTGTCGCGGTATTGGCTCAGAGGATAGATTGCCATAATGCTTGGTTCTTTCCAATGGGGTAAAAGGGCGTCGGATCGATCATGAACTGTATGCCAAGCTTGGGTTTGTAACTGAATCCTTGAGCAGGTAGGTCCGGTGGCCTTAGCTTCTGATAAGAGACAAGTGACCATACCTTAGAGCTTTGTCAGGCCTTTTATTCAGCATTCAGATTCTTCAGAATTTTTTTGCCAATGGTTCTTTTATTTCTTTATGCCACACTTCCGCTCCAGGTCAGTCCGTTTCATGCAACCTGCACCTTGTCACGGATCACATCATCCGGTAGAGCTCGAAGAACATCCTCTCTTCGGTCTTTATTTTTGCCTCCTGTTTCAAAATATATCCCAACAATGGCCAAGTTCACAGGCTTGTCGAAACGAAGGTGTTTCGTTTATGAGATACGATCCCTGCATTCGAGCCCGAAACCTGGAAAGGTATCTATTGCCATGAGCTTTATTTGACTGTTACTCTTTCCATGAATTGTCGTGGTAGATTGAGCGATTTGAAGGGGGCAACTGAAAAAGAGCTTAGACACTAGTGAGATGGATCGTTTTGTAAATATGATGGGTGGCTCATAAGGCGACAGGAGGACGGTACATGGGCAAGTGTCTTGTGTCATGGTTCGTGGGGATTGCGG
>CAYSLH010000079.1:0-17197 GCA_964431605.1 uncultured Myxococcales bacterium
TTTTCCTAAAACCAACAATCCGCTCTCTTTCCCAAACACCGAGATCCAACAAAAACCCTGACGAGAAACTCCACCAGGCCCAGAAGAGGAAAAAAGGCAAAAAGCCCCAATCAAAACAAATTGCTAAGCCGCATAACGTCGAGAAAAGATGGCCCAACAAGGCACAAACACATCAAAAAAACAAAAAAACATTGACAGCCCATCAATCTAAAAAAACAGCACGGCAAAAGGGGCTAGTAACCATTGATTCTACCCCGTGGGCTGAAGTCTGGTATCATGGCAAGAAAGTAGGCCTTACCCCTCTAGCATACTATGAATTACCTGTTGGGAAACAAAAAATCTTGCTCATAAATCCCGATCTAAAACTAAAAAAGACGATCTGGATAAAGGTTAAAGCAGGAAAAATATACTCCAAAAAAATCAAACTGGCTGAATGAAGGTAATAGCGCCAGTTCATAGGGTTGTAAATATGATAACTTACCTTGAGCCTGGGGTTTTGCTACACCAGTAATGTAGTATACAGTGGTCAGGATTGTAAGAGGATGTAGAGCATCCCCAATCGACATTATTTACACACTCTGTCGGATGGCAAGAAGTGGAGCACGAACCACATGGCTCAAATGCTGATATATAAGAGCCTCTGTGAAATTCATTGTTCTCATCATAGCAACCCATATGGTCTTCTCGATCTATTAATACATTTGGAAGCTGTATGTTCGTGGTGAGGAAATCTGGAAAATACTGCAAACTTACTCCCAATCCCAATTTTGCTCCCATGCTTTCACAATCGGTACGAGCGTCACAAGGTAAAGCAGTACCACCATAAACAACACAAGATGCATCCGTATGACTATCGTCCCAAAGCACTTGCCAACCTTCAGGACAATCCGGCTGACATGAAGCCGAATTGCACAAAAAGCCTTCTGGACAAGCATGTCCACAAGTTCCGCAATTGTTTATATCAGAGTCGGTATCAACACAAATTCCTGAACACTCCGTTGTGCCGCCTACGCACTCGCAATTACCAGCTACACATTCCTTTCCACCCGGGCATTGAACACTTTCATCGGTATGACCATCACAATTGTTGTCCTGGTCATCACAGACTTCGGTGGAAGGTTGTGTTGGGATGCACTCATATTCGCATCCATTACTAACATTCCCATCTATATCGTAATAGCCATCATCACAACTCGTAATTACGCAGTGGCCTTCCTGGCATCCACCTATGCCATGTTCAAACACACAATGATTTTCGCACGTTCCGCAATTGTCTATGTCAGAGTCGGTATCAACACAAATTCCTGAACACTCCGTTGTGCCGCCTACGCACTCGCAATTACCAGCTACACATTCCTTTCCACCCGGGCATTGAACACTTTCATCGGTATGACCATCACAATTGTTGTCCTGGTCATCACAGACTTCGGTGGAAGGTTGTGTTGGGATGCACTCATATTCGCATCCATTACTAACATTCCCATCTATATCGTAATAGCCATCATCACAACTCGTAATTACGCAGTGGCCTTCCTGGCATCCACCTATGCCATGTTCAAACACACAGTGATTCCCACACGCACCGCAGTTATCAATGTCAGTCTGAAAATCGAAATTCTCATCCGTCTCTCCATCACAGTCATCGTCCTTACCATCACACGACTCGTCCAGCGGATCGACCTTTCCATCACATTCATCCCCCCACAGCCACTCGCCGTTAGGAGTCTGAACACAAATCTGAACTCCAGGAGTACACTCGCCAATATCCAGCCCGGCGCAAGGCATGGATTCTCCCTGGCTGCACGAACAATTCTCATCCACCATTCCGTCACAATCATTATCAAATCCATCGCATTGGGTCTCGTTATCCTGGTATTTATCCCCATAATCAGAAATAGAGCAATCAAGCCAACCAGATGCTCCCCCACAAAGTTTACGAGCATCCCTGCAAACACCTTTGAATAATTCACAACGCAGAGGTTCTAATTCCTCATCTGTTTCATCGTCGCAGTCATCATCAATTCCGTTGCAAGTCTCCAAGGCCCCTGGATTAATACCACTGTCTCCATCATTACAGTCCTCACCCAGGCAACTTGTCCCAACGCCATATCCATCTTTATCCTCGTCCAAACATAGCCCCGAAAGCCAGTCTAACTTTACTACTATTTTTTCAATATTGCCTCCGGAAAACTTTGCCGTTTTTTGACCTTTAGCAACTTCAATTTCTCCATTCAAACCAGTGACATCAACTATTATTTCATCCCCGACACTATCAGTTGGTATCAAAACAATGCTTTCATTCAACACTCTTTCCATCCCTGAAAGCTCGTATGTTTTTCTAGCGAATATTTTACCAGTGGATTTGATTTCCAATGTTAATTTTTCCACCACTGTAGGCTCGAGTAACGGTTTGGGCTTCGCGTACGAACCATCGATTTCAACCAAAATTGCGGTTGGGTCCGAACACGAAAACAACAGAAAAAACATTACTGGAAATGAATAAAATATTTTGGGAAAAATATTCATCAAGACCTCCATGATAGCCTATCGCCAATGCTCGCAACTCCTGAATCTTCTTTGAGCTTTGCTCTAGTACTTCATACCTGGAGAAATTGATAGTAACATTCGAAACTACCAAGATCAAACACTGGAGATACCTGATGTAAAGATTGCCTGAAAAGGTCTATTGACAGAATGAATATATCTCAATCGAATCTCATCCAAGCCCAAGGGCTTGTGCTACCTTACCCACCAGAGCTTCACCTGGTTTCAGGGTTGTTTGCCCTTCATCCCATTTCGCAGGGCAAGCCTCAGAGGGATTCTTGAATACGTATAAATAGGCTTTCATTTTCCTCAGTAGTTCGTCCGCATTTCTTCCAACGTTGTAAAAGTTAGTCTCCGACCCCACGAGTACTCCATCTGGATTGATGATAAACGTACCCCTGAGCGCGAGGCCTGTCGCATCGTCATACACCCCGAACATTCTCGATACCTCTCCAGTTGGATCGGCTGCCATGGTATAGGCAACGTTCTTCAGGAGTTTCTCATCCTTTGTCCATCCTAGATGAACATACTGGGTGTCTGTGCTCACCGACACCACGTCCACTCCCATCTCTTTCAATTCGGCGTGTTTTGCAGCCAGGTCAGCCAATTCCGTTGGACACACGAATGTAAAATCAGCAGGATAGAAAAAAAGCACTGTCCATCGTTTTGCAGCTAACTGCTCATCGAGCTTGAATTCCCCGAAGGTTCCCTTCTCAGGTTCGTAGGTAGCCATCGTAAAATTCTCCACCTTGCTTCCAACAGAAGTCCTGCCAAAAGTGTTATTGTTGATTCTTTCCTGTGTCATTTCGGGTCTCCTTGTATTTTTAGTTCGAACAATTTGGAATTCAATGTCCAAGTCCATTTGTCTACATATCCATACAACTTGCATGCCAACTCCAAGTCATCCAGGATCTTTTCTATCTCACCGTTAAGACAAAAGATTTATCCAGCAAAAAGGTTCATCAAGAAAAGAGCTTGTCTCATTTTGTCTCGGATGTATCAATTCCCAGGATTCCCGGCACGGTATATAAACACAGCATGCAAATGGGAAGATGGGGTTTTTATTGAACCCTCTGAAATGGTCCACTAAACTGCTGCTCTGTCAAAGACAGCCAACAGGTGATATACCATGGAAATAAAAATACGAATAGCAGGCGCTGCCGGTCAAGGCATACAGACTACGGCGGAGTTACTGGCCCGGATTCTTTTGAGAACTGGTTTGCATGTCTTATCGTACTCAGATGCAGAGTCGAGAATCCGTGGAGGACTCAATTTTTCCCATATCAGGGCATCGGATGAGCCGGTAATCGGAATAAGTCAAAGGTTCGATATTCTACTAGCCCAAAGCCCCGAGGCTGTCAGGGCATTTTCAGGTGGAATTTCCAACACTGGCGTACTGATCGGTTTTTCCAGCTCCTGCGATGAAAAAGCCTCTCCTCTGGACCTCGATGAATTGGCCAAGAGGGCCGGCAATTTGAAAGCTTCCGGAGTGGTGGGTGTGGGAGCTATCTGCTCCCTGCTGAAAATATCCAGGAAAATGCTTCTTGATACGGTAAAAGAACATTTCAAACGAAACTCCAATCTTGTTCAGCTCAACGTTAAAGCAATACAGGAAGGCTACGATGCTGTTGTGGCCTGGAAGCAACATCCGGAGCATTTTGCGATTGAGCATGTAAATGACAAAGAAGAACGTTTGCTGGTTTATGGACACCAGGCCATCTCCCTGGGGGCCATTGCCGGTGGAGTGAGTTTCGTGGCCGGATATCCCATGAGCCCAGCTACGAGTATTCTTACAGACCTTGCGACCTGGTCGGAACAAACCGGGATCGTGGTGGAACAGGCAGAAGATGAAATTGCCGCAATAAACATGTTGGCTGGAGCTTCTTTTTCAGGAGCGAGATCCATGACGGCCACGTCCGGCGGAGGATTTTGTCTCATGACCGAGGGTGTATCATTACTCGGGATGATCGAGACTCCTGGTGTAATCGTCGTAGCTCAACGTCCAGGTCCTGCCACAGGATTGCCCACAAGGACGGCTCAGGGAGATCTCAACCTGGTACTACATGCAGGACACGGATTCTTTCCAAGGCTAATATTCGCCCCGGCAACAGTCGAAGACGGATTCGAGATGACGGCAAGAGCTTTTGACCTGGCGGAACGATTCGGAGTCGTTGTCTTCATCCTGACGGATCAGCTTCTGCAGGATTCACAATCTTCTGTGGAGTCTTTTGAAACCAGGAACCTTCCGAGATCGAGACATCTGCTATCCAAAGAAAAACTAAGCTTACTAAAATCTTATGATAGGTTTTTACAAACTTCTGATGGTGTCTCACCTCAGGCTGCTCCAGGTTCAAGCCGACATGTGGTGGTAGTGGACTCAGATGAACATGACGAGCGAGGACACCTGACCGAATCTCGTCTAATGTCTCAGAAGATGTCTAAAAAACGCATCAGAAAGGCACAAACCATACATGATTTTTCGTGGTTTTCCAAACCCATCTTAGAAGGATTTTCCCGTGGAGCACCGCTGGTGATCAGTTGGGGCAGCACCTATGGCACCATCTGTGAAATCAGAAAAACCATGGAAGCACAAAACAAGAAATTTTCCCATCTCCACCTCAGGCAGTTATGGCCCTTGGATGAAAGGCACCTTGTCTCAATCCTAGATCAGGCGTCTCATATCACAGTGGTAGAAAACAACACGGATGGTCAACTTGCCGACTTGTTAAAAAAATCCGGCTTACGATCTGCGGATAATCTAATCACACGACATGATGGGAGACCTTTCAGCGTAGAAGACCTGACTGATAACATACAAGAGGTCCTGAAATGAACGTAAAACTAGAAGATTATTCCAGCGATGTGGAAATCGCATGGTGTCCAGGCTGCGGTAATTTCGGAATTCTCAACGCCGTCAAGACAGCCCTGGTTCAGTTGCAACTGCCACCACACAAGGTTCTCATATGCTCCGGAATTGGACAGGCTCCAAAACTTCCCCATTACATGAAAGTCAATACGTTCAATGGGCTTCACGGCCGCGAGGTTGCCGCTGCGACAGGAGCCAAACTGGCTGCCGATGATCTTACTGTTCTCGTGCACGCCGGTGAAGGCGGAGCTTACGGTGAAGGTGGCAACCATCTCCTGGCTGCCATCAGGAGGAATGTTGACATCACTTTATTGGTCCATGACAACAAGACCTATGGCCTGACCAAAGGTCAGGCATCCCCCACCTCCGACACAGGAGCCAAGGCCAGTCTTCAACCCAGGGGCATTTTCTCATCCCCTGTCAATCCCCAGTCGTTGGCAATTTCCCTAGCATGTTATTTGGCGGCACAGTCCATGTCAGCCAGACCGGATCACCTGGTAAAGATCATCAAGGATAGCATTTCTAATGAAGGGTTCTCCCTCATCAACATACTTCAACCATGCGTCAGTTGGGACAAGGTTCACACCTACAAATACTATCAGGAAAAATGTTTCGAGTTGAATAATGACTACGATCCCACAGACCAGACAGAAGCCATGAAAATCGTACTCGACTCTTCGGACGGGATTCCTTTAGGCATTATCTACCGACACGAACGGCCTTCCTATGACAGCATGGTGCTGGGAAAAATTCATCACCCTCTTCGAGACAGGAAGATAACACCCGAGATCATCGAAAAGCTTACACCTGGACTTTCATGAAAGAACTTCTGTGAGCTTGACCTCTAGCTGGCAATAATAATTACAACGCATGCATTCAGACAAATGATTCGATCATTTCAGGCTGGGAGGTTCTAAATCAATCTTCCATTCCGTATCGCCTAGACCATCGAGTACATTTGCGTACCTTGCAGCAATAAACAAAAAATCGGATGTGCGGTTGATGAATTTAAGTATCTTTTCATCTACGGGTTCTGTGAGCACAAGTCTTGCGATCCTTCTTTCGGCCCTTCTGCACACAGTGCGGGCAACATGTAAAAGTCCCGCTGCCTTGCAACCTGTGGGTAAGACAAAAGACTTCAACTCGCCTGTTCGTTCCTGCAAAAAATCCATGGCGTTTTCCAACCAGTCCACATCATGCTGCGAGATGACCGGAAGGTCGAATTCCACGCCCGGAGGCGCCGCCAAGTTAGAAGAGCAGTTATAAAGCCTGTGTTGTAAGAACTCCAGCATGGACTCCAAGAGTTTATCCGCCATAAAGGCTCTCGCGGCACCAACCCAGGATGTAGCTTCATCCACCGTTCCATACACTTCGACTCTTAGTGAGTCTTTCGACACTCTCGAGCCATCCAGAAGCGATGTACTGCCTTTGTCACCGGTCCTGGTGTATAATCTGGAACTCATAACAATCTCCCGAGACCTTATCGAAAAAGCTACTTCAATATTTTGAGCAGTTCCACATCGAAAACCAGCATACCCTTGGGTGCTCCAGCCCTACCCTTGTATGCTAGTTGTTCTGGAATCCAAAAGCGCATGGTATCACCTTCAACCATCAGTTGCACTCCTTCGGTCCATCCCGGAATGACCCTGTTGAGCGGAAATACGGCCGGCTTGCCTCTGGTTACGGATGAATCAAACATTTTTCCGTCAGTTGTCCACCCGGTATAATTCACCTGGACGACACTCGTGGAAGTGGGATGCTCAGTACCTTGCCCTTTCTTGATTATCTTGTAAGAAATCCCCGAATTTGTCTTTTTTGTATCTTTTCCTGGTCCAGCCACGTCCTTGGGGGTGGCAGGTGGTTTGATGATATCCATCAACTCGACGTCGAAAACCAACATACCCTGGGGTCTTCCAGGTCGCCCCTTGTATGCCAGCTTCTCGGGAATCCAAAGTCGCCTCTTCTCTCCCACCACCATGAGTCCAACCCCTTCGGTCCATCCTGGAATAACCCTGTTGAGCGGGAATGTCGCCGGCCTGTTGCGGCTTACGGAAGAATCGAACATCTTTCCGTCTGTAGTCCAGCCTGTATAATTGACCTTGACGGTATCGGTTGGAGCAGGATGAACCGATCCTGAGCCTGCTTTCAGAACCTTGCTGGCCAAGCCTGAATTCGTAACGACAGCATCCTTTGGTGGAGCAGCAACATCAGCAGGGGCCGGGATTTGCCTTAGTTCCTTTCGTTGCATGGTGTTTGTCTTGGAGACAACCGTTTTGTTGACCTTCTGTGTTGGTTTATTCTTTTCAGTTTTTACAACTGTTGGAGAATCCCCGGCTCCCTCCGGATGCCTGACAGGTTTGCAACTTGGTGCCAAGGCCAAAACGGCCGTGCAAGAAAGCACCATGAGAAAATGAATAGGATAATTTTTCACTTTGGTCTCCTCTTTGTTCCAAATCTGTTTTTAGTTCAAACCGCCTTCAAGCGCATTCTGTACATGGTCAAAAAATTCACCTGAAAGCACCTGTGCGGCTAGGCCTTCAATCTCAATCGATAAGCTCCTGTCCCGCTCCATGGGAGGTATGTTTTCCCGAACCTTTTCCAACCCAGCCACAACCCCTCTCCCACCGGACAGCGGCTTGAGCATTTCAAGAGCATCTGCAGAGGTTAGGATCTCTATTGAAATTATGTAAGCGAGGTTTTTCACAATGCGTTGTAATTTCAGAGCCGCATTCATTCCCATGCTCACGTGGTCTTCCTTTTCCGCTGACGTAGGAATGCTGTCCGATGAAGCCGGATGGGCAAAAATTTTATTTTCACTCGCCAAGGCCGCGGCCACCACCTGCGGAATCATATATCCGGAGTTCAACCCGGGATCCCTTGCAAGAAAAGGAGCGAGTCCACTCATGTGTGGGTTTACAAGCTTTTCTATACGGCGTTCCGAAATATTCGCCAGGTCCGTTAGAGCAATAGCCAAATAGTCGAGGACTAATGCTACTGGTTCTCCGTGGAAATTTCCACCGGAGATGATTTCATCGTCATCGACAAATACCATGGGATTGTCTGTGGATGAATTTGCTTCGATCAAGAGTTTTTCCAAAACGTGCGCAAAAGCATCCCGAACCGCACCGTGTACTTGAGGCACACACCTGAGGCTGTATGGGTCCTGTACCCGATCGCAGTCTTTATGAGATTGTCGAATTGCACTATTCGAAAGGATCGTCCTAAGGTTAGAAGCACACACAGCCTGACCAGGATGAGGTCTTGCTTTTTGGATTCTTTCATCAAAAGCCACGGGCGTACCCTTGGTTGCATCTATAGTCATACCTGCTGCTATGTCAGCGGACACGAGGAGATTCTTTGTATCCTGACACAACAACAGGCCGATTGCCGTCATGACCTGGGTTCCATTAATCAGGCACAGACCTTCTTTTGGGCCTGGGCTCAATGGAGTCAGTCCTTCAGCTCTTAACGCGTCAGCTCCGGGAGTAACCCTACCCTTGTACCTAACCAGTCCCTCTCCCACCAGGGCCAAGGCAATGTGCGCAAGTGGGGCCAGGTCACCAGAAGCTCCAACGCTACCACGTTTTGGCACCACCGGGATGATGTTATGATTGATGCAATCTCGCATCAGCTCGATTGTATGGCGCCTCACTCCTGAGTTGCCCCGCAACATGGTCTGAATTCTGAGAGTCAGCACAGCACGAACAACGTCATCCGGCAAGGGGTCACCAACAGCACACGCATGGGATCTTATCAAGTTCAGTTGTAGCTCTTCTAACTTGTCGTCTGCTATTCGAACGTTGGAAAGAGCACCAAATCCAGTATTGATACCGTAAAAACTTTTTCCTGACTTTATGCGGTGATCGATACAGGCTCTGGCTGCATCCACCCTTGACAGAGCGTTTTCATCAAGTTCGACACCCGCACCGGCTCTGGCTACCTGGACCAATTGCGCCAGGGTCAGACCATCACCGGAGAGTTTTACAATGGAGTTCATGCCTTGTCTCTCCTTGTGCATAGTTCCAATATGTTCAACCTTCTGCAGCAGGAGAAGATTCCAAATTCGGACCCATGTCAAGGAGATAGGCATGTTGAGAAATACGCCAAAATCCAGGTTTCTTGACACTCCTACAAACTCGGTCGTATTTTTGTATAGATCATGAATAGATCCATCGCCCACCTTATCCTAACTCTGCTCGTTACAATAGCCGGACTCGGTACGCTCGCAGGACTCTCCATCGGCATTTGGTGCCTTATTCAGGACTCGTCCGCAGGCATCCTTGCATCGAGAGGGATCATTGTCCTGGCCGCGGTTGTTCTCATAGCTGCGCTTGGAGCTTGGCTTCTTGCCAGGTCATTGACCAAGCCCTTGTCTTATGCAACTGACTTTGTCAACTCCTTGGCAGATGGAAAGAAACATTCGGCACCAACGCACAAAGCTCCTCAAGAGATTTCAGACCTTATCGACTCACTAGTCAAACTCTCGGAGAAGCTGGAGCAGGAAAAAAAAGACTTTCAAACTCGATGCAAACTTCAGTCCAGAGAAATTCGGACCGAAGCTCTGGTGAGGCTTGCAAGAGGAATTTCGCGGGAAGTCCAGAATCCCCTGGCTGGTCTAATCGGTTTTGCTGAAATGGCACTGAAACAACCTCAAGCTGATGGACAGCTGAAAAATTACCTCACCCTTATTGACCAGGAGGCACGGGCAGGACGACAATCTCTCGACAGGATATTGAGCTATATTCAAAATGAAGACTTTCCTGCCGAGCCGATCGATCTGAATCGATTGCTCGTCGATGCCAGCCATAGTATCGAATCGAACGAAGGAGAAAATATAAACCTGAAGATCAATCTCACTGACGGCCTTCCGAAGGTCATGGGGGACTGGGGCCAGCTATCGCAAGTACTAACCATTTTGATTCAAAACGCGAAAGAAGCCATAGGGAAAGATGGTGATATAGAATTGAACTCAACCAGGGATCAATCCGGTAACATCATCATAATGATAAAAGATACGGGGTGTGGTATTGCTGAAGAACTTCAGGATAAAATTTTTACGCCCTTTTTCACCACCAAGGGTAACATCAGGGGTGCCGGGATCAACCTGGCACTGGCAGACAGCATCGTAAGAAGACACGGAGGAAAACTGGAGTTTTTCTCCAAGAAAGATGAAGGAACGACCTTTTTTGTCAAACTGCCCATTGGTCAAAAGCGCCAAATTTCATAGCTGTCATTGAAAAGTCGTTTTACACCTGTGTTACTTTTGATTCTTCTTCAGTTGCTTCAACCGAAGATACATCTGAAGGCCTTCTGTTGCCCTGACGTTTCCAGGATCTAATTTAAGAACCTTTTTGTAATATGGAGCGGCGCTTTCGAGGTCTTCCTTTGCAAAAAACTCAGATGCGATTTTCAGCCATTTTTCTATCAATCGTTTTCGAGCAAGTTCGAGTCGCCTCAAACCAGCCTTGGCTCCAGCATGGACAGGTTGTAACTTGATGACATGCAAAAAGGCCTTCAACGCCTTGAGGTCTTTGCCCTCTTTTTCAAATTTTAGTGCCATTCTATAAGATTTTTCTACCTTATCCCTGGCGGTCACCTTGTTTTCATCAACCTTCTTTCTGCCGGTATGTCTTCTGTGTTTTATTCGATCCTTGAGAGACAATCTTGCTCTATGCACCGGCTTACTATCTTCTGTTGCAGCTTGCCCTGCACTCGTGTCTGCATTACCAGGGACATCGACATGCTTCGAATCATGTGCTGGTAGTCTCCTGTTGCACTCCTCCAACAATCTCTGACCATCCAACGGAAGTTTTAGATTCCACTTTTCAACGCTTTTTTGGGCTATGAGGATCTTTTCCCGTGCGCGGGAGATATTTCCGGAAGCAAATTCCCTTTGGGCATCTTCAAGCAGTTGCAGATATCTTGCACGCATGGCAACTTGCTTTTTCCTGACATGTTCCGATTCTTTTTGAATAATTTTTCTAACATCATCATTTCCGGGTAAATTTCCCAGCAGGTCGTCATAGTATCGCAAAGCACCTGAAATATCTTTATTTGCGAATAACTCCTCGGCTTTCGATAGCCATTTCTCTATCAGGAATTCAAGTGCATTGGTTACAGCCGTATCTAGTTTCTCATACCTGGACTTCAGGGCAGGAGGCGCTTCGGAGAGTTCTTCCTTGTTAAGGTGGTTCTTCAATAGCCGATATGATTTTAGAACATCACCATTTTCAAAAGCGGCTGAACTCTGTTCAACTCTTTTTTTCAGAATCATGGAAGATGAAGAACACGAGGGCAGAAAAAAAATAGTACACAAACAAAAATGTTGAAAAAATATTTTCATGACATTGTTCATCAAAAAATGATCATCGGCGTTATTATCGCCAACTGAAATGAAATCCTAAGGTTTTCCTGTAAACGAAAAACCCGGGCGGCCAACCTCACGCCCTTATTACCATGACAACAACTAGCCCATACAATTGTCGGCCTGGCCATACTGCCAGCCATAAAAGCCAGTGTCTGCAAATCCAGCAAGTCTGAAACATCAGCTTTAGTTTGCCCCGACAACCCAGGTTCTTGCGACGCAGATGCGACATAATCAGGATGTCCCTGAGACCAACGGTTTTCCTCATCATGCAACCAGGTGGCCAGCCGATCACGGGAAATAATCGATTTTTTCAACCAGGGCCCGAATAAGGATTCATGAGAAGAAAACCTTGGAGGTTTACCTGATTTCGCTTCGAAAGGACGCAGGGCCTCTGTCCAGATATTCATCAAACCATACAATTGACGTAAGGTAAGCCATCCCCTGGAAGACTTTCCCACCATGGCACCTTTTGACCATTGTAAGATTCTTTGTTCCGAAAACTTGTCCGCTACAATGGAAAAATCCCTGCCATTGCGTGCAGCATCGGTTCCAAGACCGAGCGTCGCGGCAAGTTTGACTGATTCGGCCAACGCCAGGACATCGGGTTCTTCGCGAGCCTCATTGAGACTTTGAATCTGCGAGTATGCACCTTTTACATCTCCCAACATTTTCAAGACCATTGCATATTTAAAAAGCAGGGGCCCGAACCTTGCCTTATCCCTTAGCTGACCAAGCTTTCTGGCAAGCCAGATTCTGCTCCTTGTGGGGCCAAGGGAACTCACTTGATATGGCAATACGTTATAGGCCATTCTTCTGACCTCTAAAAAGGAATCACCTAAAAGTTTAAAAAGTCTCTCAGAAGCTTTCTCATCCACGACAAATGCAAGGCGCTGTGCCTCGATCCACCTGGTGCGAGGATCAGTGCCCTTTAAGGATATTTCTCCATAGTTATACTTAAAAGATCTCCTGAGCCTGTTGGTGGCATCCCGTAACTTTTTCACAATTTTTTTATTTCTTCTAAAATAGGCTGCGATCTTCGAAGCTGGATTGATATTTTTGAGATCAAAGGATGCAATTTGCCAAAGATGACGTGCTCTTTGTATCTTGTTCAATAACTTCTGGATCATGTCAGAAGAACTCTGTTCAATAATAAGTTTCTTTGCACGGTCAAACAGGCCTGCTTCCAGTAGTGCTTTTACCTGCAAATCCAACAAAACTTGTTTTGCCGATTTCGTTGGAGGATCATCAGGATAACGGTCCACGACCGTCTGCAGTTTTAAGATATCCCTTGAATCAAGAGCTATCTTCAGTTCCAGAGACTTTATATGTTCCTGTATCCTCTGGGAACATTCCAAGCCGCTATGATGGCTGATTTCTTTCTTGATCAAGTCAGGATTATCGATGGAAAGCAACTTGTCGCAGAGTAATTTTTCCCTTAATCTTCGAGCCTTATCCGCATTTCTTCCTGTGGGATGAAGCTTGAGAAAGGAGCCCAAGGATTCAGGAGTCGGATTTTTAGTGGCCTTTTGAAAATCCATTTCCTCCAATTTTCTCCTGGCATCCAGTGCCTGGCTCGACTCTGAATGCCTCTCGATGAAAACCTGGTAGGCATATCTTGTATTAGCTTTTTGGGCGTTTCTGAATTCTATTTGGGTTATCAGGATCCTGGCCTCGTCAATCATAGGATCCTGCGGGTTTTGTCGAATGAACTTTCTTAGTTCATCCACGCTCTTGCTGTCCTTAACCGCCTCCCATGAGGTTGCAGGACATCCTGTTAGGCAGCCAAGCAACATAACGATCGCACCAAGAAATAGACGATTGGCCGATGTAGGATAATGTGGTAGTTTTTTTGACATATCCCTACATTTTCGAGATCATAACCATAGGAGGTCGATCTCCATGAAATTTGCAAACCTTTTCATTATATCTTCCGTTTTCCTTGGCAGTGGCTGTGCTGGAATAAGCAGGTCCTCCACCATCGGAACAGGTTTCAGGCATCCTGTGCTCTGGTCCGTGGGGCAAAAATCGCATCATGTGGATCTGGTTTCCACCAGAAGTGTCCTCGCACAGCCTACTGAGCATCTCGAACAAAGGTGTACCGAAGTTTTCAGACATCCGGTTCTCAACAGGTGCCAAAGTTGGATTCCGTCCAGGATTATCCCCCACACCGCCCTGGCAGGATGTCATTTGAAAGATGGTTGCAGGCTTGCCTTTGCAGAAACCACCAGGAATCTCATGGTCCATCCCAGATACCATTTTGGCAAGACCTCTTTCAGGAAAGACTGTTCCGGATTCGTTTTTTCGGCTCTCCGATCCGCAGGAGTGAAGGTAAGTTCTTATCTTCCCAAGCGTAATCCCGGAGAAGGAGGAGTCTCGCTCCTCTACAGGCTCGCCAAGGAACGAGGCCTGCTGCACAAACATAAAGTTCCTGATATTGGCGATTTGGTATTTTTCGACAACACTCATGACAGGAACGGAAACGGAAAAATGGACGATCCCCTCACTCACGTTGGAATCGTCGAGAAGGTTGATCCCGATGGAACTGTAACTTTCATCCATAAAGTACGTCGCGGAATTCTTCGATACAAATTGAACCTTTTTCATCCGCATCTTCGAAGAGATCCCAAAACCGGAAAGGTATTCAATCACTACATCCGCCGTGGCACAGGAGACACAGGACTGACCGGGGAGCTTTTTGCCGCGTTTGCCTCTGTATTGCCAAAATAGTCTCTTTCTCAAAAATAACGACAATAAAACAGTAACAAATGGGAACGGAATTGAGAGCAATCAATCTGTTTCCAGGTCCTTTGTGTGTGCTTCCATTGTTTTTGTATCCAACAAAACCACGGTGCTTCTTCCTGACAGCCATGCACCCACTTCTCCAGGATTGATCAACAAGGTCTTGTCCATCATTTCGACCTTGGATTCATGAGAATGCCCATACACGATTATCTCCGCTCCACTCTCCAGCAACTCCTTGGTGTCGAATTCTTCAAGATCATGCACCACCACAACTTTTTTTCCATCGAGGTTCAATTCAAAAGGAGGTGGCTGGATGCGCCCCTGAGAAGACTTCGTAAGGCCTGCTTTTTCACCATCGTTGTTTCCAAAAACACCAATCCAAGGACAACGAAGGTTCTCTAAAGGGCCAAGAGAGAATGGTGCGACGAAGTCCCCGGCATGAATCACGAAATCAGCTTTCTGCTCATTGAAAAAAGATACAGCCTTTTCGATCAAAGTGAGATTATCATGGGTATCTGCCATCACTCCGATTAGCATGTTCCACCTCTCCTGTAGCAGAACAACAGTTTCTGAGGTCCGGACATTCCAGCAACAAGTGCTAATCAAGAAAAAGTTAATTTTCCGGACACTTTTGTGTACTTGTTTTCAGCTATTAGCACAAAAAACCTGCTCGTGTCCAGCCATATGGAATTGAACTTTTCCCTTTAAGATTTCCCCAACACACAGAGTCGCCAAAATCCATGGGAAAGGGATTCGGTCCTACTGGATAACAATCCCTATGTGGCCCTGGACAGACCACTCGAATCCACTGATAGCTTTATCGTCACGTTCTGCAAGAGAAGTGAGATAACCCACTTCTCCAGAGGCCCCAATTGCAATCCAGTCCCATAAAACAACTACGAACTTCAGTTCCATTGACATTACAAGACCGAAATCCATTATTGCATCTGTTGCAGATCTGCCCAAATCATCTTCGAATGAACCAGCATCGCCATGGAGAAACGATCCACCGATCCACATAACCAAATCCGGTAATAACTTATTGTTTCCCCCGCTCAAGTTAGTAAACAACCCACCGTAATGAATGCCAATTCCAAGCACACCAAATCCGGAGTTCTTGGAAAACAGGTAGTCATATCTGGCCATCGCCGACCAAAAATTGTTCAGAATAAAATCCATTCGCATACCCACCGTAGGGCCATTTACCCCCACAGTGGACGAAGACGTTGAAGTGCCGTCCGTATGGACCTCGGTATTGACACCATCGATTGAGGAATAACCCACGGTAGGATTGACAAAAAAAGCCACACTACTTTTTGAAGAATTGACACCCTTATTTTCACCTTTGCTGCTGCGCCTTACAGTCTCATCAATGGTCATTGTCAGTTGTCGCCACTGACCTTCCTGGACGCTCAACGAATGCTCGGCAAAACCTTTTTGCGACGAACGAGCCTGAATTCGCTTTGCACATACGGACACTTTGAACTTACCCGGAGCTTCTCCGAGTTTTTGGCCGTCTACAAAAATTTCTGCAGGGATGTCATTTCCATCAGAATCCTTGACATCCAAATCTATCCCACCGAGCTTTGGTTGTAACTCAAAAGAAAGATCCCTTCTCTGATGTGCCTCTATGTGGATTCGCTCACCTCTATCATAGAAGCACGGGCTAGCCACGAGTACCTCGTAAATACCAGGGTCCACTGGGTGGTCCTTGAGTGGTGTTGATCCAACCTTCTCTCCGTTCAACAACACATCCAATCCAGCAGGTATTGACGAGACGTTCAAAAGTCCGAACAATGGTTCCAACTCCCAAGAAATCACCGACCCCTTGGAAAAGATCACCTGCTCCTTGTGTCCAAGAAAGCGCTTTTTCTGGATAGACACTAAATGGGCTCCTGCCTGGAACTTTCGAGAGCAAGGTGTCTTTTCGCACACCAAAGCACCATCCACAATCACAACGCAGTTTGCGGGACTCGGTTCAAAATATACGATGACTTCCTCATCAACGGCTGAATCCTGTAGCCTCTTGACTGGTTCACCCAATGTGCTTTCTTTCAGATCGCTTTTCCCAGGTGACCTTTTGCCCACGGCCCATGCCCGAATTTTTGAAGCTACCAGGTCCAGAGAGTTTTTGAGTCCCTTTGGGGTGCAATCCCCGTCTGCTGTAGCAGTGATATCCGTTGCCTGGGTCAGCAGATCGTACAATGCCGCTGTAACCGTACAGGAATCACCAAGCCTTATGATTTTTGACGAAATAATCTTGTTTGCCGCAAGTTCCCTACCAAGCTGTATCTGGCATTTCTCATCAAAACATTCCTCGTAGGATTCCGTTTTCTTTTCCAATAAAACACGACGCATGTCGCCAGGAGCCTGGATAGAAAATAGGCCGTTTTGCGCAACGGCTGCCGCAAGATACTCAGTCAACGAATCAAGGAGTTTCTTTTCCAATTTTTCTGAAAGATCCTGCATGGGAAATACTGCCACTATGGGCCGATCATTGGCACTTCCAGCCATCAGGTAACCCGGCTGGGCCAAAAAAAAGAACAGAGACAAAAACACCAAGCTTCGGATCATAGAACCTCCCAGTATTGGGATCTTGTTCAACTATCACATAATACGGAGTTTTTCTTATCATTAGATGCCAACAGCATCAATTAATTGGGAAAAATCAGGGACGG
>CAYSLH010000080.1:0-17051 GCA_964431605.1 uncultured Myxococcales bacterium
TCTTTCTTTTTCGTTGGTATAGGAAAATACCAACCTGTATGGAGCTGTCCTCACTTTTTCAGGAGGGAACTCAGGATCAAACACAGGTTGGCCTTCCAACGACTTGTGCAACTGACCTTTTAGTTCATCGACATTGTTTGCGCCAACTGCGATAAACCTCACACCCTTGAGTCCTTTCGGCTCTTGGCTCACTGACATCTCGCTACCCCTGTCTCGTGTGTTGTCTTCTTTCGTCTCATTTACATTGTAATAGCTGCTTCCACTACCACCTCCCCAGGCCGGATCGGCAGGGGAATATTCACCCAACACAGCATGGAAATTGGTTCCGCCAAACCCGAAAGCCGATACTCCAGCCAAGCGGGTTTTTCCTTGCTCAGTCTCCCACGGCATGGTCTCAGTGGGTACGAAGAAAGGAGTGTTTTCAAATTCGATCTTGGGATTTGGCTGTTCGAAGTTCAAAGAACCCGGAATGGTCTTGTGATGAATTGCAAGCGCTGCCTTGATCAGCGAGGCTACGCCAGCCGCGCTCTTCAGATGACCAATCTGTGACTTGACCGATCCCATGGGAATACTACCCGCCCCAGCCCCGGCTTTATTGAAGACTTCAGACATGCTCTCGACCTCTACCACATCGCCAACTGCTGTCGAAGTTCCATGGGCTTCCATCAAGCCGATTTCGGCAGGACTTATACCAGCCTCTTCGTATGCTCGCTCAACCGCCAACCTCTGTCCTACCGGGTTCGGCGCAGTAATGCCCTTTCCCCGTCCGTCCGATGACGATCCAATGGCGCGAATAACTGCATATATCTTATCTCCGTCCCTCAACGCATCATCGAGACGCTTCAGGACCATGATTCCACACCCTTCACCCATTACAAATCCATTTGCCCTGGCATCGAAAGGACAAGAAAGGTCTGCAGACAAAGCGCCGATCTTGGAAAACTTGACGAACGACTGGGGACTGAGAGAAGAATCCACACCACCGGTCAAAACCATGTCATATTTGTTTTCCACTAGGCCCGCCACCGCAGCCTGCAAGGCAGCCAAAGACGAAGCACAAGCGGCATCCGTTGTAAAATTTGGCCCCCTAAGGCTGAAGACCTGTGCGACGCGTCCGGATATGACGTTTGACAACTCACCCGGCATGGTATCTTCTGTTATCGGGGGAAGATGCTCCAGGGCCGATTTCCTGAACTGTTCAACGAGTGCTTCCTGTACCTCAGGGAGCAAGGCCTTGAAGGACTCGGATTCCTCCAGAGCCCTAACGAAGCGAGGCATCTGAACCCTCATAGTGGTCAAGAAATGCATCTCCCCTGCCAGGGCGTTTCCTAAAACCACCGCACACCTGTCGCCATCAAAGGTTTTCTTGTCATACCCGGCATCTGCCAAAGCGCCACCAGCCGCTGATATTGCCCATTTCTGAACCTCGTCCATGGAACTGGCTACCGTGGGAGGAATTCGATATCTGATGGACTCAAAGGAAAAATCCCGTACAAAAGCGCCTATCTTGGTGTAGGTCTTATCCGGTGCCTTCGGGTCAGGATCGTAATAGTCCTTGGCCTGCCAACGATCTTCCGGCACATCCGTGATCGAGTATTTACCTGTACGGATGTTTTTCCAGAAAGTCTCAAGGTCCGGGGCATCCGGCATTATGGCATCCATGCCGATGATTGCGACTGTTGTATTTTCAGACTTACTCATGCTTTTCTCCTCACTCGAATGCGTAATCACCTACAAGGTATCGATGAGACACTTGGCTACCGTATCGAGGTCAGCCAATTGTCCAACCAGTCCGTCATTGATGCTCCTGATACCGATTCGCTCCTCGAATGCCCGAAGTTCATCACCGGCCAGAGCATCCGCCCCACCTACCACATCGAGTCCCTCGCGGCTTACCTCTGTTGCAACCCTCCGGCTCCAGAGCCGACTCATGGGAACCAGACAATCAGCTGACAACTTCGAAGAATCAGGATTACCGGAAGCAGCCTTTCTGGCAAAGGCACAGGCTACTTCTGTGCGAGCCATCATCCAACCCAACTGAAACAGGACATGCTGGTGCCTGGTGAGCCTTGAACGTCTCGCAACCTCCAGGGTTTCCGCAAGAACCCTGCAGGCTGAGCCTGCCATCAAAGCACCTGTTCCAGGTTTGAGCTTCTCCAGATTGACCATCTCCTCGGCCATATCCAGGTAGTAACGTCCCCTGGTCTGCAAATGCCGACGCCATCCCTCCCTGGCAATGGTTCTCTGGAGTATCTCGGAAGTTCCTTCGTAGATGCACGTTATACGCACATCTCTCTTTATTTTCTCCACCACGTAATCATGTATGTAACCATAACCGCCATGAGCTTGTATGGCCGCTTCGGCTGCAGCGTTTCCGTATTCTGTGGCAACGAGTTTCGCAACCGCTCCCTGGGTCGCCAGGTCAGGCTCACCAGCATCGAGTCGATCGGTCAGTTGCTCGATAAAAGAACGGGCGGCTTGAAGCGCAGTTGCATGAGGAACGATCAGCTTGTGAGTCCAGGCTGGTTTATTGGTCAAGGTCGAACCGTCCTGAATCCTCTCCGATCCATACTCCAGCGCACGCTGCATCGCGGCCTCACCGCAAGCAAGGCCAAAGGCTGCAACCATGACTCTCGTATAGCCAAACACTCTCTGAGCCTGAGCCAAACCCTGTCCTTCAACTCCGCCGATAAGGTTTTCCACCGGGACCTCAACACCCTCCAGGCTCAGACTCGTGGTGTTAGAAGCACGAATTCCATGTTTATGCTCTGAAGGTCCTGGTTCGAGTCCGGGGGTTCCCCTCTCTACCACAAAGAAAGTCGGTCCGCCGGGAGCCATGGCCAACACTGTGTAAAGATTGGCCAACCCTCCATTGGTGATAAACTGCTTGGATCCATCGATACGATAGGCCACAGTCTTTCCATCTTTTACAACCGGCACTGCTTTTGTTCGTATCGATGCCAAATCCGAACCGGCGGACGGCTCCGTAACAGCGTAAGCCACCAGCAATCCGTCCTCGGCTATCTTCGTCATCCACTTCTCTTTTTGTTCATCTGTCCCTCCTACCCTTAGAGGGTCTGTTCCAAGAGAGACTCCCAGCAAAGAAGTGGCAACTCCAAGATCAACTCCCGCGACTGCTTCACAAATCCTGAAAATCGCCTTGGCTCCTCCCCCCATTCCTCCGTATGCAGTAGGGATGAAAGCCAAGTGAATCCCCACCTCTGGCCCCATCAACTCCTGTAGGATGTCTGTCGGACAAAGCTCTTGTTCATCCAAAGCAAGAAGCGTCTGGTCATCCAGACGTTTCTTGGAAAACCTGTTTAGCGTATCGAGTACGAGATCCAGTTCTTCCCTATTCATCTCCGGCAACATCAAAAACCTCCAAACTATTTGTTTAATCTATGATATCTACTGTTCTCTTCCCGAGAAAAAACCGTTAATCCAGTGGGTGACACGGCAACCCTTATGCAATATATACGCCAACAGTTGGAAGTGATTCAATTGCTTGATCTTCATAGTAAAGGGACCAAGTAGGTCGGCAATAATTTTCACACCTGGACAATACTTGATTCACCATTCATACGGCTGGTGCTTGCGGCTCTTTTCTTTTTTAAGAGATAACCCATTCAAAAAAAAAGAATATCCTACATCATGGCATGTGTCGTGACATGTGCGAAAAAGTGGTGACAGGCGTGTTTTGCATTGCCTATCGAGGAATTAAAATTTTTACACATAACTTGGAGGTTGCGTTACCATTGAGGCATGATCCAAAGGGGACAAGGAAAAAAAATGCCAGACAGACCCATTGGTCTGCTGAAAAAAATAATTTCCGGAGACAAGGTCGCGTGGAAGAAGTTTATCAATGCATACTCAGGAGTTATATGGTCCATTGCCTGGAGATATTCCAAGGGAGACAAGGAACTGTCTTCTGAACTTTTTCTCGCAGCTCTGGAAGGATTGTGCCGTCCCGACGCCCAGGGTAAACCATATTACCGTCTCAGGAGATATATCGATTCCCTCCATAAGTTTGGGAAAAGAAGTCGATTTACAACTTGGCTCGCTCTCGTTACAAAGAATGTCTTTCGCGATTGGTTCAGGCAAACTCAAGGAAGGCGCTGGATACCCAAAGAAATTTCCGGGCTGGATGAAAAAGCCACAACCCTTTATAAGGCACTGGTGTTTGACGCGCTGACCCAGTCGCAAGCTCAGGACAAAATGGAATCCATTTGGCCCCACATGGGACCAAATGAATTTCAATCATTGATACAGCAGGTCCACGATGTATTGAAAAAAAAGAACCTGTGGACACTTTACCGAGAATTGCTGCAAAGGATTCCACCAAGCCCCATGGATCACACTGGTGCGGGAGACGGTGGATACTATGCTCCAGACACAAACTCTTTGAACCGGCCGGACCTTGCTCTGGAGACGAAACAACGCTTGGAGTTGGCTAAAAAAATACACCACTTTCTCGAAAAATGTATCAAATCCCTTCCCAGGCAAAACAGAATCGTTTTGGAACTCACCACGCTACAGGGGTTCACAGGAGAGCAGGTGAAAATAATTATGGGCTTTCGCAGCAGGCAAAAAGTCTATGACCTGCTTGCCAACACAAGACGCCGCCTTAGGATTCAACTGGAAAAAATGGGAGTGGATGCCCATGCAATCGAGGAGGTTACCGGCTATATGGATTCCGGGCTTGCTGATTTTTTTTCGCCTCAGGACGCCAGATCCAATTCCGACTTCCGTCAAAACAATTATGGAGCGACAAAGATACGAGGAGGTAAACCATGACCTGCCCCAGTACAGAACAACTGGCAGCCTTATATGATGGAGTCCTGCCAACCAGGCAGGCAATAAGAATCCGGGCACATCTTTGTCAATGTTCAAGATGCGCTCGGGAATTGAAGGTCATGGATACACTGATGCGTATTGGCCCAGTAGAACAAAAACCGTCAGACCCGACCTTGCATCAGGCTATGCAACTTACGACAGACTCTTCCGAATCCATTATCAAAACCAACCACAACTCCCTGAAAAAAAGAAAAAAGGCTCGATTATAGTCAACCACCATCTCGCCCATACCGCCGCTTGGGAAGAAAGTGGTCGGATTTAGTGACCAAAAGAAAATCTGCCAGATATGCCCCTGTTTGCCGTCTTTAAGTAACAGGAGGCTTTCTGGAATCATGAAAAACCAGTGTCTTGCCAAAGCAGGATTCTTTGCACTGTTGAGCATGTTTGCTGCAACAATGCTTTCGAATAGTGGCGTAAGCGCCACTGAAGACAATCTCCTCCATATTACCGTCTCCCACAAAAGAAATTTCAATCCGATGCCTGCCATTGTGATCAACGCACAATCCAACGGAACTATCGAAATAATCAGGCCTGACTCGACAAGACTGGCTTCAGCCCTAGTCATGACAGGTGTCAGCCTGAAACCATCAAGCCAACAGATGGAGGCACTGAGACGAAATGATTTTGTAAAAATGGCAGTCCTGTATCGCAACATGGTGGTCTCAGGCTACGATACTTCCACTGCCAGACTCGGTCTAGCTACGGCACTCTGGCTCAATGGAGACTTGAACGACGCCCTTCATGCTTTTTCCTGGGCAAAAAACAAAGATCCCAATAGCCCGAGTGTACACATGGGGATGGCTCTTGTAATGATGGAGCTAGGCGCCCAAGACCAAGCTGAACAAGAGTTGTCTCCTCTCATTGATACTCCTAGTCAGCATGCAGCAGCGCTAAACAACCTGGGTAGCCTCTTTAGGGAAAAAAACAACCTCACGCTTGCAAAAAAACAATTTTATCAAGCCCTGAAATCCAGCCCTCTGCTGGCTAGCGCCCAGTACAACCTCGCAACCACCCAGATGGACATGAATAACTTCAAACAAGCTGCCATTCGAATTAGAAAACTTGCAGAACAACTCCCACGAGTAACAGAATTCTATCTCAACGAAGGAATTGCACACATTCGGGCTAAAGAGCCTATCCTTGCTGCAGTGGCGCTAAATCGGGCCAGAGAACTAGACCATGATAATCCTGCCATCACGCTGGCTTTGGGCTTAACAGACCAAAACCTGGGCCTGGACACGCAAGCGGCATCTTTGCTCACCGAGGCGATCGAGCACAACCCCGGGGACGAACGCATCCACCAGTTGCTGGCAACAAGCCTGCTGCGCATCGGACAGGTCCACCGCGCAGCCAAAGTCCTGGAACACGCCTTTGCGTTGGCCCCGAGAAATGCTGAAGAACAATTCCAGCAGGGATTGAAAATGTTACTTTGCGACAAACCGATCTTGGCATCGGATCACTTTTTCAAAGCCATGTCAAAAGGAAAGAAAGATTCAAACCTGTTCTTCGCTTGGGGTCAATCTCTACTACAGGCAGATAAAGTCGATGCAGCAATTGAGTCGCTGTCTGTGGCTTCCAGGCTCAACCCTGCTTCGGCAGACATTCATTTCGCTCTGGGTATTGCCCTGAGAACCGCTGACAAAAATGACCAGGCAATCCGTGAGATGAAAACTGCATCAGCACTGAAACCTAATGACCTGGATATGCAGATATTGCTCATGGACACTCTGCGCAACACTGGGAAATACAATCTTTGTGTGCAGGTGGGAAATGAAATCATGCAATCACACCCGGAACTAGTCTCCCCAAGGTTCAATCTTGCTCTCTGCCAAGCCTTGAGCGGTGAGTTGGAGCTTTCTATCGTTACCCTGAACAAGGCGATAAAAATGGACATCGATGGCGTTGAGATAAAAAGCTTATGGAAGCAATTGAAAAACCTGCTGGAAAGCAATACACACAACCCTGGTGTATATTTATTATGGGCCACGATTCAGACTCAGAGAGGTAATTGGGATATTGCGATTCAGGCTTACGAGAAGTTCATCCTGTCAAACCCACCAAAACCCTGGGTGCTCAAGGCGCTGAAAAAAATTCGTCACTTGTCACCCGAACCGGATGTTACGGTATTGCGCTAATCTCCTCGCAATTCCGCCAACAACTCCGCACGGTGTTCGAGAAATTTTTTCAGCGATTTGCCTTGTAATTTGCGACGATAGACCTCGAACACCTTGAAGGGATTCAGAAGCCTTCCCCCTTTGCCATGAATCTCGTAATGCAAATGAGGCGCGGTGGATCTACCGGTGTTTCCAGACTTGGCCACGATAACGCCTGCTTTTATTTTCTGACCAGGCTTTACCAATATTTCACTCAGATGTAAAAATAATGCATCTATCCCCTTGTTTATATAACGTATGTGAAGACAATTTCCATTACGCCTCGTTCTCCAGTTTCGCCTCATCACCCTCGCTACAAACGGAGTTCTTACCTCGGTACCTATATCCGTTTTGAAATCCACCCCATGATGACGACGCCCCCCTAGGTTCATCAGTTCGGTAATCTGTTCATAATCATCGATAGGCGAATGTTTGAGACGCTCTTCTATCTCCACACCTTTGGCGTCGAAATATCGTCCATACCTTGCCCCATCCTGCTTGAAATAAATTGCTTCGAAAGTTTTGTCCAATTTTGAACTCTTGTACACCAAAGCGATAATGCGATATTTTCCAGGCCCGTCCACCGGCTGGAACGACACAGAAACCTTATCGCCCTTGAGCACATCCCTTGTGGCATCCAGCCACCAAACCAAAATCCTTCCGATTTGAGCCGACAAGATATCAGCATCACGTCCGGACAATTCACGAGCCAGTGTAGAATATAATGATCCGCTAATGATCGTATTCAAATGCCTGATTTTGGAATCGCCTACAGTGGAATCTTTAGGTTCCGTTACAACTAGGGCCTCTTGGTCTTTGCCGATGCCGTGTTCAGTCGAATCAGAAGGCTGGACTGCTGTTTCAGATTCGGATCCTTCATGGATATCCGCCTGGGCCGGATTCTGTGGACCATCATCCGGAACCGATACGACACCATTTCCTTCTGCCGAGTTTCGTCCCAGCCAGTAGCCAACTCCTACGCCCAACACAGCACCCAGCAACAACATTACGAACAATTGCACACGTATATTGTGTGACGACACGGATGATTGCAATTTCAATGAGAAAACTCCTGCTAAAGATATAAGGCTCGTCAGCTATCGGCCTGAACCACTCGGTTACGTCCCTGTTGTTTGGCTTTATAGAGCGCATTGTCCGCCATTCGAAACAGCTTTCCAGGCTCCACCAAGTCAGGACCCAGGTATGAGACCCCCCCGGAGATGGTGATCTCTCCAGAGGGCCTTCCTCCCAATGAGGCCTCCTCAACGGCCTTCTTGAGTTTCTCGGCTACTATCAAAGATTCTTCTGATGTTGCGCCCCCCGTAAGCAAGACCACGAACTCCTCACCACCGTATCTTGCCACCATGTCCTCGGCTCTTACCTTGTCTCTCAAAACCGCTGCAACGTCCTTCAATACGCTGTCACCGACTTCGTGACCAAAGTTGTCATTGGCGTCTTTGAAATGATCGATATCGAACATCAGAAGTGAAAGCCCCCTGCCGTTCCTCCTGGCCCTGGCGACCTCTTGCTCCAAGCGCATCTCATAATGACGTCGATTGAAAACCCCCGTTAGTCCATCGAGCGCCGCCATTTCCTTCAGTCGTGCATGTAACCTTGCCTTCTCGATAGCGATGGCAGCCAGGTTCGCCAAGGTTTTCAGCCCCCGCATCTGCTCAGGAAGAATCTCGTTACCGTTGTAACTGTTGTCAGCGAGAATCACTCCCAAAACAGTTCCCCTGAGCATAAGGGGGATGGCAGCCAGGTGGCTGAACTCCACCGGCTCTCCAGCGCTGTCGTCCAGAGGTGGATAAGAAGCCGTCAATGTATTGGAAAAAAACGCTTCTTTATTCTGCGCACACTTAGAGATTATGGCCTGAATGGGTACGTCCTTTTCTTCGTCACTGAAAGGAGGACTAGTGGCGGAAAGAGGCACCACCAAGCCTGTCATACGATGGGCCAATCTCCTGGCTTCAGGATCCTCCGCGCTGGCCTCGAACTGATCCAGAATCTGCTGAAGATCCAGCTCCTGTTCGGCCATTTCCTCCCATATACGATGGGCCTCGGCCTTGTCAGCAGGACCCACGGCAGTAGAAGACCTCAGTTCTCTGCCTCCCTCGTCTGCCAGGAACAAAAACGCCCTGTTCATTCCCAGACCGTCACCATGGGTAATCCCGGTAAGGATGATATACAAGACCTGGTCCAGGTCCAGGGTACCCAACATGGCTTTGGTTACCACCAGTTGGAAACGAAGCTCCTTTAATAGGGGATCCTTTTCTTGTGCGACCATTTCAGACTCCCGTCTTTATAGGGTCTAACACACCTGAATCAGAAAGATATCCTTGCTGTCTCCATCTGTCCAGCCAAAATGCAGGTATCTCGACACACAGAGAAAATCTACCTGCGGAGAGTCGCTGTCAATCTTTTTGGATTGAGCAAAAGATCCAAAGCATCATTTATGTCCACAACTATGACGTCTGATGTCTCCAACAAATCCGACGCCATGCCCTCCGGACCTAAAATGGCGATACCGAGTGCAGCCTCTTTCAACATGAGTACATCATTGCGACCATTTCCTATGGCAACACAGTTCATAGGACCCACCTTGCGTACCAACTCCATCTTCTGCTGGTCCTGGTTGGCGGGTGAAAGAATTTTCAATGCGCACTCGAAGGGACGGGTCTGCTCTTTGACTGTACCGAACGTGTCCGCAGTACAGATATGCAACCTGGAACGCAGGCTCAACAGGGGCAAGCGTTCATCGACACCTTCTATCAACCGGCCCTCGAAGCCCAAACAGCCGTTGAAATCCATTACGATATGTTCGATGGTGCGTCGGCCCCATCCAGGAATATCCAACTCTATCATGTTTCTATCTCCTGCGTCTGAACGCGGCGAGCACTAAAAGAGCAAAGGGAAACAGGACCCCTGCTCCGGTTTTGCCACTCGACGAACAGTTACAACCACTAGAACACTCCAAGCCCTCGTCTATCTTGCCATCACAATTATCGTCCACACCGTTGCATGTCTCCTGTGCGCCCGGATGAACGTCCGGGTTGGAATCATCACAGTCGTCTCCGCCACAGGATGCGCTCTTGTAATTGTCCTGATCTTCGTCCTGGCAGGGTTGTGAACACTTACCGTCTTCACACACCATGCCATCGGCACACTCGTTGTCGCATTGGCCGCAGTTTTTGCTGTCAGAACCAAGATCCGCTTCACAACCATCGCTGTCATCAGAATTGCAGTTGCCATATCCCTCTAAACATTCACCCATGGAACATTTTCCGGCATCGCAAGTGCCGGCAGCGTTTTGGTATTCACAGACCAACTCGCAAGAACCACAGTTTTCGGTATCGGACGAGAGGTCTGCCTCGCATCCATCTGACAGATCCCTGTTGCAATTGCCGAATCCATCGTCACAAGAGTCCGTCGTACACATACCCTGTCGACATATGGCCTGAGCATGATCGAGTTGGCAAGTCTTACCGCAAGCACCGCAATTTTCCAGGTCGTTGTTCAGATATGTCTCGCACCCATCTGACGCATCCGAGTTGCAATCTCCGAAGGCTTCATCACACTGAGCTATGACACACAGGCCGGAATCACATCCAGCCTGGGCGTGTGGAATGTCACAATGCTCGCCACAACTTCCACAATGCAGAGGATCCGAGTCCAGGTCCGATTCGCAACCATCCGATGAATCCAGGTTACAATCACCAAAGCCGTCTTCACATCCGCTGATATTGCACTGACCCAACAAGCATTGAGATACCGCGTGGGGCGCATCACATGCCAATCCACATTCACCACAATTGTCGGGATCGCTCGAAAACACAGCCTCACAGCCATCACCCGCGTCGGTATTGCAATCTCCATATCCCTCCAGGCAATCGCCCATCATACAGGTTCCGGACTGACAACTTACCTCGGCATTCATGGCATGACAGTCGTTGTCACAAGCGCCACAGTTTTGTATATCCGAGTCCAGGTCTCGCTCACAACCATTGTTCGGCAGCGAATCACAATCAGCCCAGGTCGCGTCACATGAATCCACCTGGCAAGAGCCGTTGTCACATATGGCAGAGGCATGGGAAAGCTGGCATGTGTTACCACAAGCGCCACAGTTATCCATGTCAACCGACACATCCGATTCACATCCATTTGCAGGCAGCGAGTCGCAATCAGCCCAGAGATCATCACAAACTTCGACTACACACTGGGCAGCCTGGCAACCAGCAGTAGCGTGGTCCAATGAGCAAGCCTGGGAACAACCTCCGCAATTGGCAGGATCGGAGGTGGTATCCACCTCGCAACCATCGGAATCATCCGAGTCGCAATCCATCCACCCCTGGTTACACGTCCCCATGACACACGAACTTGCCACACACGAAGCAGACGCATTATCAAAGGCACACACCGAACCACATCCACCACAGTTGACAACGTCAGACGTAGTATCCACTTCGCAACCGTTGCTGGAAGAGCCATCACAATCAGCCCAGTTCGTATCACACGACACTATCTCGCACCTGCCGTCAGTACACGCGTGCTCGTTTACGTTTGGCAAATCGCAGTCGGATGCACTCTGGCATCCGGGATCACCCACAAGCTCCAGCGCAAGGCTCCAGTTATTCAATGTTCCGGTATCAGAACCTGCATCATCATAAACGAACAACACCCAATCACCCATGGCTTGTTCACCCGTAACCTCGGGTAAATCGTAATCAGCCACTAAGTTGTCGTCCGATCCTCCTGTTCCATCATGTAACACCTTTTCCGTACCTGCCGGAGAAGTAAGCGTGACGTGAAGGTCACCAATGTAGCTATGGGTGATATCCAGATGGACTGACGCACTGAGTATGGGTTTGTCTTCATTTACGTGAATTATCGAAGTGATTCCATTCGGATCATCGTCCGGAATGGCTATCGGGGTGTCCGATGAATCATAGGAAGCCTGATCATCCCACATGTCCCTGACGGTGACATCAACGGTATCGGGAGTTGAGTCCAGTTCTCCGTCGCTGGCCATGACCTGGAATGTCAACACAGTGTCAGCATCCACGCCAGGGGCAAAAAACGAAGGTGTTGCAGACCACTGGTTTTGCATGGACACAGTCGGTCCAGCAGTCTGTGTCCACTGGAAAAATATTGTGTTGCCATCCGGATCCGAAGAGCCGCTTGCATCCAACTGTACCGTATCACCTTCCGACACGAGCTGGTCATCGCCGGCATCGACTACTGGTGCGTGATTAGTGCCCGCTGTCATGGGAACTTCCACATTCGCCGGAGATGATCCCACAGACAAAACCCGCGTCTCTGGCAGGTAACCGGACGCGCTGAACACCATGACATGCTCTGAATTGGGCAAAGCCGCCCTGCCGAACCTACCAGCTGCATCAGTGCGCAAAGGCCACTGCCCGGAGGTAAATGGATGATTAGCGAACTTGTACGTTGCAACCACTGGCTCCAGAGTGTCTGCGTCAAACGTATGGCCGGTCACCGAAGGTCCATCCAGGGTTTGATCCAGTAGGTACCCCCAAGCAACTCTTTGCCTCTGTACCGTGATATCTCTCCAGGTAGAATACTCTGGCTGAAAACCGCTCGAGTTCAGCTCAAAGGTAAAAGCCACTGCACCGGCAGCCCCGTATGCGTTATCGTCGGCACCGCCCGGTGCGTGGTATATGGCGTCTCCCGAGGCACCAATTGCCCACTGTCCCGTCTGACCGTCATCATTCTCCACAATTTCATTCAAGGCGCTGCCAACCGATCGCAAAAGTTCCTCTTCGTCCGTCACCCCGCACCCAGAAGACCACATGATGTACTCGCCATATGTGTGGTAATTGATATAGTACATGGGACGTACTTGTTCCTGCAGGGCAGAGATAGCCTGGGTCTCCAGCTCTGATGCGGCGGATGGTCCATGATAGACATCGGAGCTGCAATAGTCATCCGAACCATCGCACGCCCTGTAGTTCCATTCGAAATTTCGATTCAGATCCACACCAACGTCAGAACCGCACTCGTGGGATCGGTTTTTTCGCCACCAGTTGTCCGTAGTATGTACGTAAGTCGCTCCATCAGGGTTGACCACCGGCACAATCCAGATCTCCATCTCGTCGACCCAGCGGGTGACTTGGGCATCGGACCCATAATTGTCCGTCAAATATCCTATGGCGTCGATCATCACCTCGGAGGTCATAACCTCGCGAGCGTGAATCTGACCGTCCATAAGATAAGTGGGCTCATCTTCGTCCACCGTGACGTTATCTGAGATCTTCATGGCATAAATGGTTCCACCTTCCGGCAGTCCTGTCTGCAGAGTCACCTTCATGGCAATGTCCGGGTGTGCGGCTACCACCTGGTCCAAGTATGCCGAGATCTCAGCCGGATCATGATAGTCGCTCAAAGCCCTGGCTTGTGAACGCGCGTCCAATGCCTTGGTTGTATCTCTGCGGTCTGCCTACTTTGCAACCAGCCTGTCTCTGACCTCGGGCTTTCACTGGATGTCCACGCATCCCAGACGATGGTGAGAGCCGGTTACATCCACATCCGACTCGCCCATCAATTCCCTTCTGAGCTTTTCCGGAGCGTTGGTATTCAATCTGGTCCAAACCCTTCCGTCGGACAATGCGTTCTCATTTGTACCGGGATCGAACAAGTCGTTATCCGAGCATGCGGAAAATACAAACGAAGCCACCATCAAAAGCATTATTCCATGTCTCATCTGGCTCTCCTTGTACCCTGCAGGTAGTGCTGACTTCCTAACTGGCGGGAATGGAAAATGGTTTTCACAGAAAAAAACTAAGGACAGATACTAAAAGAACCACGAGATTTTTTCAATCTCCGAATAAATACATTTTCACAAGCAATCTATGACACCCTCTTGCAACCCAGGTAAAAGGACCAAAAAGTCCCGCAAATCTTCCGGGATAGAATCAGTAAACGACAAAAATTTCCCCGTAACAGGGTGCTCCATTTCCAGTTGCGCAGCGTGCAGACATAGCCTGGGCAAAGCATAGCGCTCCCTGAATACCCTGTTTATATGCCCCTTTCCATAGGTCGTATCTCCTAGTATGAAATTACCCGCATGAGCCAGGTGCCTGCGTATCTGGTGACGCCTGCCTGTGTATATCCTTGCCCTGACCAGACTTGCGAAATGCTTATCATCGATTTTTATCAGACGAATTAGCTCGAATACAGTCCTGGCTTCTTGCTTTTTTCCAGTCTGCCGATTGGTAAGGGGTCTGTCCATTTCCAACCTCTGTGGCATCTCACCCCTGGTCACCGCCAGGTAGTACTTCCTGGAAAACCGGCCGTTGAACGATTCCTGAATAAGCTTCGCATCGTTGCTGGACCTGGCAAACACCACGATTCCCGAACAAGCCCTATCCAGCCGGTGGACAGGATACAGCCATCGTCCTCCCATCTGGTCCCTTACCATTTGCAAAAGAAATCGATTATCCCTGGCCTCACGGCTCCTGTGTACCAGCAGACCACCTGGTTTCGACACTACCACCATGTGATCATCTTCGTACAATACCGGTATCAAGATCACTCCCATCGACCATGACCACAAACCATTACCAACGCATGAACTCATGTGATATCTGATTAGAGGCACCAGGATCAACTAAACAATAAGGGACTACGAAATGCCCAACTCCATGAACAAGCTGGTTGCGAAATTCAATCTGCTGCCCAAACCCCTTAGACGTCATGTCATCAGCGCAATTTTGGGCCGCAAGGTTCCCTTTGTGGGCACAGCCGGCGTTGCCATCGAAGAGATCAACCCACAACGAGTCGTCACCAGCCTTCGAAACAAGCATCGGGTTCAAAACCACATCAAGACCATACATGCCGCAGCGGCAACCCTTTTGGCAGAGACATCATCCGGATTCGTGGTTGGCATGAACCTGCCTGACAACAAGCTCCCACTGATGAAGAGCCTGTCGGTAAAATTCAAAAAGCTCAACAAGGGCGACCTTCGGGTAACAGCAAGCCTTACCCAGGAACAAATAAAGCGCATGCATGATGAGCCGAGGGGTGATGTCACTGTCGCCATAGAGGCCAGAGACAGCGCAGGTCAACAAACCATACAGTGCAAAATGGTATGGGCCTGGATACCCAAAAAGGACTGAATCCTGTCAGCCCCTGGCTTGCCCCAGTAATCTTGGGACCAGCGGCTGTATCAGGTCCCATACAAACTTCTTCGCACCAGGCTTCCATTTGAGTCCCAAGAGCGAGTCCAGGGGATAGACAGGCAAACCGTCGATTCCAAGGCAACGCCCGGTGGTAAGGGCGCTTGTATCCACCCGGTCGAGCGCACCAGGCTTCGGCCAACCCATGTCAGACAAAGCCTGGCGGTATCTTTCCAGGTACTCTACCTGCTCGAATGACCCAAGGCAGCGGAACTGATTCATGAACGCCAGGGTTGCAAAAGTCAAAAACACACCAGGACAGAAAAACCCCATATCCAACATAGTAATAACCTCATCCACTTCCAGGGGAGACTCTTGATTCTCGTGTACAAGCTTGTCTGCCCTGGCGTAGATTTTGGAAAATCGGCTCTTGCTTCCATCATCATCGTAAAGCATGCAATAAAACCAGGTAATCGGCTCTCCTAAGCGACCCTCCAACTCTTCTCTCATGTGCTGATCGAACAACAATTTGTGGATTGGGTGATTTTCCTTGGGTAGGACCTGGAGTAAGTATGTGGCTATGACCTCGTTCAATTCAAAGTACCACATCTGCTTTCGCCTCAGGGCCTTTCGCGTGCACGTTTGGCAAAACGATAAAGCAAACTCGCAAAAAATCTCATTATGCTCCGGTACCATCTCTTTCAAAGACGGTCTTAGCTGATCGAGCAAGTCACGCATTCTCGATGGCACTGGAGCCCTGAACACCAAGGTTTCCCTCATCTTGGAAGGTATCAAGGAAATCCGTCTGGCGTCACGAACCCCGTCCCTTATTCTATTTGCGTCGTCCTTTTCCAGCGATCTCAAATCCCGAGCACCCTCTGCCATGACGTCCTTTACCTGAAACCTGCTGCTGAAATTCAGACATCCTGACCAGGCTGGGTTGGAAAACGGAATCCCGGAAAAAGCACCTACCAAATAAGGAACTCTCTTGTCCAATCCGGCAGTGGCCATCCGGTGAACAGCAAGAAATGTAGGCCCTTCTGTCAAAGTCAAATGTGTCGCTGTCTGAAGGACCCTGTTTTTTTTCAGGTTTTCCAACATAGAGGCCATAGTGGATTCAGGCCAATCGCTGTCGTAGAAATAATCATCGAACGCTTCCAGTAATTCGGGTTCCATGTCCACGTCCGGCTCGTATTCCCACAAAGAAGCCGAATACTCCTTCAACCTCATGGGAGAAATCCGCTCCAGGATAGATGCCAGCCGAACCCTTCCGCTCTTTCGGATACTTTCGATTTGTTCTTTCATAAAACCCCCGTAAAGCAAATGACGCCAAGGTTGAAAAATGGACTGACAACACCGTATCACCTAAACTTATATACTATACAAATTTTTCAAATCAAGGAGCCCATCCCAGGATGATACTGCCGGTTGCCATAGTGGCATCAATATGTTTTCTCCTGGTGATGCTCGCCGTTTTTCTTTTTTTGAAAGTAAGGACCAGAGGCAAAATCGAATCCCTTTTCAGACGACACGACTACAACACGAACCATTACTCCATCCGGTTCGACCAAAAATTGCTACAGGACTTGGAAGAACCTGCAAAGCGCTATCTGCTCCACGCCCTTGCTGATTCATCAGACTGTCCCCACAAAGTCGAACTTTTCATGAATGGTAAAATATACTTGGGAGAAAAAACCCTCCTGACCAGATCTCACTTTCTCATCGAAGACAGGCGAGGATACGTGCTAAGCGGTTCTTCCCAGCCAAGGTTGTACCTGCAGGAATTCTACATGCAAAACGTGGGAGAAAAACGCTGGACATCCATGAGAATATGGCCTGTAAAAAACCACCGGGGAGACGAGACCAGCAGATCCTTGCGACAAAAATTCGCCATTCATCTCATCTG
>CAYSLH010000081.1:0-4073 GCA_964431605.1 uncultured Myxococcales bacterium
AGGACCGTACCTTAGAACTTTCGTAGGTCCGCGACAGGCGTAGCTGCCCGTAGCTTCGAGCCACGTCGAGAAGCCAAGGGTAGCTAGCCGCAGGCAGGACCGTACCTTAGAACTTTCGTAGGTCCGCGACAGGCGTAGCTGCCCGTAGCTGGCGAGCCACGTCGAGCAGCCAAGGGTAGCAAGCCGCTGGCAGGACCGTACCTTGTGTCACCTGCGTAGGTCCGCAGTTTTGTTCTTCGTTGTTCATAGAAATATCAATTCCAGAAATAAGAGACCTTCAACATCAACACGTGATGCGTGTCTGAGTCGATTCCGTCCAGCAACTTCGAAAATCGAAACTCTGGTCTACCCATGGAATCGCCCAGCGCACCAGTATACACCAAGTAGGCCACCGAACCTGGCAAGAATTCCCATCGAAGCACACAAGATACATTCATGGAAGCCGATGAGAAATCATAATCGTCCCCTACGTTGCTTGTCTCGATCAACTCATCCAGGTACAAAATCCCTCTTGGTGAGACTGGCGACACCCATTTATCTCTATAATCCACAGCAGCCAAAAACACCTGGCTGTAGGCTTGAAGGGTAAGTTCAGGAGTGAAGGTAAGTGTCCCGCGCAAAGTAACGTCCCAAAACTCCATGTGCCTGTCGCCAAAGACGAACCTCTGTCCATCAAGGTCCGAGACAGTGTCCACCCAACTCACCCTTCCGGTGGACCTGAAGTATCCGGGAACCAACTCGAGTTGCAGCCACGCGGTTGGATTTACGGAAATGGAGATTTCAGCCCCTACAAAAAAACCTCTTTCGGTGGTATTGGCGTCGAAGTTTATCATGGTGTAGAAAGGTTTACTCTGGTCTGTAGAGAGCCAAATCCCAGTGTCAGCCATGTACGTGGTGGAACAAATTGGCACTTTGCCATTGGAGCGGGTCTCCCTGTCATCGCACCTGCCAGGATGAAAACCCACGTCAGCCCCGAACATCCAGTTGTTCTTCAACATGGCCTGACCATTAATATTTCCACCGTCTCCGAGGTTGAGCATGGAGGTGTTGCGATACAGCCACCCGTTGGCATTGAGGTAAAAGCGGTTGAAAAAGCCAATGGGATCGAGATGCCTGTAATTGATGAACGCATAGGCAATGAACAGATCCGGCCGGTCCATGTAGCCCACGTCGTTTAGGGCCAGGTTGGTACTTCTGTACAAGCCGCCAACTCCACCGGTAAAGTTTTTTCCCGAGACCCGCCTGAAGTTGACTGATCCGCCATAACCAAAGGGGCCATCTTTTTCCAATGCGTTTTTTGTAAAATCATCTTGCCAGGAAAACCTCCTGGGACCGAGGTAACTGAACTGGGTATTGAACTCGAACTGGTATTGACCTTTGACGAGTTCCATTTGCAAATCCGTGCCGCCTGTAATGGACGTACCTTCATCGCGAGTGGCCAGGGCCGTTGCCATGGCCCCGATGGCCGAATGGTCACCGAACCCCTGCTTCAACCTGAAAATACTGTAGCTCGCAAAGGGCTCTGCCAATCGCATCTTCTCCGACCCATCGGGTAGTTTTACCTTGATACTCTGCGGAGCCGTAAATGCCTGGAGCAGTCCGATGGACAAACGATCCAGGTTTCCCGCAAGCTTTGCCGCACCATAGATTCGCACAGGATGGGGTTCACCGATTATCTCCTCTCCATCTTCCACCGAAGGATACCTAGCCTGGCGGCCCACACGCCGGGTATAAAACAGCTCTGCCTGGGGAAGATCACCAAACTGCCCCTGCTGAAAAAGGGTCTTGTCCTCCAAAAAAAAAGGCCGCTTCTCCGGGAAATATGTCTCGATGGTAGAAAGGTTCAGCACGACCTGGTCCACCTCCACCTGGCCGAAATCGGGGTTAGCAGTGAGAGTGAGCATGAAATCACTGCCCAGGCCTATCTTTCCGTCGAGGCCGGCATCGAGGGGGAAGGTGCCATCATGGTAAAACTCCCCGTTATCCACCGTTAGCTTACCCACCGCAAAAGGAGCAAACTCCAGATAAACAGGGCTCGTGGTGAGATCCAGATCGGTCAAGGTGCCAAACTTCGACACCCACCTGCCCGATTCAGGAGGAACGAACTGCCAATGGTCCGATTCGTTCAGCCTGCTTATGTGACGCTCGAAATTGATACCGAAGACCACGTCCGTACCGGACTTGAACCTCAGAAGATGGAATGGGATTTTTATTTCCAGGTCCCATCCGTCAGGAGTGATCCTCGTCTTTGCGTCCCAAACTCCATCCCAATCCGAATCCATTTCCTTCTCGTTGAACCACACACCATCGACCTTCACCCCGGCGGCGTTGACAATGAAAAAAAATGCGTCTCGCTTCTGGTGACGTGAATCGATATCCACTTCGAACTGGTCCGACTCGATCATCCTGTCACGCCTTGTTACCCGCGCGAGGATCTTGTCCGGTTCCGGGTCTGAACAGTGAGCCGATATGTATAGAGCTTCATCATCGTGCAACACGCGAATCTCCGTTGGAAAACTGGCAGGGGTCGCAGGGTGTGGATAAGCTTGCGTCATATTGGAGCTGACAACTGCTTTTTGCCAGGCAGGGTCGGACAGATCACCGTCTATTACCGGTGGATGTTCAGTGCGTACGCTCTGCAAGGAGCGACAGGCGACACCCTTGGATGCCTCTTTCGGCTCAGCTGCAACAACCGTGGTCGATTGAATGAGCCATGTCAGCAAAATCCAGAGGGTAAAAAGCACACGCCCTTTATCGGCATGATATTCCAATGACAATTTTCACCTCCTCGCAGAACAACGAATCGCCATACTGGAGGATGAATGTAACAAGAATATAATAGTTCACAACGAAATTGATGGATGTTTCCAAGGCGGGATTTTAAATGTCCGGATTAACTTTCACATTTTGGACTATTTTCCGATTCGCATCTTGGCCGAACGCACGGTGTTCATCATGAGCATGGTGATGGTCATGGGACCCACTCCGCCCGGAACGGGAGTTATGGCCGAGGCTTTTTCCTTCACCTCGTCGAAGTCCACATCACCGCAGAGCTTGTCCTTTCCGGATGCGGTCTTTCCGATGCGGTGTACTCCCACGTCTATTACCACGGCTCCCTCTTTGATCATGTCGGCCTTTATGACCTTGGGCACGCCGGCCGCTGCGATAAGGATATCGGCCTGGCGGGTAATTTCGGCCATGTTCTTTGTGCGCGTATGGCAGATGGTAACGGTGGCATTGGCGCCCTTGGCCTTTTGGACCAGTATGGCAGCCACCGGCTTACCAACGATGTTGGAGCGCCCCACCACTACCACGTGCTTACCCTCTGTTTCGATGTCGGAACGCATGAGTATCTGTTGGCACCCATGGGGGGTGCAGGGCAAAAAGTCGGGCTTTCCGATAAGCATCTTTCCAACGTTGGTGGGATGAAAACCGTCCACGTCCTTGTCTGGTCGAATTGACAAAAGGATCTTTTCTTCATCTATGTGCTTGGGCAAAGGAAGCTGAACGAGGATACCGTGGACCTCGGGATCCTCGTTCCACTTGGCGATGAGCTTGAGGAGATCTTCTTCAGAGGTATCCTCGGCAAGGCGCTCTTCAATTGAACGCACGCCCAGGTTCTTGCAAGCCTTCACCTTGGCACCGACGTAGACCTGAGATGCTGGATCCTCGCCCACCAAGGCAACGGCCAGTCCCGGGGTAATACCATGTTTTTCCTTCAACACCTCGATTTCTTCCTTGAGTTCCTTACGGATATCCTTTGCTATGTCTTTTCCACTGAGAATACGTGCGGTCATGGGGCATCTCCTTACAGTCCCCTATGGGACCATGACGAATGACTGAAATATAATGATAAACACAAACCCGAAAGAGAGTAAGGCAGGACTATACCAACAGTCAACCTCCAAAAAAAACCAATTTTGATAAAAACATTTTTTGTATTTATCCACTCTTTTGTGTTTATTCATTCTAAAGAATAGCCCCATATAACCGATTTACTTAGCGGAGATATAAAATGCCTCCAGCATGATTCAACGAGGGTGCTCATGGAAACAGAAGAAAAAACAGAAGAA
>CAYSLH010000081.1:4173-11015 GCA_964431605.1 uncultured Myxococcales bacterium
AAACAGAAGAAAAAACAGAAGAACAAATCATATTCAAAGAACTAGATCCATCCTGCGAAATAAACATTTTGGAAATTCCTCTGGATGAACTTCCCGAGCCGAAAAACAAACAAAATACAGGTTTGAAGCTTATCTCACACGAACGACACGAGGCCGGCTCTCCCCTGCAGGTAGACTTCAGATTCCCCAACGACACAACGACCTACCGCGCACTTGTCAAAGTTGCCAGGAGCGAACCCTTGGAATCTGGCGCAAAATTCAGGCTTAGTGCCCTCATCTGCGATCTTAAAAAAGTTCCCGACAGCAACGCCGACGCAACAACATAGGCGGAAAATCCGGGATAGAGCGGGATAGAGTTGCTTTCTTGCCCCACGAGACAATAGCATGTTAACATCATTTTCAAATGAGACCCAATGTTTTCATTTTGTGCCTGGCCGCCGTTTCTCCTCTTTTTTTATCTCTGGAAGCCAGGGCTGAAGTTTACAAATTCGTCGACGAGGACGGGGTGGTTCATTTCTCAAACGTCCCTGACGATGATCGGTATTTCCCCGTAGACTTCAATGGGAAACGAAAAGGCAAAAGACTAAGAGGCAAGTCCCACAGCAGACGTCGGGCCAAGCGAAAAGTCCTGGATGAATACGATAATTACATCAGCGAAGCGTCCCTGAGGTTCAATATTCCTCAAGCACTAATAAAAGCGGTAATCGTGGTGGAGAGCAATTTCAACCCTGACGCAGTCTCTCATGCAGGGGCCAAGGGCTTGATGCAACTGATGCCTAAGACAGCAAAACAAATGGGAGTAAAAGATATATTCGACCCGAGGCAAAACATTCTGGGTGGCACGAGATATCTCAGGATTCTCGCGAACTCGTATAAAGGAGATCTTGTCTTGACCCTGGCAAGCTACAACGCCGGGCAAAAAGTGGTAGATCGCCATATGGATATTCCGCCCATCGACGAGACCCAACGCTATGTCCGTCGTGTACTTAAGCTGTACTTTTATTTCAAAAAGCTTTATGGCGAAGATACGGACGAACCAGATGGGGAGTCTCAATGACAGAAGAACCCAAAGATGGACTGGACGGCGAGCAGTCCTATGACGAGATCGATGACGATTTTCTTTTCCACCTGTACAAGGGTGGAGAGATGCTCCGTGCGTCCAGGGTCGTAGAAGCAAAAGACCACCTGGAAAAGGCCTTTTCCCTCAAACCGACCAATCCCAAAGGTCAGAATCTCCTCGCTCTGGTATATTTCAAGCTTGGACTTTTCAGCAGGGCCATCGATATCTACACTTCACTGGTGGAGTCCTTTCCCCAAGACCCCACTCTCCGGGTCAACCTGGCCATAGCTTTTTTCAAGGCGGATCAACTAAACGATGCAGAAGACCAACTCAGGAAAGCCATCGAGCTTGCGCCTGACCATAAAAACGCTCACAGGTATCTGGGGCTCGTCCTGGTCAGGAACGCAGAGCCCGAAGCGGCCAGAAAACATTTTATAAAAGCCGGAGTCAAAAATATCGATCACCTGGTGAGCATTGCTCCAATGGACAATTCTGATCATGAGCATCAATCTCGACAAAAAGCTCACAGCCGGGTTTTGGCTGAAGTCGCAGAAGAGGGGTTCCGGGAACTGGAAGAGAAAGAATTTCCATTTCGTGATGTAGGCCCAGGCAGCAACCAGCAAAAGTCTTCTCCCGCATCCGACCGGGAGCACGAGCAACAGGTCCAGCAGGAGAGTTGGCGTGCCATGGAATCCATGGAATCTTCTTTGCCGGAAGGCCGCTCCTCGGTACAAGGCTCTGACTTGCTCATGGATGGCAAATCTCTTCTGGTATGCTCGCCCCCATCGGTTTATTGCAGGTTGACAAACGTGGTTTGGCTCGAAGGAGATCTGAGTTTTACCCCGGTCAACAAAAGATTCGGCGGAAAAGACACAAAGCACCCGTTCGACAGGCAAGAAAGAGCGGTCATGCGTACCGAGGGCAAAGGATGCATGAGGTTGGAACCGCCGGAGGGAAAAAGTTTCTTCCTCTTGGAAAACGATTCCGAATCCAGGTATTTTCTGGAAGACTTGGTGTTTGCTTTCGCTGACGGGCCATCTTGGGAAAACGGGAGGTTGCCTGCCGTGGGATCTGGCGAAGATCTCTCCATTTTCCATATATTCGGGCACGGACGCATAGTGCTATGCATCGAAAGAGACACGATAAAGCGTGCAATGGTATCAGGACAGAAAGTCCGATTGCCGGTCACTAAACTGGTGGGATGGTCCGGGACATTTGTTCCAAGGCTGTTCGTGGCGGAACCACCCCTTCCGGCAAATCTATGGATAGAGCTAACAGGAGAAGGCGAGGTTTTGTTTGTCGGCTGAAGCGGTCAAGTCATATAAACTCAAGGAGGAGTTTTTCAACCTTCCCAACATGCTTACCATGGGGCGAATCGTAGCCATTCCCCTGGTGTTGGTATTCGTTTACTACGAAAGCAGGATCAATAGCTTTATAGCGGCATGCCTGTTCGCGGCAGCGTCCATCACGGATTTTCTAGACGGCTGGCTTGCGCGACGCCAGGGTCTAATCACGGTATTGGGAAAATTCCTAGACCCATTGGCGGATAAACTCCTGGTAACATCCACTTTGGTCATGCTCATTCCGTTGGGCCGTATTCCCGCGTGGGTCGTGGTCTTGTTGTTGACACGAGAGCTTACCATTACCGGACTCCGCTCCATTGCGGTAACCGAGGGCGTCGTCATTGCAGCAAGCCAGGGAGGAAAATGGAAGACAGCTTTCCAACTGACCGGCATACTCGGTCTTCTCATCCACTATCCTTACCCCATTGCCATCATCACCCCAGCCCTGCACCAGCTGGTTGCGGGGACATGGTTTCACAGGATGCTGGCTGACGTGGGAATTCCGGTTCGGCCATGGGTGGACTTTCACATGGTTGGCTTATGGCTCATATACCTGTCGCTGTTTTTCTCGGTGTTTTCGGGTGTGCAGTATATTTACCGCTTTGCAACCTCACTTGGTAAGCGCAAAAAATAATCTTGATCCACACGAACTTTTGACCAGCCACATTACCCAAGGAAATCCGACAAAAATAAACACTGTACCATTGGTAGATATTGGGCGATGTGGGCAGAAGTTTTCCTGATAATCCTATGTTGTGGAGATTCTCAGTAAATATTGCAGAGATCAGTTGTTCAACTGGCTACAACAATTTCCACACTGGCAAGCCTTCGCGAACTCGCATGCCTTTCCAAGGTGGCAATCCGGTGGGTCCTTGCTGTCATCACAAATCTGGATATCTTCACAATGGGCAACAAAACCGTTGATATCGTCGGGGCAGTCGGCATCCGTCTGGCACTGGCAACCCGACTGGGATTCACCTTGATCATCGGTATATATGGTGTCGCACGTTGCCGAAGGCTCACAATCGGACGCCTGCTGGCAACCCTGCACAAAGGTATACTTGCACTGCCATGTAGATGGGCAATCCTGGCTGGTGCGGCACCCGAGGTGACAATACTTGTTGCTGTCCACCGAGTCTTCCAGGCATACGCCCTTTTCCCCATATCCGTAACCAGCGATGTCGCATTCAGAGTCTTCCGAGCACGGCCTGCACACAGGATCTTCGGCTACGTAACATTGTCCCACATCCGTGCCGTTGGGACACGAATACCCATCATTCAAGGGCCAGCCGCAACAAACCTGGTTCCTCGCGCAAGCGATGCTCACGTCTCCCCTTTCGTGACAAGGGATCTCCTCGCAGGTACCGTTGGTGCACACATCCACCTGTGAGCAATCCTGCACAGCCGGATCGCACAGACAAGGTTGGCCTGGATCTCCACAACAATCATAGCTATCGCAAGAGGCAGAACCATTGGTGCAGGTACACTTCATCCCCGACTTGCAATCATTGACCGTGGTTGGATCCGCAGCGCGGCACCCTGCTACGCACTGGTGGGTGTTTTTGTCACAATATCCCAGGGAATCACCTTCTGAAAGCAAGCATTCCGAGTGAAGTACGCAACCTTCCGGGCGGCACTTTCCAGTGGAATTCTCATCGCAATAACCTCGGCCCGGGCTGCAGCAAATCATATCTCCTTCGCAGTCGTCATCGGTTGAACAAGGCGCTGCACAATGACCAGTGTAATGACACTTCAACCCTGCCGCACAAGAATTATCATCAACACACTTTGGTACACACGTACCCTGGGCAAGGTTACAGACCTGGTTGGCAGCACAGTCCGAATCCGCATGACAGATAAATTGGCCTCCACATTGAAAAGTGTTTGACACGCACTGCTTGGGGTTAGGCCCTGTGCCGGATCCATAATCCTCGCTGCAAAGATATCCAGGAGGGCATGACAGGGTCCCGCACCTCTGGCCGCAGAATTTCTGTCCACTGGGATAGGTCAGGCACATGTCGCCTTCGGACGGATCTGCGCACTGGTAATCGTTTTCGCACGGCTCGCACAAGCCAGAGCGCTTTTTACAAACCTTGCCTTCAGGATCACAATACTCATTGTCTATATCGCAGTTGTAATCAGCGGAACACTTTGTCCCATCTACACACTTGCCTGAGCCTGTATCACAGACCTTGTCGGCAGGACAGGCCTGGTCATTAGTACATGGTGCAGGGCCGGAGTCGGCATCCGTTTGGTTGTTATCTCCGTCGGATACGCTGGAGCCATCCTCATCGCCACCGTCCGGTTGCTCCTTGGCATGGCACTTTCCATCGCTCGAGCAATATTGGCCATCGTTGCAATCAGTATCTGTTTTGCACGTATCGGCTTGAGAAGAGCTGCAGCCCAAAGTCGCCAAAGCTCCCAGCCAAAACAGCATCGCAGTGCCAGAAATAAGCGATATCGACCATCTACCCATGAGACCACCTCCGAGAAGCATACCAAGCTTCATTCAATACTAATTGCAAACAAGCATGTGTACAAGGGAGTCTAACTTGAGCAGGAGACGGTTACAAGACTTGGTGCCAATTCAAATTGCACAAAAGAGATCGATACGCCTTGGAGCAACTCCTATCTGAAAAACAGTCCATGGACAGCCATCGCATAGGCGCCTACCAGTATTAATCTTCAATTGTTGACATCGAAGCTGAAGACTCCTTTGAGAGCTTCTGTAGCGCTGATGTATGTTTTTTTCCCGCTCTTGTCGCGCCACGAAAAAGCCCTGAACTGATACACCATACCCGAATCCAACGCTGGACCTGAGTATGGCACTGCCAGTGTTTCGGAAGATGGTCCCAAGTTCGTACTCCATATTTCCGTCCCAAAAGAATCATACAGGTACAGGTCATAACCGTCCTCGCTGGTATCGTTTTTGAACCTGAATGTAGGAACGGAATCCTGTATTACTTCGTAACCATGGGCGCCTGGAGAAATGACTTCGAGCGCTTCTGTAACTTTGAATCCATCTGGCAAGTCGATGGTATTTCCCATCACCGGATCCGGCACCTGTATCCTGACGACCATGGTGCCTCCTATGGTCTGGTCCGGATCTCTTACGAGACCATCATTTTCAAACGCTGCCAAGACCACGTAGTTTCCGTCCGGCACTTGTTCGAACGAAAAATCGCTCGTCACATCACCAACACGTAATCCGACAGGCACCTTGCCCACATTCGTAGATTCGTCAAATGTACTCTCCACAGCAAGCACTACGCTTGTTTTAGAGTCTCCAGGGGCGTTGACGATCTGAACATGTCCCGATACGGTTGAAAGGGAGTTTGCGGATTTTCTCAACTCTACCCCTTCGACATCCTGACCCGCGCCCACAGTGACATCAACAGGTTCCAACTGAACACCTGCCATAAAACCCATGACATGATAAGAATCTGCAGGAACGTTGAAGACAATAAAGTTCCCATCCGAATCCGTATACCCGGTATAGCCATGACCGGACGCCTCCGCCACCACCATCACCCCAAAATCAGAATCTGTAATTACCGAACCTGAAATAGAACCCAGGTTGCCGACATCAGCAGGGACGGGTATCAGTTTCACTATGGTCAAGGCGCTGTCAATGCTCCATCCCTTGTCCACATCACCCTGGGCCATGGAAAAATCCATGGGTATGGCAGGTCTGAGTTCTGACGGGAAGGACTTGTAAGCCTGTGCGGACACCCTGAGACTAAAGCTTCCCTTCAGTGGTTTCCCATCCGAGTCTCTAGGTGCAGGCACAACCACCTCGTAGTAACCTTCAGCGTCCGTTGTAGCAGATGGCCCCATGGGTGTGCCGTTAGGATTGACCGTCTGTACAAGGGCGCCTTCTATGGGGTCGTCGTCGGTTGCGTCAAGTACCTGTCCCTTGATTACCACAGGAGCCATGCACTGTGGAGAGTCACCTTGTACTTTCTCACAGACCATTCCCTCCGCGCAGTTACTGTCTGCGGGATCGCACTGCCCGGAAGGAGCATCATCCGAACAAGCCCAGAGCAAAGTAGCCGAGAAAAACAATGTGGCGATTTTTAATATCCCATCGATCATCTTTTCCTCCTTCGCATCGTCCCAAGGATGTATTATTGTCTTATGGCATAGACACCTGTGACTATCTGGTCTCCACTGATCCCGCCCACTGCGATGATCCTGGAAAAGAGCCTCACCATACCGAAGTATGCCCGCTCCAGGTCCATGTGACCTGCGGCCGAGACATCCCTGAGGATGATGTGCGCGTCATCTGAAGCATTGTCATCATATGGGCTTGCCCAAACATGCCTGTCTGCGCTTACCGTCAACGAGTCCACGTTTTCGTACGTAGCGCCTCCAAAGCTAAAGACATAGTCCATGTACAAAATACCCTCGTGGCCCCAGTTGGCATGGTTGCTGGTCTC
>CAYSLH010000081.1:11115-17019 GCA_964431605.1 uncultured Myxococcales bacterium
CGCATATATCATCAGCCCCCGGATGAATCTCGGCCGCAGTATCCGGACTACACCCGAGCCCGGCTTCTGTACCGTCGTCACAACAATCAGGTCCACCGCAGACTCCGGCTGACAAGAAACCATCACCATCTCGATCCGTATCGCATGAGCATTCCTGGTCGACACCATCACAGTCCTGGTCGATTCCATCTCCGCAGGGATCATCCGCGCCAGGGTGAATGGATGGGTCCAAATCGTTACAATCCGTTCCACCACATTCGAAGTCATCGAAACCATCTGAATCCACGTCGTCACAAGGAAGTGGAGGCCTGTCACCAGGTGTAGGATCTTCATTTCTCCCCTGACTGGACATAAGGGAGAAAAATGCCCTGGCCTGGTTCAAGACCTCAGGCTCCACCGTCCAATAGTCCCCGTTTTGATCCGGTAAGAGTTCACCTGTCAGCAAGTCGATCTCCGCCCTCTCCACCGCATCGATATAAGCGCCTCCAGGGGTGTCGTCGAACCTTCCTCCCACCACGTACAAAAACGCTCTCTGAACGGGTGGCGTGTTTTCATCCGAGTCGTCGTCGAATGGTAACGTTACGATCACGGCCCTGTGCGCCTGCCTCGGCGCGTTTAGCTCCAAGGCTTCACCCTGATCATCCGTCAGGACCTTCCATTTGCTCAGGCTCCCGGGCGCGAGGGGTTTGACCCCGTCCAATGCCGGCGAGTCAGTGTCTGCAACTTCGCCTAAATCGGTAAACATCTCATCATGCAGTCCAGATGCCACGAGGTAAGTCTCTTTTGTGCTGTCATCTACGGATGCAGAACGATACAGGTTATAAGATGTCGCACCAACCACAGCATCCCAGTGCAACACCACCGAATCTTCACCTGAGGCCACTTCGGTGGTCAGGGCATATCCTGCATTGGTCTCACCCTCTGCGGTAACGCTGGATACTCTATAAGTCCAAAGCCCCTCGGCCATGGAGCCTCCTAGAGAATCACCGAAGGCCCTGAGATTTCCTGGAGCGGGAGCAAGCAAACCACGACCGGTATCCGTAAAGCTCGTGTCGCTTACTCCCACGGCCAACAGTCGCTCGGTCCTGCTGCGTCCGTCCGAAGCGAGGGAACGGTAAACATTGTAGCTTTCGGCGCCATCCACCGAGGCCCAATGTAGGCTAAGTGCTCCACCTGCATTCATGGAGATTGCCTCCTGGCTTGGCAGGCTTTCTCCGTCGGAGTTTACGGATGATATCAAATAGTACCATGAGCCAGTAGGAAGATCCCCGTCTGCCGAAGCCACCGGGTGTCGATTCAGATAAGGCATGGTGTCTACCCCCAGTACCTTGGCCATTTCAGTTGAGCCAAGGCCCTGACCGCTGTCATCACTGCCTCCTACCGCATAGAGGTAAGATCCGATGTGGGTCACACCCACACCAGACCTGGGAGAAGTCATGGTGTTGGCAAGGTGTTCGGTCCCATCGAACTGCAAGGCGTATCTCCATGCTCCTGGTTCACCGAAAACGCTGACCTGGTTATACTCGATGGTATCTAGCGCGGCGCCGGTGATATCACTGCCTCCGATGGCATAGATGTATCCACGGCCGAACAGGTCAAAGGCGTACAAGGCGCCCAGACGCCACCTGCCCTGCTGCATTGCCGACTCTGGGTAATACAGCCAACCGTCTGAATCCTGGAGCTTTCCATCTGCGCTGGACGTAATGGAAAAAAAGTAGAACAAGGCCCACTGCCCGTCAGGGTTGGTGACCTTGAGAGGATAGGCGCCATTGGTGATAGCCGTGGCACCTACTGATGCCACGAGCAGACCGCTCGCGGCCGCCTGATCATCAGTTGCGAGATCTATCTCGGCTCCTGTGGGATCTACGAGCGACACCACCGAGCCGGTAACAAACCCCGTACCCATGACACTTACGGAGACTTGCCCACCATTGAAATCAGCACCCGGAGCCCGCAGTGGGTCGATGGAAACAATCCTGGGAGGCGCGGTGGCAGTGACCTCGAACTCGCCATCCCACATGTCACCTTGCGAGTCAGGGTTTGTAACCTGCACGTGATACATGCCGATGGGCATCTTCAATGACTCGGACGGAACCACCACGGAAAGGGTGCCCGAGTCTACGAACGCCACGGACAATGCTTCGAAAGACACAGTTGAATCAGAGATAAGGACCCACCTGACACCCGGCGTGGACACGAAGTTCGACCCTGTTATGGTCACGGTTACGTCGGATAGGATTCCATCAGCGGGATTTCCGTTCCACGCGTAGGGCGGCTGTACATCATCCACCACAGGAGGGGGATTGGGTGTGACCGTGTAGGCTCGATCCAAGGTCTTGGATTCACCTCCAGGATTGGTGACAGTCACATCGTACAGGCCCAATCGCCTTTCCGGGTCAGCGGGAATGACGCCTTCTAGGATCTTGGAATCTGTTACGGACAATCCTGTGGGTTCAAATTGCATGGATGCGTCATCTGTATTTGTAAAGACCACCGACGCGCCATCTTCTATGCCGAAACCCGTAATGGTAAAATCCACGTCCATGCCCCTGAATCCGGCCATGGGGAAAAACGACACAAGTTGGAAAGTAGTCTGTCGACAGGCATCCCCCACTCCATCTCCATCCGTATCAATCTGGTCCTCATTGGCCACGTCAGGACAGTTATCACAGGCATCCCCCACTCCATCTCCATCCGCATCAACCTGGTCCTGGTTGAGCGCATCAGGGCAATTGTCACACGCATCTCCCACGTCATCGCTGTCTGTATCAGCCTGGTCGGTGTTCGATACCAACGGACAGTTGTCGTCTTTATTTACGACCCCGTCACCGTCTGTGTCAGCGTTGGTTGCACCAGAGTCACAAGCGTTTGAAAGCAGTCCGGCAAACAGAATAACAGCCATCAGACAGAATAAATTACTTTTGGTCATTACAGCCTCCTGTCGAGGTCAAAGAATCCAGCCCACTTCGACTGAACCCTCAGGAATGAAATACATTTGTTGCTTGTCTTCCACATCGGACCAGACCACACTCAATCCAGCTCCGATCTCGATGAACAGAGCCGATACAGGCACAAACCTGACGCAGCCTTCCAGGCTCAGACCTGGAGCAAAGAAGTCCTCGGCATCTTTTGTCTTGTCAGGATCCACACCAGGCTTTTGGCGCTGATACAAAATAAAATGATTCCCCACCATGCCGTCCAAGGAAAACCACCAAGCATCCCAAGGCATAAAAACCGCGCCAGCACCCAAGGACAGTCCTATGTCGTTTACGGTATGAGAGTTGGCTTCGCGCCCAGCATCGTATCCGCGCCAATCCACCTGTAACGCCAGCCTAGCGTGTGTAGAAGCACGCCAGTGATAGTCCAGGCGCACGCCGTGTGATATCTCCCCAGAATCCAGTATCGCTCCTGAAAGTAAATAGCCCAAGCCGAGGGTATTTCTGCCTGGACCAGACTCTGCCTGCTCGTGTAGCTCGAGCCTGGGGTATCTTCCCGCAACGAACCCATGATAAAAGGCTCGACCATAAGGCACGGAGAACAAATCCCTCCTGAAAGACTCGACCACACTGGAACGGCTTCTAGCATGCAGGGGTTCGAGGCGGCTTTCGTCAAAAGCGATGAGGCCATGTGCCTGGGTAGTCGAATTTGCCCTAAGTGGCTCCAGGCGTACCAATAGTTCTTTTGAGCCCCGCCTGATAAAATACTCCGGCTCGGCGCTGACCGGATCGAACAACAGGGCCAACCTGGATTCGTGATCAGGAGCTTGATTCCATTCTGCGTAGCTCATCCCACGAGAGTCCTCCACGATGAAATGGCCACCTGTTCCAGAGGAAAATGTCACGAAGTGCTTGATGCTTCCCTCGGTCAAATCTACGAGCGGTCTGTCCAGATTCTGGGGTGGAGCTTTTACATAGACATTCAGCCTAGCCTTGGGGTTTGTCACTCCAGCGTTTGCAGCCACTAAAAAAGCGTTCAACTCCTGATATGTCACCCTGCCATCTGTATTGACATCTGCAGGACCCAGTAGGCCGGAACGCAGTTCATAGCTAAAAACGCCCCCCCTGTATTTTTCCCATTCATGCACTTGTGCCGTGCCTGCGGTGGAGAGGATAAACCCGGTGGTAGGATAGACGGATGTGTCATGATTTTGTAAAAATCCACGAAAGGACTCCAACTGTTTCTGACTTCCGGCATCATCCTGCCAACCTCGTTCCATCACAGCGAAATAGGCGTTGCATGCATCGATGATTACGTGGTTGAAATCCGCAGGTGATGCTTCGACCACCCTTTTGAGTAATTCGTCCCTGCCCAGCACCCCATCGGACAACAAAAGCCCACCCTTTCCATCCGACATCACCCCATGACCAGTAAAGATAAAAAAGAATTCCACCGACATGCCATCGGATTGGTCCTGTTTTATCTGTTCGAAGATCAGAGACAGAGCGGAAAAGAGGCGCTTCTTCGTAGGAGGCCTGGTCTTTCCCACCATGGAAGGAAAAAGTTGTTGGGTATCGGGATCCATGGTTGTAAGGAGTTCGGTCTTTGCGCCCAGGGAGGAAAAAAGTTCAAAATACCGAGCACCATCGTCATCTGCAAAACGAAGAGGAGCAAGCTTGGCCGAAGGGTCTTCGTTATTGGCTACGATAAGAACATGCCTGACAGTCCTTTGTTGTGCGCCTGTGATAGGAATCATCCAAAAAAACGAAAGCAAAACCGCCATAAACCTCATTTGGATTCCTCCACTTCCAACTCCAATTTTCTAAGAAATGAACCTGTTGGAGGCGCCCCCCCATTGGAAATAACTGAGACAGTACGGCTCAACTCCTCAAAGGTCAGGGGCTTGAGTGTGAAAATGTAATACAAAAAATACCTGCCTGGCTCATGATTGACACTCAACCTTACAATCTTTGGTAGCGCCTTGGGTTTTGTGGTGCGATGGATGGATACTGCACTCGGATGAATCGGATCTGGTAAATACCAAAGGGGATTTTTGTCTTTATCCAGGGCAAAAAGCGCAACACTTGAATATTTATCATCAGGGTTCATGTATGCAAAAGCCAATGCCTCGTCGATCGAGCACCTGGCAGGATGCTCTTTCATCAACCTGGGTCGTCCTGCTGATCCCATGCAATACAACTGGACTAAGGGAGACAGATGTCCGCCTCTGGCCACAGCCTGCTTCGATTGACGTGCGGCGGGTGAATTCAATATGAAAAACAAAAAGACAGAACCAGTCAAAAAGAATATGGACAATAAAGCAGAGACAGCCAATGATTTCCGCGACCACCAACCACCAGAGCCGCTTTGGGCAGGCACCAAGGTTAGTCCCTGAGAAAGGTTCGCCCAAAGCACTTCGCTCTCAAAGGCTGAAAAGCGAGTATCCACGCCACACTCTCTGGCCAGTTGCCTGTCTGCCAAGGCGAGGGATGAGAACAATTCCCGGCAAGTTGGGCAAGTTCTCAGATGCTTGCTTAATCCAGCGGGAATGGAGGTAGGTGTCGTGCACAGAAACAAGTCCTGCAAATACTTTTCGTACTTATCTACCCCAATGCCCATTATTCTTTCTCCTCTAAAGACTCCAAGGAGAGCTTTCCCTCGTTGTATAGATCGTCATGTTTCAACTCTCTGAACAATCGTTTTCTTATGCTTGCGATATGCTTTCTGACCCTATTGCGGTTTATGGACAAAGCAGCAGCTGTCGCGTCCTGGCTAAACCCATTGAGATAATACAACTTGAGCACTTCTCGCTGCTCTTCACCAATATCCGCCGCACATTTTTCAACAAGTTTTCGTATCCTCATCCTAAGGTAATCGTCTTCAGGTGATGGTTGGCTAGACGGGATGAGGTCCAGTTGATCCACTTGTCGCCCCGAGTCAGGCTCATCGAAAAAAGCTGTTTTCACT
>CAYSLH010000082.1:0-16965 GCA_964431605.1 uncultured Myxococcales bacterium
GTTTTTTTCCATTGATCATGAGAAAATCGAAGCCGTTGACTCCAGGAGTCGTGGTGATGAACGACACGGTACCGTCGGGATTTTTTTGTGTCGCCATTTCGCTGCTCCATTCACCAAAGTCAAAAATAGTCTTGCCCTTGTCCTGTCGGACTTCTATGTCTCCCAGTGCTTGGTTGGTATAGTGCTTTGCCAGCTTGCCCGCCTCTGTTTTGTCGGCTGGTATAGTGATGAGCTTTCGCTCTGAAGCCATTCTCTCGAAAAAACTTTTTGCCCCGGCAGCAAGCTGTTTGTCCGCCTCGGGCCGACCGTCGAAAAGCACCTCGAGCAGCTTGCGCCTGAACAGCGTTCTTATGAGCCAACCGGGATCTCCGTTAGTGAGGATCACCGCACCCACTCCGTAATCGGGAAGCCACATCATGTCGGAATGATAACCGATCAAGTCTCCGCCGTGATGTACCACCGAGACACCGTACTTGTTGTTGACCATCAAGCCCATTCCATAGGTGGTGTACTTTCCTATGGTAACCTGTGTGGCGCGACGTTCCAAAAGGGGCTCTTTGGAAATGTATCGTTTGCCGTCCGGTAATACTCCATCGGCAAGTTCCATGCTCACGTACGAAAGGAGGTCTCGTACGTTGCTCCAGGCGCCGCCGGCAGGACGAAGCGGAATAACTGCATAGTTTATCTCCATCAACGCATGCGCTAACTTTCCGTCGATATCCACAGAGTGGGGCATGGCGTGGTTTGAGTTCAAAGCACTTGCGTAATCAAAGGTGGTGGATTTCATATGCAGGGGATCTAACACCAGTGTCTGCATGGCCTTGTCATAGGCTTTTCCCAGTTCCAGCTTGGGAAACAGAATATGCCCGCCCACAAAACCTCCGGCGCCAGCAAGGGGGTTAGAGTATTGGAATATCTCTCCAAACTTGCTGGTCGGCTGCATGGTGCCAAGGGTGGCTAGGGCTTTTTCAGGCGTCAGTCCTTCGAATTGAAACAGCCACTCCATATCCTGACGAGGCAAGCCAGTACATGCGCAGATGAGGTGCCGGACCTCCACCTGGCTCGTTGTACTTGGGTCTCCAAGCTTGAATGACGGTAGTAAACTGGTAACGTGTGCATCCCATGTCAGCTTCTTGTCGTCTACCAGCTTGGCAAGCATGAGAGTTGTAAGCGCCTTGGTGTTGGAGGCAATCATGAACAGGGTCTCTGCATCCACCTTGTCCTCGGAGCCAAGACTCCTGACGCCGAATCCGTCGGCAAAAATCACCTTGCCGTCCTGCACCAGGCCCAAGGCGACACCAGGGACTTTTGTCTGTTTCATGGCTTTTTTTATGAACTCGCCCAGCTCGGCTATTCTTGCCTTGTCCAGCTTGTGAGCTTTTTTGCCCTTGAAGGATTCACCCTTGTATCCCTTGGGAAAAAGCTGGTCGAATATCAACGCGACCTGCGCGAGACGTTTTTCTCCCACCGCAATCGCCATGTCATATATGGCGACTGTCCAGATGTCACCGGTATGCTGGACGGTTGCCGCCACGGCGCGTTTTTCGTTTGGTGAAGTCTGATAGCTAAACGTCGAACGATTGGTCCATCCGTCCTTATCCGGTTTTTGGGTGATCAGCAGCAAGGGCCACTTGGCATCGGGTTTATAGATTCGCCAAGCGGCGGCAACTGCCTGCTTGGCGCTTGGCGCGTGCAAATCAATGAGTGCGATAGCAGAGCCTTTTTCTGGAGGATACAGGATTGTGGCTGCGCCATGAGAGCTTATGGACCAACCAGCCGGTGCAACGAAAGTGTTACCCTCGGCGGTGGTCTTGGGAGTGTCGTGATCAAGTAGTTGCGCTTGGTCGACAGGCGCAGGTTCAGAATCATGTAAGGCTGTGGATTTTGACGGCGACAGGGTTACGGTAGATGACGTTGTCTTGCAAGCAGGCAGCAGGCAGGACAAAGTTACCATGGTGGCAAAAAAGGTGACGATACGATTCATGTAATCCCTCCGATTTGATTTGGTGCGAAATTGTAATTGGTTCGAATATATACTAAAAAGTTTCCTCGCCGCCAACAGGAATAGGTAAACCTTCTGCAGAGTTATGAAGCGAGCTGATTGGGTTGCATAGAATATTACCCCAATCGTAAATCAGATGCTTTGTTCAACCGGTACGATGTGCCATCGTCTGCGCTTTCTGTCATAGGAGTCGACTTTCACCAAGAGCTCATCTCCGATGCGAAAACACGTCGTCCCATCCGTCGAGTCCACGAGCTTTACTCCGTCGTCTGACTGGACCAGGTTTTTGTTTGTGGTCCGTGAGAGGTTTTCTAAGTATATCTTCATGTCTGCAGGGGGTTGGTCCAGCCTAACATACATCCTGGTGTGGCTAATCCCCATAATAGTGGCCTTGCGCTCGGGACGTTGGGGCCACGGCAGACGGAGATCCTTTTTCCATAATACATCCAGCGCCAACTTCATAACGTCCTTGGTCAATCTTCGTTGAAGCTCCTTTGCCTGGTTGGCCGCCTGGATTATTTTTTTTCTCAACTCCTCGTCTTGTATAGCATCTTGAGAGTACTGGACGAGATGGAGTTTTTCCAATGCCTCTTTGTGTGTGAAAATGCCCACGATTTCTCTCATGGGAGAAGAGAACCTGGCATAAGGGGTGACCCCCAAAGCATAGTGCATTCCTGGTTCCGCCGAATACACCGACCTGTGATTGACCAGTAGAGCCTGGCGCTGAACCACTTCATTTATGCGCTTGAAGGACGGGGAATCAGGAAGATCTTCGAGAAAATGGGCAAGGCTCTTGGCGCCAGGGTTCCAACACCAAACTTTTGGATCCAAGCCGTGCTCCTTGGCCAGAGACTCGAGGACCATCTGTAATCGCTTCAGGCTTTGTGGTTCTGGTGGTTCGTGAATGCGATATATGGCCTGGGCCTTTTCATCGTCCGTGTCTTTTGCCAAAATAGCAGCGCCTTCGGAGTTACACATGAGGGAGATTTGTTCGTTCCACGAATCCACGTCCAGTCGCTGTCTCGTGGTGATGACCCAATCTGCGTTATCGATGTATTCCACCTCCGTCTCCTCGCGATTGTACCTCACCACGTCCCGATGTCTCGCTTCAGACAGACGCAGATTTCCCACCTGCCGCAAAAGCATCAAAGACGACGTGTAGGTTTGAGATACGAGCGGACTCGCGTTGGGAGAGTCGAACAATAACTGAACCCCCGAGTACGTTAGCTTTGCTACTGAATGAATTTTCGCCCTTACTATGTTGGTGCTTTTGACCGACCCTTGCTCGTCCAGGTTCATTATGAACACCAGTGCTCGTCGGTCCACATCCGGGTTCAGCGATACCAATCCTTCACTCAATCGCCTGGGTAACATGGGGATGCTCAACCCGGGAAGATAGAATGAAGCCCCTCGCTTCAGGGCTTCTGCAAAAAGAGCGGAACCTGGACGAACGTAATAAGATGCATCGGCAAGGGCGTAGTAAACCACGTATCCTTTTCCGTCTTTTTCCAGGTACATGGCCTGGTCCAGATCCTTTGAATCCTGGTTGTCTATGGTTACGAAAGCAAGGTGGGTCAGGTCACGTAGATCCCCATCGTCCAGACCAGGGTTTTTCTCGATGGCGTGGACTTCTTCGAGTGCCTCAGGGGGAAATTCCGTTCGAATCCTGTTTCTCACAAGGATCTTCTTTAGTTCGGTGGGAATGGATTTTGACATTATGACTTAGTCCTCATGCTTAAAGCCCCCAAAAACGCTTGGCATTTTGCTCCAAAAGAGCAGCTCGTTGTTTTTTTGTAATGCCTGATTCAGCAAGGTCTTTTTCGTAACGCGCTAGAGCCAGCAAGGGAAAATCACTTCCATAGAGTATCTGTTGTTCATCACATATGTCGAAAAAGAGTTTATATGTTTTAGGTAGGTAGAGATAGGGCGTAGCTGCCGTATCAAAGACGCAGTTTTTTAGAACTTTACGAACTTCTCTCTTTAGCAGGGCGAAGGCAAACAGGCCGCCACCCATATGAGCCAACTGGAACCTGGTGTCAGGACACGCTGAAATCAGTTCGTAAAGGCCTTTGATACTCATGGGGCTCTTTCCAGGATAGGTGTGACCTATGGGCTCGTTGGTATGTAAGAGCAAGGGCTTGTCAGCTTCAGCGCAAAGGCGCGCAAGCCTTTTGAGCAAGTCGAACACGGAATCATCCGTAAGGTCATGTTCGTATACGCCGATCTCTCCAAGTCCCGCGGCCCCTGCGGCAAGGGCCCGCTCGGCTTCTTTGATTGCGCCTGGTGCGAGTACATCCACCGAGGCCAGAGGTACGAGCCTGTCCGGATGGAATTGGGCAGATGACAAAATATAGTCATTGTGGTCTTTAGCCATAGCGGGATCCCGCCATGGAAACGAACACACTATGGACATGGAGATACCCTGCCTGTCCATGGCCTCCAGCAACGATTCCGTGGAGACCATCCTGGCCTTGGGATCTTTGTACAACAACTCAAAGCATGGTTCGTCTTGCTGGCAGCTTTTGGGATTTTCACTGACATCAGGAGGAAAAACATGTACGTGGGAGTCGATTATTTTCATGATTGATGTATACCATAGTACCTCCTGAATGGTCCATGTGGTGGTTTCCTTGGCAACTTTTCGCTTTTCGGTTTGTCTCATTGGACATAATGACATTTGATGATGATATTTTCGTGACATATCAGGTGCTATCGGTGGGGACGTGATTACAACCAAGAGGTGACACAGATGAAGCGTAAGATTGTAGTGGCTTTGATGTTTATTTTGATCGTGGGTGCTGGCGTTGGGTTGATGCTGTTTTTGTCTTCATCGAAAAAGGAACCGAAACACAAGCAAGTGAAGGCAATACCCACAGTGGTGGCTGCTTTGCAGGCCCAACCTTCCGATGCTCCTGTTGTGGTCTCGGCCATGGGCTCGGTGGTCCCGGCCAGGCAAGTGACCATAACACCCGAGGTGTCAGGGCGAATCGTTTACCAGGCTGCGGGCCTTGTTCCCGGGGGGAGATTCACAAAGGGCCAGGTTATGTTGCGGTTGGATGACAGGGATTACGAACTGGCCATGGAGCAACAAAGGGCTAACGTTAGCCAAGCGGAACTGAACCTGGCGAAGGAGCGTAGCCTCAAAGAGGTTGCACAAAAAGAGTGGGAACTGGTGGGAGATTCCATAAAACCAACACAGTTGGGAAGACAATTGGCACTTCGTGAGATCCAGGTCCATACCGCGGAGGTCTCTTTGGAATCGGCCAAGAGCGCTTTGGCAAAGGCGCGCCTCATGCGCTCTCGAACGATCATCAGGGCTCCATTCAACTCAGTGGTCATGGATGAATTCGTGGACCAGGGTCAGGTGGTGGGCCCGGGGACGAAAATCGCTGTCTTGGCCGACGTGGATCGGTATTGGGTGCGAGCTTCTATTCCCTTGGAAAAACTCGGGTGGATACAGGTGCCGGGAGTCAACTCAGAACAGGGCTCGGAGGTCAATGTCATCCAGAGTTCCGGCCATGATTCTTCCATCGAGAGGAAGGGAAGGGTGATTCGATTGCTGCCCGACCTGGACCCCAAGGGAAAAATGGCCCGGGTTCTCATCGAGATATCGTCTCCCTGGAACAACGATCTCGGTTCCAGGACCCAGGCAGATGATATGGTTCGGCACAATAACGTTACCAACAAAGACGGTGTGACTGGTTCGAACATGGCGGTGCCGAAAGAGCAACTCAGATCGGATATTCCCCTGTTTATCGGATCTTGGGTGAACGTTCAGATCATGGGGCCCAGATTGGAACGTGTTTTGAGAATCCCGCGCATGGCGCTGAGAGATCGTACCAAGGTCTGGGTGAAAAACTCAAAGGACGAGCTGGAGATTCGTTCGGTAAAGGTGGTTTGGTCCCATGGTGACACGATTTTCGTCTCGGGAGACTTGCAACCGGGAGAACAGGTCATAACTTCGAGACTTTCGACACCGGTAGAGGGCATGAAGGTGGTGGTGGATTCAAAGGAATCTTCGGAAAAAGTTGTAGAAAAGACGAATAAAACCAGTACGAGCCAGGAGGAGCGTCTATGACCCGGCAGGAGTTTTATAAGGGCCCTATCTCCTGGATGGCTCAAAATCCCGTGGCTGCCAACTTGCTCATGATCCTGCTGTTGATAGGTGGGCTCATCTCGTCCCAACGCATAAAAAAGGAGGTTTTTCCTGAGATCGAGCCAGACCAGATCAACATTACCATGGTGTACCCTGGTGCTAGTCCCCAGGAGGTGGAAGAAGGGATATTGCTGGCAATAGAAGAAGCTGTACGAGGCCTTGACGGAGTTAAGGAGGTTCAGGCAAGGGCGAACGAGTCGGTGGCGAACGTTACAGTGGAGCTTCAGAGGGGAGCCAACAAAGAGAAGGCTCTATCCGATGTAAAAAACGCGGTGGACCGAATTACCTCGTTTCCCGAAGAAGCTGAAAAACCGGTGGTAAGCTTGCCTGAATGGCGCTCGGAAGCAATCTGGCTCGTGCTATACGGAAATCAAGGGAAAAAGGTTCTTCAAGACCTGGGAGAGAGGGTGCGTGACGAGCTTTTAGCCCTTCCCGATGTGTCCTTTGTGGAGATGTTCGGGCTTCCTCCTTTGGAAATGGACGTGGAGATAAGCCAGGATACTTTGCGCCGTTATGGTCTTACCCTTCCTTCCATCGCTCAAACCATACAAAGGACCGCGCTGGACATACCTGCGGGCGGTGTCAAAACCAAAGGAGGCGAGTGGCTGCTGAGAACAGCCGAGCGCAGGGACCTGGCGGCTCAGTTTGCCACGATTCCCGTGGTGAGATCCCAGGATGGTCAACCAGTGGTCTTGGGAGATATTGCGGATATAAAAGACGGATTTGCAGATATGGATGTCAGGGCGGCATTCGAGGGCAAACCTGCCGTGGTCATACAGGTATTTAGTGTTGGCATGCAATCCCCGACCGATGTAGCCAATGCGGTAAAGGTATTCGCAAAGGGATTGAACCTGCCTCCGGGAATAAGTGCGGCAACCTATATGGACAGGTCCAAGCTGTATGATGAGCGACTTGATTTACTCATGCGAAACGCCGGCATAGGCCTCGTGTTGGTGTTGGTTATCCTCGGCCTGTTTCTGGAACCAAGGCTGGCCTTTTGGGTCACCATGGGAATACCCACCTCTTTTTTGGGATCTCTCATCCTTTTGCCGGCTCTGGGAGTATCCATCAACATGATTTCCTTGTTCGCGTTCATCGTCACATTGGGAATGGTGGTGGACGACGCCATAGTAGTGGGTGAGAACACATTCAGGCTCAGGCGGCAAGGAATGAGCCCCATAAAGGCAGCCATAGTTGGCACTAAGCAGGTGGCAACCCCGGTGTTTTTTTCAGTGGCCACGACCATTGCGGCGTTCAGTCCCTTGCTGTTCGTCCCAGGCAATCGCGGCAAGTGGATGTTTGGCATACCGGTGGTGGTGATTCTCGTCCTGGCCATTTCCCTGACTGAGTCGTTTTTCGTTTTGCCATCACACCTGGCCCACTTGCGGGTTCGTTCGCGGGATAAAATGGGATTTTTGGGACGATTGCAGACGAGTGTATCCAGGGGAGTGGAGAGGTTCGTCGAGCACCTGTACCTTCCTGTGGTAAAAGCCGCTGTGCGTCAAAGATGGATAACCCTTGCCATCGCCATAGCGATCCTTTTTGGGACAGTGGGATTGCTTACCGGTGGTATTGTGAAGATGGTGGATTTTCCCAGGGAGGAATCCGATTGGGTCAGCGCAGAGGCTCGGTTTCCTTTCGGTACGGCGGTACAAGAGACTGAATCAGCTATGGACAGGATGGTTCGCGCGGCACATCAGGTGATGAAGGAAAACGGCGGCGAAAAAATCAGCCAGGGCGTTTTTTCCATGATCGGGGTGTCTTTTTCAGGGCATGGAGGAAATTCCGCAGGAGGACATGTTACCTCGGTGTTGGTTACATTAGTGCCTAGTGACCAGCGGAGCATTTCGTCTTCAGGATTTGCTTCTGCCTGGCGAGAAAAGATCGGCAGTATCCCAGGCCTTGAGAGTCTCAGCTTTAATTCGTCCACTGGGCATCATGGAAAACCCATTGACATGAGACTCACCCATCGACAGATTCCAATCCTGGAACAAGCATCGCGAGAGCTTGCGGCCAAGCTGGCTTCCTTTGACGGGATCAAGGACGTGGACAGCGGTATCGAGCAGGGCAAGCCCCAGATGGATTTTCACATGACACCTGCAGGAACAAAGGCTGGATTGACAGCTGCGGATTTGGCCGCGCAGGTCAGAGGTGCGTTTTATGGTTCAGAAGCGTTGAGGCAGCAACGAGGCAGACACGAGATGAAGGTCATGGTCCGGTTGCCTGAAAAAGATCGCAAGAGTCTTGGAAACGTGGAAGATCTCATCGTAATAACTCCGTCAGGGGGGCAGATGCGCTTGATGGATGCGGCGCAGGTGAAATACGGCCATGCCTATACGTCCATCACCAGGGTGAATGGAAAGAGGATCATAAGGATACAGGCGGACGTGGACGAACATCACGCAAACGCCCAAGAGGTCATGGCTTCGGTGTATAAGAAAATCATACCTGAAATGAAAAGGAAATATCCTGGGTTGGGATTCGAACGTGCGGGACGACAAAGGGACATGAAGGACTTCTTTTCGTTTCTCAGAGTCGGGTTCATGATTGCATTGCTGGTCATGTTCGCCATGATCGCAGTTCCTCTGCGTAGTTTCCTCCAACCGGTCCTTGTGGTAATGCTTCCTGCAATCCTGTTCGGATTCGTAGGTGCTGTGCTCGGCCATCTACTCATGGGTATGCCCCTGTCCATGGTTAGTCTCATGGGTCTGGTTGCGCTTAGCGGTGTGGTGGTAAATGACTCATTAGTGTTAGTGTCTGCGGCAAACCGTTTTATGAAAGAAAAGGATCTTTCACCCGTGCAAGCTGCGAGTTCAGCAGCCAGGCAAAGATTCAGACCAGTGATACTGACGTCCCTTACAACTTTTGGGGGACTGGCGCCCATGATATTCGAGACATCCGTTCAAGCCAGGGTGCTGATTCCAATGGCTGTGGCCCTTGGGTTCGGGGTGCTGTTTTCCACGACGGTGGTGCTCATATTGTTACCTGCTGTGTTCGTGCTGGTGGAAAATCTAAGGAACAACATCAAGAGGTTTTGGTTCTGGATGTTTCCAATTGATACCAACGATTCCCGTTCTCATCAGAGCTCCGCACACGAGGCGGCAGGCGGGGAAGAGATATGAAAAGAGTCTCGACGATCTTTGTTGGTCTGATGTTCATTTTCGCTTCCAATGCTGCTACGGCGAAAGAGCAACCACAGGAGGTGGATCTCGAGCAGGCTTTGGAGTTGGCAAACAGTCGCAATCCTGGGCTACAAGCCGTGCGAACCGACATAGAAAAAGCTCAGGCCAGGATTAAAAACTCCTGGGCCTTGTTGCTTCCCGTGGTGACAGGCTCTTTCACTTTTACACACAACGATCACCATGACGCTGTCTCTTTGGGAGGCGGTCCGGAAGTGATAATAAGGCGACAGGATTCCCTGCGAGGAAACCTTATGGTGACCATGCCTGTGATAAATGCCAGGGCCTGGTTGGGAATTTGGGCAGCAAAGCAGGAAGAAGAGGTGAGCAAACTAACGGTGCAAAACGCCAAGCAGACCCTTTTGCTCACGGTAGCACAGACCTATTTTACCGCCTTGTCCGCTCGGTCCATGATCAGTGTCAGTCAAAGCAACATGGACGCCATCAACAGACACCTGGCTGTTGCCAAGTTGAGATATGGCCATGGAACGGGAAAAAGGGTGGATGTTCTTCGAGCTCAGACGGAACTGATCTCGGCCAAAGAAAATTTACTCTCAGCCAGGAGTGCTTTTGACAACACTTGTGACACTCTTGGTGCACTCGTGGGATTCGACGGCATGGTCAGGCCTAAGCCGCCTCCCCATATACAAACACCTACCATATCCGAGAATGAATTGGAGGCCAAGGCTCAGACCAGGAGGGAGGATATCAGGATACAAAAGGCACTCAGGGAATTGGCCGAGCGTCAACTGCTTTCCTCCTGGATGAGCTTTATTCCGTCCTTGGGTTTTTCTTGGCAGCTCAACCAGCAGATCACCGATCCGAGCGATTTTTCAGATGCGGACAAGAGCAGGTGGTTTTATGCCTTTACCCTCAGCATACCCATATATGACCACACCAGGTATGCGGAGTTGGATCAACTCAGGGCCGCGGTCCACAAGGCCGAACTGGACACGGAAAACGCCAGGCTTCAGGCGGGCATGGAGGTTCGCCAGGCATACAGACAATGGCAAAAGGCACGTCAATTGGTCGCTTCGGCGAAGCAAAAGGCAAAAGTCGCTGCGGAATCACTGGCGGTGGCCGAACTAGCTTATGCCAACGGTTCTGGGTCTTCATTGGAAGTGACCGACGCCAGGCGCACCAGTCAACAAGCACAGATGGATTTGGTGGTCAAGCGCTTCGATCTTCGTTCGGCCCTCCTGGAGCTTTTGAGAAAGACCGGAATGGACATGATGAGCCTGTTCGAAAAGAAGAACAAGTAGAGCCTTTTCAAGACCATTTTCCACCGGACGCCATGGCGATTCGCTCTTGCTCTTCTGGGCCTCCTTCGTAGACCTCCAGTACCGTTACCTCGCGTGCCTCCAGTGCCTCCACCAGCTTTCGTTGGACCTGGTCTGCCCCAGGGCCCTTGGTGCCGACGCATATAGTGTGGGGCTCCAAGGGAGTGTCTCCCTTGAACACTACGCATCCTTCCCAGCTATTTTCGGGCGTTATTGTGGCAAGCAGAGCGAGTAGCAGGTTACGTGGCGTTGTACGGGGAAAAACCTCTAATGCCACCCTTCCATCGTAAACAAAGCTAAATAGTTCATCACTCATTTTGGTCTTCTTTCTTGTGAGAGTTTCCTGAACCTGTGCCAAGGACGGACTCTTTTTACTGTCGGCTCAAGGGTTGGTGCAATAGTTTTATTTTTGTATTACACGTTCGCACATTGCAATACAATCTATTGAAATGTAAGCCTTTTTTGAAATATGCCCTTGACTAAAGGCGTTGGCAATGATTATTTATAATTGTTGGACGCTGAATCTTGTAGTCCCTGGTTGGAGGCTGGGTTCTTTTTATGGAAATTATCGTTATTGGTGTAAGTCCTGTTGGGGCTTGACCTTAGCCAGCCTCGAGGAGGGGGAGTCGGTGGAGCTTCAGGTGCGCGTCCGGGGAAGGTGGAGACATGGACTTCTTCGAACACCTGAAGCGGGACGATTTGCATAAAGTCCGATATCCTTTTGTCAGCAGAGCCACTAAGTGGACTGACCGCCTGGTGGCCGGATACCTGAAGCGTTTCAATGGCAACATCGCTCCCATGAAGCCCGTTGCATTGGTCAATGACATGCCAGTATATGATCTGACCCAACCGCCCATAGGATCCGAAGCAGGGACCAGGGTGTTGAAGGTGGGGTTTGATTACATGGTGCTGAAAAAACAGGCTCGACCCATAAACATGGTGGTGATGATTAATGACGCTTGTGACATGAACTGCACCCATTGTTCCGCGCAAAACTATATGAAGCATGGAAAAAAGCCTATGTCGTACCAAGTGCTGCGCGATTTGGTGGATCAGTTCATCGAAATGGGCGGAGCCTCTTTCGTCATATCGGGAGGCGAGCCAACTTTATACAAAAAGCTTTTGAAACTCATAGACGAGACGGACAAGTCGAAAGTGGCGGTAAGCATGTTCACCAACGGCTCCAGGGTCTCGGACCTTGCTACGGAGCTAAGGAGTGTGGGGCTTTTCGGCACTCTTGTGAGCCTGGATTCGAACGATCCTGCCGTACATGATAGGAGGAGGGGGTTCGATGGTGCCTTCAAGCGGGCGTTGAAGGCCATAGAGACATTGAAGGCCAACGAGATGTTGGTGGGAATAAGTACTTATATTTCCCGCTTTGGAATGAAAAAGGGATCTTTCGAACAAGTGATAGCCTTGGGAGAAGACTTGGGCGTCGACCAGGTCTTTTGTTTCGACGCGGTACCGACTGGAGCCTTGATGCATGGGGATGACTGGGTTTTGACTCTGGAAGACCGGGAGATTCTAAAGGAAATGATCAAGGCCCAAAACGCTTCTCCTTCCGGGCCGGCCGTGATGGGGCAGTCCTGGGTGAACTCTCCGGAGGGAATCGGGTGTTTTGCCGGATTCTATCAGATATACGTAACAGCTGCGGGGGATGTGTGTCCTTGTGATTTCACCCCTATTACCTTTGGGAATGTTTGTGACGAACCGCTTCAGACCATTTGGGATCGAATGAGGGCAAGTGCCGACTGGGGCCCCAGGTTTCATTCGTGTCGAATGCAGGACAAGTGTTTCAGGGCAAAGACAGTAGACCTCATTCCCCCTGGAACGGCATTTCCAGTTCCTTATGAAACAATTTTGAAATTGCAAAAAGAAAAAGATACCCGCCACTGTGAGCCCCACACGGAATCCAGCCAAATAATGGAGGGTTGAACACGCTATCGTTCGGAGCGAACAGCCGAAGATCATAATGAAAAAAAGCGCAAACCGTCCGCCTGCTCCGGGTAGATTTGTTCAAGTCCACGGAGTACGAGTGCATCTTCAGGAGTTGGGAGAGGGGGGTTCTGAACTGGTATTGCTCCATGGTTTTTTGGCATCAAGCGCCATTTGGGAGCCCATGTTGGAGGGCCTGTCTCCCTTTGGAAGAGTCATCGCAGTGGACATGCCTGGGTCGGGTTATTCCCATCGACCCACTGATGTCTCTTATACACTTCCATGGCTTGCGGATTTCGTGGTCAGCTTGATGGACGAGTTGGGATTGCAGGACCCTATAGTTGGAGGTCATTCTCTTGGTGGGGCCGTGGCGATGCATGCAGCATACAGACACGCGAAAAAGATCCGTGGCCTGGTGTTGGTATCTCCTTTCGTATACGCTCCACCGCCTCCTCCGGGATTGCGTCTGGCCAAGATATTACCCGGTCCCATGCGTGCGTTTTTCAGAAGTCGCTTGGGACGGTTGTTCATTTCTGGTATGGTTCGAAGGGCTGTGTATTCCAGCGGGCGTAAGCAGGAGTTGGTCCACCAAAGCACCAGGAGGTTGTTACAACACCTGGATGCGGACGGCGGCTGGGAGGCTGCAACTAAGATTGGACTCCAGGCGCACGACTACAGTCCAGGTATCGATATGATAAAAAAAATCTCTCAGCCGAGTTTGGTAGTCTGGGGCGGTGCGGACAAGGCTCATGATGTAAAGATTGCCAAGGATTTGGTGCGAGACCTGGCTGGACCCTCGGAACTGGTTGTATTCGAAGATGCTGCTCACAATTGTCACGAGGAAGAGCCGGAGAGATTTTGTGATATTGTTCATGGCTGGATGCAGCGAATCAAGGGGGATTCCAAATGAACGACATTCATGAACTGATGGAAAAAGCTGTGGAATTTCATGGTCATCGTTGTCCTGGGTTGGCCCTGGGGGTTCGAGTCGCAGCACAGGTTTTAGAATTGCTCGGGCCCCATTCGTCCGACGAGGAGTTGGTCTGTATTACCGAGACGGACATGTGCGCGGTAGATGGTATTCAGGTTCTGTGTGGCTGTAGTTTTGGAAAGGGTAACCTTATCCACAGAGATTATGGAAAGATGGCTTTTAGCTTTTGGAGGCGCAGTGACAACAAGGCCATGAGGATCGTGGCACTACCGGCCAAAAATACTGATCCACAGGTGGTGGCGTTGAAGAAAAAACAACAGACCATAGGATTATCCGAGGATGAGGCCAAGACGCTCGAAAATAGGCGAACAGAAAGGATCGAAAGCATTCTCACCGATCCGCTGGATGATATCCTGATGATCGAGCCCATCACTCAACGTCCACCAACCCCGGCAAGATCCTTACCCAGCCTCGAGTGCGAAAGATGCCATGAGCTTGTCATGGAGAGTAGGACCAGGCGTATGTTGGGTCAGGTGCTTTGTATTCCCTGCTTTCAGGAGCTGGAAAGATAAAGATTACTAATGGTTGTTTCTATGTCGATGATCGTGTAGCCTTCTGAGCTGTACTGGTTGATTGAAAGGAGACAGACATGGGAGTCCATTTCAACGCTGACGAGATTTTTGAAATCGCCGAGCGCATAGAGAAGAACGGTGCGAGGTTCTATCGAAAGGCCGCTGAGAATACCAACGATGAAAAGGCCCGCAAGATGCTTCTGGAATTGGCCGACATGGAAGACGACCACGAGAAGACCTTTTCCGAGATGCGCAAGGACCTTGAGTCTTCCGATCGAACTCCTTCCAGGTTCGATCCGGATAACGAGACGGCAGCCTACCTTCAGGCATTTGCGGACGGGCACATCTTTGATGTCAACTCGGATCCATGTGAGATGTTGACAGGTTCGGAGTCCATTGTTGAGGTCTTGAAAATGGCCATTGGTATGGAGAAAGATTCGGTGGTCTTTTACCTGGAGATGAAGGAGATGGTTCCTCCTGGTGCTGGTCAGGAAAAAATCCAGCACATCATAGGTGAGGAAAGAAAACACATCGGAGTATTGGCTCGAGAAGTATCCCACGCCAAGAGAGCGGAGTAAGGTCACCTACACCGGATTTTTGCGACTATAATGGTTTAATGGGAATCGCCTAGGTTTGATCTTGCTCCTCAGCTCGTCTGGCCCTATTCCACAGGTTTTGGTGTATTCGATGGAACCACTTTTCTGAAGACCTCTTTGGGCCAACGAAGCACTCCATCCACCATGAGCAGATCGTGTCTTGTATGAATACGAAACAATTCCTGGTTCAACGATAAATATGGCTCCAGCACATTCCAGTCCTCTTGCAGGAACGGATCAAACCTTGCTCCATTCAGTTGCGACAGACCAACGGTTCCGTATGGATCGTTGAGATAGCAACATCCTCCGGATGCGAGGGAGAACAGGTTAGAACCTGGGTATTTCATCTCTAGTCCATAGACTCTTCCATCGTCCAGAGTCGTAACTCCGTTGATGACAAGAAATCCCCCACCCGTGGTCGAACCTGCCATGAAGCTCTCGGCAGCATAGTCCAGGCAAGTACCGTTTATGATCACCCTTACTCTACCCACCGCATTGATGAGAGGACGGCCTGCGGCATTGCCTCTTATGAATACCTCTCCACCCTTTGCTCCGTAAAGGAGGGTCTGACCTACGTTGCCGAACACGACTATTCGTCCCGATTTGAGAATCTGTCCGACCTGGTCTTGCGCATCACCATGTACGTAGATTTGAGCTCCATCGAGACCGGAACCCAGATAGTCCCCGCTGGATCCATACACGTCTATACGAACAGAACCCGTATCAGCGCCAAGTCCACATCCGATGAATCTATCCCCCTTGCATCCGAATACCACCAATCTTCGCCAACCCAGCTTGTATGCTCTTACCAGTAGTCTAGCTACAGACCTGGGGCCCTCCATGTCGAATTCCCTGGCGTCTATAGACAGCATTCGTCCACCGGTAGGTGGTGGAGCCAACTTGCCGGAACTTTGTCGCGTAACCCTCCCAGATAGATTTCCCTGATCACTACCCACGATTGGTAGATTCTCGAGCATGCTCTCGATGGCTTTTTCACACATGGCTCTTAGGGATGAGGGTTTCTTGTCACCTGTGTCGTAACGCTGGTCCAGCATGAGGGTTAGGAAATCCAAGGATGGCTCCAGATTGTGAAAGTCTTTCCTGGACCAGGAAATCACACTGGAAATGGATTGTGCGATCTGTTCGAAATTCCAGTCCCTGATCCGTTTAGCAATCTGCTCGAACGCCCCCCTGGAGCCGGCGGCCTCTAAAACGGTGGCCCAATCCACCATGGAACCGTTGCTCTTTGGTTCGTCCGATGAGAAAAATTTCACTGGGTATGGTGGCTGCAGACGCTGTGATGGTTCCTCGATACGGTGTCCGAACTTGTCACAACAGTCTAGGTGCTGATCTTGTCCCAAAGTAAACACGAAAGCACCTCCATCTGTGTGGGAACCTCCCCGTGCGTTCCAATATGTGTCGGCTACTGGGGCGATTCTACCGTCATTTTGGGAGGCGCTTCGAAGATAAGCATCTATGGCCTGTTTTTCGCTTGCCACCATGCCCAGCTGGACCTCGCCCCTGTGAATGGCAAAAACCTGTGGCCTGAGCATGGCGGTGTCAGTAATGCCCAAAAGTTGTAGTTTTCTTTCATCTGGAATGGTTCGAGCCAGGATGAAAAAAAATGGCCCGTCAGGACTTCCATGGAGATGGCTTGCCCTGATGGCCCGGTATACCCTTTGCTTGTCTTTTGGAAGACGTTCGAAGTCACGTGCCGTAGTGGGAGCCAGGGCTTCGATGATATGCTCGAGGGGATATCGCAGCGTGCGCTTGTAGAAGTCGAACAGTAGGACTGCAACCTCGGTATCCGTATGGAAGAGTGGGTTGATTCCCTGTTGACCCAGGTATTGGCAGATGGCCTGGTAATTGGCCAGGTCTCCGTTGTGTACCAGCGCCTCGTTCATTCCGCAAAAAGGGTGAGCGCCGCCAGGATGCCAAACTCTTCCCCGCGTAGGATAGCGTTGATGGCCAATCCATACCTTTGCCCTGACCTGGTCCATTTGGTAGTAGCGCATGATGTCTTCTGCGAAACCCACGCCTTTGAGGATCATCATGTTCTTTCCATGAGAAAGAACGAAAGCACGAGGTTTTCCTGTTGCATAAAGGGATTTATTGAGCATGAAAGAGTTTCTGTTGACAAACTCTTCCTCTGCCTCGGAGCCAACAGGAAAAGCATTCTCTTCGCAGAATTTTACGAGTACATCATGACGTACCCGTACGAAAAATCTCATGACATCAGGCGGACGAATGCTCAACCGACCGATGCTCTTGTGGTTTTCCATGTGAGGCTGTTGTTCGGAGTGAAGGATTTCGA
>CAYSLH010000083.1:0-16842 GCA_964431605.1 uncultured Myxococcales bacterium
GCCTATCCCGCTTAAGGATCTTTTTGAAAATTTTGTTATCCCCGAACGATTTGAAGCTCTTTTTTCTACTTGCCGACCGAATGATTTTTTTGGCCAGTCTACCAACCATGTTATGTACCAGGGATGCTATTTTTTCTGTTTTTCCACTGCCCGCAACCGAGCATAGCTTTTTTCCTTTGTCGCTATCATAAACCGTAATCTCAGCCATGATCCCTTTGCCTGCCTGCGAAACTCGGGATACGGCTATGAGCGCCGGGTTTGATTCATGGGCTGCCAGTCCCTTGACAATCTCCGGCCTTATTCTGTCGGACGAAAGCGGATCGGTTTTTTTCGCGTCCAAATACGTGATGTTTTCAAACTCGGAAAGCATCATACCGTTGAGCGCCTCGTTCAGCCACTTCAAGCTTTTGGGCAAACGTACAGGAATAAATGTCAGCAGCATCTTTATACGAAGAGAATGTTCAGGAGACCAATTGGCCAGGATTCGTCCGGTGGACGATGCGATGACCGTAAGAGGTGCTTGCGAATTTTCCAGAGCCAGCGCAAGTTCAAAAGCGTTCAGGTTGGAGTTGACTTCCAGTTTCGACAGTCGTCTTGACTGATAATCGCGATTGACACTCGAGACGTTGGTCATGTCTTTGAGGGTTTCTGTAAGTTCCAAAAGTTTTGCCGGCCCAGGTACACCTTTTACGACCAACTCTATTTTCTTTTCTGATGCGCCTAATTCAGGAATGAGTTCCAAAAGCTTTGTTGCAATTTTCTTTCCTGTCGCAAGCTGAGCCAGACGAGCTGTGTTTTTCTCGGATATATCATTGACGCGAACTTCGTCCGTGAAGGTTTTCATAATCCTGCCATCGGATATCCTGATCACGCTGACTTTGAACCTCGCAGAATATACGTGAAAGTCAGAGTCCATGATGGTACCCAGGTCACTGGCATCCACCTTGCCTACCACGAGGAAATCAGCGTCCATGGCTGATATGGAATCGGGTACTTTGCCCTTTATGAGCAACTCTATGGATGCGTCGGCCCGGGCGGAGATTACCCTACTTTTATCCACTACTTTATAGCCTTTATCCAAAAGGCCTTTTTCCACCTCTCCCTGAGCGAGTGGGACAGTTGGAGCACCACCTTGTATGGTCTCTTCGATGACTACAGCGAAACGATAGGGACCTGCCCATGCTGAAGCGGGTACTATCAAGGCTGCTGCTACAGCAAACAAAATAAAGTGTTTTACCAGTCTCACTTTTTTCCCTTTCTGCAAGTAGACCCAAATTCACTTGGTTATTAAAATCAATCATCCCATTAAATTCCATTCCGAATCCATCTATTTCAGCAATGGTATAATCCAATCTTGACAATATTTGTTGCCTTATGAAAAAATATCTTATCTGTACGTGTTGTTATTTTGTGTTGTAGATGATGTTAGGGATTTTATAACGTTACGAGAGGGGACCCTATGGATGGTGTGAAGGTGTTCACCGCCACCAAGGCGAAGGAACGGGGTGCCTTGGGGGAAAAGGTTACAGAATGGTTGAGAGCCTTACCGCCCAAGCAACTTTTGGATGTCACGGTTACTCAGTCCAGTGACGAGGAATTTCACTGTTTGACGATCACTATTCTGTATACCACTGTTGACTGACGTGGTTTGAAGGGCAATACTTTTTTGTCCTCAAAGCTATGATTCACTCTGAGTCAATACAGCCGGAACGATTTCTGCGTGTAGGCTTGGTGACCTTGGACGGTGGGATTGAGATCAAGATGCTAGTTGTCGCTTTTTAGCTTCCTGACTATGTTGCTTTTGGGGTCGGACTTGATCGAAGCGTTTCTGATTCTTTGAAAAATTTCTGCCTCTACGTCCAATAGTCGTTGGCGCAATTCTTCTGGTGTACCATTTGGTGGTAGTCCCACCTCGGCATCATGAGGTTCATTTACGGAATGCAACATTCTGATGACTTGAGCCTCTCTGGTGCTGAGGCCGTCTAGATTTTTTCGATGTTTTTTGATTGCTTGTCGTTTTGTGACTTTCGCGGTTTTTGTACTCGAACCCATTAGGTCCCTCCTGTTCTGACGATCTTGCGCAAACCCTTGTAGCTGCTAGGTGTGCGCCAGTGCGCATCGTCAGCTTTCCCCTTCACATTATCCGCCGTGTTCCATATCGTCAAGTTTTTGACCTGTATGGAATGTGTATTTTTAGGCATGTTTGCTCAGGCTTCATTGAAATACATCAACTTAAAAGCAAAATCAGGCTTTGGTCTGCTGATTCTTTTTTTGGGAAAAATCTTTTTCTTCAATGATCTGGTCAAGATTCGTTGGAGCAGGATTGTCGCCGATTTTGTAGATGTACACAGGATCTTTCATGGGACCAATCCAAAGAATCTCTTCTGGCTCCCATGTGGGCACGGACCACAGGTATGAGACGAGATTAGTCCCCTCGTTCATTTCTTCATGGCATTTTTTTGCCACTCGCACCATGGAACCAGGCATGAGATAACAAAACACCATGTCCACATCTTCCAACTCGGCTCTGAAAAAGTTCTTCCAGTACACTCTCACGGAAAAAACAGATCCTGACAGCATGACTCTAAAGAAGCCTATGAGCCACATGGGACCATTGAGTTCGAACCCCCTGCCTCTTGCTCCTGTGCCTTTGCAGAGTTCAACGATAGCTCTGGCGTCTGCACATCCTGCGTCTACGATTACATCGTCTTTTTTGATTCCAAGGTGACTTTTTATCTTTTTGATTACTTTGATAGGCGTTCTGACTACGGGCACTCCGGTCAGTGCCAGTGCCAGAAAAGAAGAGCCGACTCCAACCATGCAAATGGTGAAAATGCCGATGATCAACCAAAGAGTAAAATCCACTTTTACAAATCCCCTGAAGGGCTCTCACCACTTATCCATGAAGTCAGCGCATTCGCGTGCCCGTATGGAACGATTCTTGGCATGGTGTGCGAGGTTTTTTCCGAAAGGTTCATTACTGGCAGCGAGAGATGTAACCATGTCACCTGGGAAAATTGCCATCCGTGTCTCATTTGATACTGCTGTTGCTTGAACCAAAGGAGCGTTTTTGAATACTGAGGTCAATCCGAAAAAATCACCTTTACTCAGTGTCATAAGGTCGATAGTTCCTTCATTGATGGATAAAACGATCGAGCCATCCAAGATCATGAAGATTTCCCTGGTGGGTGCTTGTCTAAAGATAACTTCTTTGTCCTTCGCTGTTCGGACGTGGCCGGAAGCAAGGAGTGAAATTTTGGTTGATTCGTCTAACCCTGTAAAAAACAGGGATTTCCAAAGTAATTCGTCTTTTTTTACATATTGCAACAGATCGATTTTCTGTAGATCTATTCGGAGTATTTGTACTTGGTTTGGGTTTGTTTCCATCCTCATGACTCTATGGTGCTGGAACAAAATTTTCAACATACCTGAATCCGCCTTTGCAATTCATCATGGTCGAAGTGGGAAATCCGCAAACACAGTCTTTGACTTGTTCGCTCACTGGCATAGAATGAACCTATCGAACATTGGAGGATACCTGTGGCTGATCAAGCACTTTCGCAAGATCCCAGATTCAGAATCATAGTCTTGTTCAGCTTGTTGTGGTTAGTGGTGGTTGGCTTGTCGTACCTGTTCGTTCTGATGGTGTTCGATCTCGACTCAGACCAGGTCGAGACATTCAGCCTATCGTTTTTCGCGATCCAGATAGGTTCATGGGCTCTGTCCGTTTTTGTACTCAGGTCTGTTGTCTCTGGTTTGGAGACATTCAGGAGCGCTCTTTCCAACGATGATAGGCTCTCTGGCGCATCGTTCGATCAGGTTGCTTCATCAGCTTCAAAAGTGTTCTCCAGGCTTGGTTTGCTCGGCCTTGCCTGGCCCATATTGAGTATCAGCGGGGCGGGTTTGGCGACAGTAACTCTGACGAATCTCGGATGGAGTTATCTAGGCTATTTCGTGGTTCTCAGCCTGTTCGATGGTGTGTTCACCGGGGCGGTCCTGTTCCAGACTCCCAGAAGATGGCTATCGCCTTTGATGGAAAAAATAGCATCAGTATATGGTGACATCTTTTCGGGCAACGGTCTGTCACTGAAAGCGAAGTTGATATTTTTGAGTTTCATTCTTGCCACGGTTCCCACTCTTTTAGTGGGTTCCATGAGTTACTTGTCCGCCAACAGCCTTTTGCGAAGTGCCGGTGGTTCTGCCGCTTCCGGTTTGGTCTGGATGATTATCGGAATAATGCTTTGCTCCATGGGGGTCGCAATCATTGTAGGTACGAGTTTTGCCGCCAACCTGGGCGCCAATGTGCAGCGTATGTCCAGGTTAGCCAACGAAATGGCGCAGGGTAGGTTGAAAAGTGAAGTGCGTGTAATAAGTGATGACGAGATTGGAGTACTTGGCCAGGGGTTGTTTTCACTGACCGAAAACCTGAGAAGAATGGTGCGTGGGGTGAGTGTTCTTGCCCAGCACATTTCCACTACGTGTAATCAACTTTTAGTCAAGGCCTCGGCCATATCCACCGGTGCCGAGATTCAATCCCGCTCGGTGGATGAAACATACACTTCCGTGGAAGAACTGAATTCCAACATCCAGGCTGCAGCGGAAAGTCTCGATTTACTCACAAAGGCCATGCAAGAGACCACCGAAGCTACCAATAAAATGGCTACCAGCTTTTCTGTAATTACGGACAAGGCCAAAAGCCTGGAGACCACTGCAGAGAAAACGGGTTCTGTGGTCGAGAGCATGGTAGCCTCGGTAATTCAGGTGGCAGGTGATATCCGTCAACTGAGCGATGGTGCAGGTCGGTCTGCCAAGTCCATGCAGGAGATAGATCGTTCCATTACGGAGGTCACGTCCAGCGCTGCCGATACAGCTGGATTTGCCCGTGAAGCCATTGATTCCGCGCAGGATGGGGCGGTTGCGGTTCGTCGTACCATAGAAGGAATGGACAGGATAGCCGAGTCGGCGCACCAGGCTCTGGAAGTAATAATGGGCCTCGGTATGAAGGTTGAGGATATAGGCGGCATCCTGGAAGTGATAGAGGAGATAGCGGATCAGACTAACTTGCTGGCCCTGAACGCTGCAATCATTGCGGCTCAGGCTGGTGAGCACGGCAGATCCTTCGCTGTGGTTGCTGACGAGATACGTTCTCTCGCTGAAAGAACCGCATCATCAACACGGGAAATCGCCCAGATGATTGCCGACATTCAGGAGACATCCAAGGAGGCCAGTTCCGTGATGAACGGAAGTGTAAACCTTGTCAATGATGGTGTGTCTTTGGCTAAACAGGCCGGCAACTCCCTCAACTTGATACTTGTGAGTATTCAAAAGGCGGCTGACAATGTTGAAGCAATAGCGGTCAAGGCAAGGCAACAGGCCAAATCGAGTGAATCCGTAACAACCGATATTGCCCATGTCGCCCAAATGGCGGACAGGATCTCAAGCGCCTCGGTCTCACAGATAAAGGCCGGTGAGCAACTGAGTGAGGCCTTTTCTAAGACTCTGTCCATGAGTTCCATTCTCAATGAGCAGGTCAGCCAGCAAGCCCAGGAAAGCAGGCAGGCATTAGCGGCCATATCGGCCAGCAACGACGCGGCAGCAAGGGCAAGTAAGGCAATCCGTGATCAGTCGAACATTTCTTCTGGTATCGTTTATGCCATCGAGCAGATTCGCGAGATAGCAAAAAACCATGCCATGGCCGCGTCTGAAATGGGCGAATCCACAAAGGTCCTGGCGGATGAAAGTTCTAAGCTAAAAGAAGAGATCGGTGAGTTCAAGGTCTAAAGTGAAAACCAGGCATACCAGTGGAAAGAGACCTTCAGTTATAAATCATTTTATTCTTCTGCTCGCTCTTTGGTCGGTTGGGTGTGTTCATTTGTCCCCATCGGTAAATTCGTATCGCGAACACAAGGATATATATGGTGAGCACAAGGTCCGAATCACTTCCTTCTTGTCTGATGAATTGTCGCCTGCCATGGATTCAACTGGGAAATATCTGTATTTTGTTTCCACCAGAAACGGCAACAGGGATATATGGAGGTGGAATGTAGCCAAACAAAGCGCAGAACCCATCACCCTGCACTCAGCTGATGATTTTGATCCTGCTCCCGCTCCAAACTCCAACGGACTCGCGTTTGCTTCTTCGAGATTCGATGCCAAGGGTGACATCTTACTAATGGATTCCGTCAATGGAAACATTCGTCGTTTGACTGATCGAAAGGGTTCTGAACGCCAACCTGTCTGGATGCCAGACGGATCAGCCATTGCCTTCACTTGTTCCAAGGGATCATCGGTAGAGACCATTTGTTTACTGGATTTGAAAAGCAACCAGACCTCAGAGATTGTCCACAGGCCGGGGTTTGACCCAAGCTTTGACGACAGTGGACAGTTGCTCGTATTCACGTCCGACACACAACTTAGTGGCGGCAAGGGTTCATCGGCAGGTGTTCCATGCTTGTGGTTGCACCGGATGTCGGATGGCGCGGAATCCACCATACATGAATGTACGAGGCCGGAGGGATTTGCAAGATTCTTTCGATACAAGTCCAACAGGTGGATAGTGTTTTCCAGATTTGAAGATGATACCAATGCAGATGGCCATATCGACTGGAAGGACCGGCCTTCGTTGTGGATGCAGCAGATCCATGGATGGAAGGGAAAGACACCATCGGTTCAAAGGGCGATACCGTTGACGGATGGCAGCACAAGTGACATCACTCCCTGGGGTTATAATGACCGGCTTTACTATGCATCACGTACTAAAGACGACTTGAATATATGGCGCTTCGACCTCGATAGTGCTTTTGCCGCACCAAGGGATTGGGTTCATGTTCAAAAGCAGTTGAATCGATCACCTGATGGTCTTTGGGCTCTTTTCGTTCTCAGAAGGTGTGAAGCCCTTCTTTTACCCAGTCCATTGGGAAAACAATGTGCTCTGAAAAAGGCGGATCGACTCCTGGAAGAAAAGCTCTACGCTCAGGCGGAGGCGGCATATCGCTCTTTGCTGAACTCATGGAACGATGCTGAGATTGCCAATCTCGCTACCATTGGCATGGTGTCGGCGCAGATGAATCAACGATTGGCATTGGGGATGAGTCCTTCTGAGCAAGTTGAGTCCACACCATTGGCAACGAGGCTTCTGAAAAGACTATCCGGGTGCCATGAAGAATACGGGGAATTAGGGCTGCTCAAGGGTGATATTTTGCGTCGTGTCGGAAGGTGGACCGAGTCACTGAACATACTGGAACAAACCATCGCCCATGCTGACGAGGCTCACGCTGCCAGGGCGCTGTTGCTCATGGGTGACGTCGTCAGAGAATTGGGTGACTTCGAGTCTTCAAAGATTGCCTGGTTGGATGTCCTGAGAAGATACCCGGGACAGCATCCAATGGTTGAGGATGCGGCAAGACGGATTATCGAATCGGCAAAATCAGGGCTGAATGGAAGCTCTGGTTCCATCGCTCGAATCGAAGATATCTGTGCCAGATGGGATGATTTACCCTTACTTTCAGCCATGGCTAGATTGGAAATCGGCAAGCTTTACCTGGCTCAGGGAAATAAGAAGTTGGCGAAGAGAGCATTCGAGCAGGTGCGCACCCACTATGGAAAGTTTGACTATGTGGCACCAGCAGCGGTTCTGGCACTTGCCTCCATGGCTGAAGATGAAAACGATTTAGCCAAAGCGTTGGATTATGCCACCGAATTGGTTGAAAATTATTCTTCCAACTCAGACTATGTGAACGAAGGTGAGGCCATAATCGCTCGTCTTGCTTCTATCCACGCACGTGAGCTTATTCGTCAAAATGAACCTGAAATGGCGATAAAGGTATATGAAAAACTACTGCTCCAAAATCCACACGATCTATCGACCGAAAGGCGAATAATATCCCTGTTGGCTTCAAGTGGACATACGATGTTAGCCCTTCGTCGATATGCAAACATGCTAAAGGCCCATCCGGACGATCCAGTGGCTTTGTACCTTTACGGTTTGGTTCTGACCTATATCGATCCTCCATCCAGGTTTGAACAGGCCATGGACTACCTGGATCGAGCGCTGGCGATTGATGGCCAACTTGCATATGCGCATCAGACCCGGGGGTGGATACTGGAGCAGAGATATCATCTTTTAGCCGATGAGACGGGATTACAGGCTGCCGCTGATGAATACCAGGCAGCCTTGGGTCTATTGGACACCAATGCCAATGCCGCAGATGAAGCAGATCTTTTGGTCAATCTGGGTAATGTTTTCTTTTCGCTGGGTAATTATCGTAGCGCATATGAGTTCTATAAAAAAAGATTTGACTCCCCTGAGCGATTCATACTCCCGACGCGGCGTTTGATTTTTCTGGAGAGATTCGCCCGAAGCGCTCTGCTGAGCGAAAAACTCCAGGACGCAGTTGCTGGATTTTCTTTCGGTAGTGGTCTTGCGAGAGATTTGGGGCGAACGAGAATGGAGTTTCGCTTGAGACAGGGGCAAGCAGCGGCGTTGAGGTTGATGGGGAACTATTCCGCTGCCGCTAACATTCTGCAAGCGGTATGCGAGTCCATCAGAAACTCGAAGGACCTTCAGCTCTTGGCCCGCTGTATTCGAAACAAAGGATACAATCTATACATGCTGGGTGATATGTCCGGTGCGGCCGGTGCTTTTGGTGAGGCTATCGAAATCACCAAAATGCTCAAGGAAAAGCAACCAGGCAACAAAGTGGTCTCGGTGGGCCTGTCTGCAAATTCATCGAGGGCTGCATTGGGTTTTGATACGGATGGAGAGTTGGATCTGTTGTATTCATTTTCTGCAAAACTCTTTCGTCGTTCCGGTGACCTGTTTCGTTCAGATGTGTCGTTATCAAAGAGAATATCGGTGCTAAAGACTTATTTGACCCGTGGCGGAGCCTCTCAAGTCGATGGGGAGCTTTCCATCGCCATGAATAACAGAGGAGTAGTTTTACTTCACCAGGGGCGCGAAGCCGAAGCTGCTAAAAGTTTTTCCAAAGCGGGTCGGCTTGCTGTTCATACAAAATACGCAAAGGGGATCGTCGCCAATTTGAGCAACCAACTGGATATGAGCCAGGCCGGTGCACGAGTTGATTCAGCTGTTTTACTGAAGGATACAAAAGAAGCACTGGATGTCATCGATGACAAGTCGACACCTCTTTTGGACAGAGTGCGTCTACTCAATACATCTGGTGTGATCAAGGCTTCATTGTTACAACGCCGCCCAGAGCACCATAATAAGCATCCCGTGGTCATGGAGGCGAGGATCGTCTCTTCAATGGATGACCTGGACTCCAGGATATTGGCTCTTCATAGTGCACAAGCTGATTTTGAGGCGGCTGCCGACTTGGCCGGAATGGACGGAAGCAGGCGAGGGTTGAGGTTTTCTCTCATGGCCGAATTGAACCGTGCCGAGGTCATGCGGCGGGCTGGAATGATTGCAGCATCCGCAAAAATACAAAAGCAGGTGTTTGAAAAAGCAAGCAGTTATTCCATGTTGGGGCTACTGTGGAGAGTGCCTTGGCAGGATGACGCTCAACGGGCCGCGCTCCTCATGTCCATGCCTCCTTCTGTCTCAGGTTGCGCCGATGATGAGTCGGTCCGCTTTGCCCGGGACGATCTGTTTGGACATTTGATCGTTTCTTCATTGGGAAGACAGGATTTGAAGGGCGTATTTCATTGGGTTGAGAGATATCTTTTACAGAAAAGGCGGGATTCGGTGTGGAGAGATTTGACTCCCTTATCCGCCCAAGACCGGCATTATCTGCATCGAATAAGATCTGCCGAAAAATCCTTACGCCTCGCCCTTGAATCTGTCTCTCCTGACTTGAAAGGCAAGGATTTGGTTGAGCGGGGAAAAACCGTGTTGGCAGCTTTGGGCTCATGGAAAGAAGCGGTCGGCCAAGGTGATGGGGCAAGGGATATTCTCAGGAGTGTCATGCAGGCCGAGCAGAAGAACGTAGATGAAATACGTTCCGTATTGGGGCCACGAACCGGATTGTTGGCAGCGGTAGCATTGCAAAAAGAGCTGGTGGTCTTACTGCTTACTTCCAGAGGTCTTTATGGGCACAGAGAACCAGTTGGTAGAGCTGAGGTTATGGGTCAAGTCGATGACCTTTGGAATCGTAATTTGCTTATTGCTGCAAAGGCCAGGCGTTTGCTTTCCAGATGGATTCTCGGTGGTTTTCAGGAGCAATTGAAATCATTGAAGCGACTAGTGGCTGTGACAGATGACCTTCGGACCCACAGGCATTCTTTTCCTTTGGCAGTGCTTTTATACAAAGGGCAGTTGCTGGGCAGTCAAATACCTCTTTCTCACGTTTACTGTTCATCGGATTTGGAGCGGTTTATCAAACTTAGAAACATTCGTATGCTCCCTGCCGCCTGGGTGGGGACTCGTCCGGGTAAGGGATTGATGAAGTTGCTCGATGATCGTATCGGGAGCCTGAAGATGGTGGATGGAACACCAGGGCAGATTATGAAAGAGATTTCGAAAACGGGTCTCGTGGTATGGGATGTCCCTTTATTGGTAGATGATGAAAAGCCCATGCGTTCAGGATTTGAATCCGATCCCATGGTGGGTGCACCCAATGGAGTTTTTTTAAAGAGGTTGCTTTCTGTTCCTTCCGCTTCCGGACTGTGGCTCGTCAGGGCTCAACCGGGAGGAGTCGGTGGCCGTTTCGGTGGTATGGCCCTGGACTTGGCCGCTCAGGGCTCACTGGTTCCGTCCACCGGTATCATACCTGGAATCCCTGGAGAAAAAAACGACAAGGTTCTGCCATGGATTATGGATTCGCTTCAAAAACGTAACCCTGCGGAAGCTTTCGCCGAGGTATTGGGTAAGCTTGGAGACAATGGGGTTGGTTGGCAAAAGCTTCTGGGAATGGAACTACGCGGCTATTGGGGTATGGACCTGTCGGAAAAGAGGCGTTTTGCAACTACCAGCATGGGAAAGTTTGCTGCAAAAGCAATGGCGGACTTTCGCAAGCAAAGGTGGTCAGATGCCTTGGCTCTTTTTCTGGACGTCCGGAGAATGGCTGTTTTTCTTGGCAAGAAGTCTATTCTTGGCAAAGTGGATGTTGGTATAGTAACCAGTGCTTTCAGACTAAAAAAATACGATCTTGCGGCCAAGCACGAAAAATGGATTCTTGCAGCCGCGATCGAGTCGTCCGATACTCGATCAGAGGCAAAGGCCCTTCACTTTTTGGGAATTCTCCGTTCCAAGGCGGGACATTGCACTGAAGCGATAAACTTGTTGTCCCAAGCTATGGAGCGTCTGGATGCCTGTGGTATGGAGGCACAGGCAGCGCAGGCGAATGCGGACCTGGCTAAGGCTAAGAATGCTGCATTTGATTATTCCGGTGCCATAGAGGCAGCAGAAAATGCATTGGACAGATTTCACAAACTGAAAAACACGCCTGGTGAGATTCGCATGATGCGTTTTATCGGGACAGTTTATCTTAGGCGAATGAACATGGTAAGCGATGCCAGATTCTGGTTCAGAAAGGCCCTTGGCAGAGCATCAGAGGGCAATTTGTCATCCCTGCAAGCAAGCATCTTACTCGACCTGGCCCGTACCGAGTTGTCCACCGGGTCTTTCGACATCAGCAAAGCAAAAGCAAACAAAGCCCTTGAGATGTTCGAGGCATTATCCGACGAAGGGGGTCAAGCGGAGTCTTTACTGGAATTGGCAAATGCCATGTGGTACCGCGGAGAATACCAGGGCGCTTTTAGGGCACAGAACAAGGCCCTGGAATGGGCCGAACGGGCAGGCAAAACCAGGTTAATAATCATGGCCAAAAGCCTGGGAGGATTGATTCTGCTCAATCTTGGGGAGGTGGAAAAAGCTTCTTCTGCGCTTCGTCATGCCTTACATGATGCTATGGCTGCCGGGCTCAAGGACGAACAGGCAGTACAACTGAATAATCTTGGTATTGTTTTACGTGCACAGGGAAAATTGACCAAGGCCCTGGAGAAGTTCGAGCAGGCATTGTTACTGGATTCGGCCATGAAAAACAAAAGGGGAAGGGCTTATGATCTGCGGAACATGGGAGTGGTCGAACAGATGCTTGGCAAGAACACAAAGGCCAAAAAACACATGCTCCAAGCCCTTCAACTCAGCAAAGTGGTCAACGACAAGTTCAACCAGGCAAAAACTCTTGTGGCGTTGGCAAAGTTGGATAGTTTGGTCGAAAACAGGCGCGAAGCTGCTGAATATGCAAACTCGGCTTATGGTATTGCTCAGCAGTTGGGAGCAAGGGAAGTCCAATGGCGGGCCTTGATGTATATGGGAAAGATCTCACAGCAAGCAGGATCTTTTGAAGATGCCAGAGGCTACTATGCCAGGGCTATCTCGTTGGTTGAGCAAATGAGAGCCTCATTGAAAACGGAAGCTTTTCGCAGCGGATTTCTGGACAACAAATACCAGTTGTACGAAGACATGATTCACCTCTTGGTGGGAATGGGCCGTATTAGTGAGGCATTCGAGTATTCCGAGAGGTCTCGGGCCCGTGTTTTTCTCGATATGGTCTCGAGAAGCCATCTGGAGTTAGGAAATGACAACGAGCGTCACCTGATCTTCGAATATAAAAAACTCCGTCGTAAAATGGAGGAGCTGCGACACACTTCATCTTCGGAGAATGCATACGGGGTTGATGTGCATAAAGAGATCACCAGGGTGACAAAACAGTATGATGATATTTCTTCAAGACTGAAAGCAGTACGGCCGGATTTATTGGATTATCTCGAAGTCCGTTCTGTCACCAGTGATGAACTTGTGAGACAACTAAACGATGGAGTGGTATTGGTCAGCTACTACGTAACAAGTCAGGACACATTGGCTTTCGTGGTTAGCACAAAGGGTATCACAGTAGTCACTATGGACATAACAAAAGATTCGCTTTCAAAAAAAATCACTTATGTCAGGAAGTTGTTGCAGGGATTCGAAGAAGCGGACAGTGAACTGCGTGCCCTGTTTAGTCTGCTGGTGGCCCCTGTTGTACATAGCACCAAGAATGCAAGGATTGTTGGGATTATCCCGCATGGCCCTTTGCATTACTTGCCCTTTGGTGCGTTGAAGCTGGGAAAGAATCACTATTGGAGTGATGACGTATTGCTGTTTTCCGTTCCTTCTGCAAGTGTCATGGTGCGGTTGCTGAAACGAAAGCAGTTTCATGCAGGTCCGTACGATGGGACGTTAGTGGTGGGCGATCCGAGGCATGACCTTGCTTTTGCCAGGATGGAAGCTGGTACCATCGCCGAAGAACAAGGCCATAGCCGTATTATCGTGGGAGAAGATGCGACCGAGGGGATGGTGAAAAAGTTGATGGTCAATAGCGGCATGATCCACTTTGCCGCACATGGGAAATTCGATACTCGCGATCCAATGCATTCCGCAGTCATTCTTGCTCCCGGAGTTGGTGGAGACGGAAATTTGACTGCAGCAGAAATTCTCAAGATGAATCTCGCAGCTCGTCTGGTATCCTTGTCCGGCTGTGATACGGGGCTGAGTCAAATTGGTAATGGTGACGAACTGGTCGGTCTTCAAAGAGCATTTCTTGCAGCAGGTGCAGGTAGTGTCATGTCAAGTCTGTGGCGTGTGGATGACGTGGCGACTGCGATGTTGATGAAGCAGTTTTATCGAAACCTGCGTTCATATGATGAGCCTACAGCTCTTAGGTTGGCGCAAGAGGTGGTTAGAAAGTATTTCCCTCAACCAGGTTATTGGGCTTCGTTTGTATTGACCGGCGCTTGGTGATTCACTCCGAGTTTGATTTCAAGGATGCCGAACGAGGTAACGCGGATTGAAAATCCGGTGTGAGACATGCCCAATTCTTCGGATAGCTTCAGCATCAGGTGACCAAGAGGAGTTCGTTCGACAGATGCTCCGTGGGTGAGTTCATACACGACACCATCGTCGGTATGCCGGGGATGGATGAGGGCTTTTCTGGTGTCGAGATTGGCTGCATTGTCTACGACTATGGATTCAATTTTGTCCATGGTTGGACATATATCATGTATCATTTCTGCAAGTATGGCCCGGGCCGTGCTTGGTCCCTTTGGTAAGGACGGCAGTTCCATTCGGTACACCCGTTTTATGACAAGGGAGCCATTGGCCGGGTCGAACAACAGGTGGAAATTGGCAGGATCCCTTCCGGGAAAACGTTCATTCAGGTAAAAGGTAAAGACCTCACTCTCGCTTCCTTTATAAACTCCCTTGAATTTGAGAAATCCTTCGAACCCTATGCCATCCGTGCATGGAGACACGGTACCCATGAAATCTTTCAGATAAGGAAAGAGCCTGTCTAAGGCTTCTTCTCCCGGAAGCCAACCACGGTACCGACGCTTGAGAGTCTTTTCCCATTCGAGCTCTTCATTTATCCTCTGGCCCAGGTGTCCAAAATCTTTATCATCATGGCCAATGAAGCGAAAAACCAGGCTAAGGAGTTTTCCGGGAGAAGGATTTTCATGGAGCCAGGTTTTCTCCTGCCTCATCTCTCGATCCAGTTCTTGCAGAACTTTTTCAAGCGCCTGAGGATCGGATGCAGCTCGTTTTAGCCGCTTTTCCCATTCTTGAGGAGTGAGCCCGGTTACGGATTGATCGGCATTGGACTTGCTGGTCATGAGCTGAACCTCTTGTCATGTTCGGTTTATGAAAGCCGTTATTTCACCAGCCAACTCTTCGAGTGCCTGGGGATCTGATTTATCGGTAAGTTTTACGAATGTTCCCCTTTTGCCCTTGATGGAATATTGTTCTACGAACCCTCTTTGTTCGTAAGTCTTCAGTGCGTTCCTTATTATTTCCCGAGACACGGCCTCGGGCCAGAGGATTTCGCCTTTTACAAAAAGCCGATCCCCCAACTGCAGCGCTTTAGCGAAAAAGTCTTTTTGGGACATGGACCCATCACGTAGCAATTCCAGGGCTTTTACAGACAGCCAGTATGATTCCAGGAAGTGATCCAACACTGCTTTGAACGTTTGGCGCAGTTGCATGGCTTCAGGCTTTTTTACGATAAAGCCATCTTCCGTATCGATGGTGCCTTGACTAGCCAAGTCGTCCAGTGCCGTGCCCATCTCCTGGTCAAAGTGTTTTTGGGATCGGAAAAGAAATTCGTTCTTGAAAAGTTTCGACAGGGTTTGGACTCGGGATGACAAGGATTGGATGGGAACAGCGTTTACCGTAAAGGATTCCAGCGCAGTCATGGTTATAGAGCTAGTGACGAAATGATGGATAAGATTGTTTCGATAGTAATCCAGTGCCAACCTGGAACCCTCTGGGACAGAGTAGACCAGTTCCTGGCCCGTGTCCCTGATGTTGAGCAGACCATCCCTGGAAAACCTGGTGACAGCTTCGGCCAATGCCCTTTCAAAATTTTCCAAAGTGTATGAGAGCCGTGCACCCTTTGCCTTGAGCCATGCCAGCAGCCACTGGCTGTCAGAGAGCAATTTTTCGTTAGTCATTCCTCTGCGCCGATTGTTCAAAAGGCAGAAGGCTGCAATGGCGGAAGGTGTTACTGTTGAGACCTGGTTGATCCCAAAAAGAATCCTGTGCGCCAGGTCCTGGACGACGACTCGCCTGTCGTCGTCTGAAATATCGACACTCATACCTCTTTCATCCAGGACCTTCTTGACCGAGATTGGATCACCGATCTGGACATAGATTTTTCCATATTTGGAACGTAGCACTTTTCTTGCCTTGAGCAAGGCAGCTACATCCTCTTTCTTCTTTTCTGCGCCTGACAACTCCCTTACATAGGATTTACTTTCCACCAATTTTTCATAGTCGATGGATATGGGGATAAATTGAAGGTCTTGTCCCGTTCCTTCCTGAAATGACTGGAACAACCACGACAGTATGCCGTACCTGGGGCCCAGGAGTTTTCCTGTCCTGCTCCTGGTTCCTTCGATGAAGAACTCTATGGGGAATCCTTCCGCCAGGACGTGCCTGAGATAGGTTCTGAATACCACTGGGTAGAGATCGTCACCCTTGAATGATCTTCGGAGAAAGAAAGCGCCCGAATGCCTGAAAATTGGCCCCATGGGCCAGAAGCTAAGATTTACGCCTGCTGCTATGTGGGGAAGTGGAACCTTGTGACGAAGACAAAGCTGGCTCAGTACCAGGTAATCGACATGGCTTTTATGACTGGGACAGAAAACCACAGGTCCTCGTCTGATGGCCTGGCGAATTTTTTCAAATCCTTCCGGGCTTACCACGAACCCTTCGTACATTTTCTTCCAGAACAATTCCAGGGTCCGATTCAGTGCAAGCGGCCAGCGTATTCGAGGTTCAGCAGCAATTTCATCCAAAATGTCATAGGCTTTCTTGTTCAGTTCCTCCCGGGTGTTTTCATCTCCTGCTGCTTTTTGCTCTATGAATTTTTGTATTCTGCGATCTTGCAGGATTTGGCCGAGAAACTCCTCGTGGGACCTTATCTGTGGGCCTGCCAGGTCGAAAACTTCCATGTTGAGACTGTTATGCAGCTTTTCATTCAGGGCTGTGGCAGCTTGCGTCGAGCCATTGTTGGCATACTCGTCTAAGAACTGTCTCAGGTTGATTGGTTCCGCGATTTTAAGCATCGCCTGTTTGTGATACCTGAAAATGAAATAGAGAGTTAGCAAGAGGCCGGGCGACAGGTTCTGGCCAAAAATCGTATCTGATAAACCCTTGTCTTGTCGTTCCGGGTGTAAGTTCCATTTGATTAGATGAGGCACTAGGTAGATGGGTTTCGTAGTGGTTTGTTGCAAACGTATGAGGGTGCCCAGAAGGCTTTCAGCTTGCTGTTGTTCTGCGCGTGGATTTGTGATGGTGGTTGGTTGATCCAAAAACAGTAGAGCTGATTGACCGGACTCGATTGT
>CAYSLH010000084.1:0-16765 GCA_964431605.1 uncultured Myxococcales bacterium
TGCCTATGATCACGTCGAGTGGTTGTCCATTCCAGTGTATTTTTTGCTCTCATGGACCCGGGTTGAATTCCAGAGACAGATACAAGGTGCACAGCATATCGCTGACCAAAATCGAGCGCTGGCTTTCCATCTGGAAGAACAAATATGATCTTCAGAGAGTCGTTATTTTGGATGACGTTGCAAACATTGATAGAACAAGGTTCTCAGGACTGCTGGATATTCTTTCGAGCCTGGATTTGAAGGTGGAGTTTCCAAATGGACTCAGGGCGGACTTTCTGGATACAGAACATGTAGCAAAGCTTTCGAGCATGACATCGGTTTTGAAGGTGTCACTGGAAAGCGCAGTCGAAAGGGTTCAGAAAGATCTGATTGGAAAAAACCTGGATCCGATCTGTGTGAGAAAAGTAGCAATAACCTGTCAAAAAAATCAGTTACCAATGGAGGTACACGGCATAATAGGTATTCCAGGTGAGAGTCGCGACGAGATCATGAAGACGATAAATTTTTGCTATGACTTGCACGAAGAGTTTGGAGTCAATCCAAGAATGCAGTTTGCAAATCCACTCTCTGGCACAAAGTTGTACAGTCTTTGCATGGACAGAGAACTTCTTATTGGCTCTGAGGTGGATGTATCTGCCGGCTTTACAAGCATACCCACAATTTCTACGGATCAATTCCGTAAAAGTTTTTTGAAAACCGCCATGGAGTCTTTTAACAAAAAGATAAATGCAGCTGCGCATAAAAAGGTGATCGTGAACCTTACTTACCGCTGCAACAATAAATGCATATTTTGTGCTGTTGGAGACAGGAGACCTTCAGACGCCGACCTGGAGCATATCTTGGAAGGAATCACAGAATACAGAAAACGGGGATTCAATCTGTTAGACATTGACGGAGGGGAGCCTACACTGCACTCAGGCTTGATCGATCTATTGCGACGGGCCAAGGAGATTGGGTTTGAGAAGGTTTCGGTGATAACCAATGGAAGGAGGGCTTCATATGTGGAATATGCACAGGCTCTCGTTCATACCGGGGTAGATGAGATTTTGGTCTCGTTGCATTCAGCCGAGCAGGAAATCCAAGAGCATATCACAAACGTGCGGGGATCCTTTCGGCAGACCATCATGGGCATTGAAAATCTCATGGAGGCATTTGGAGATGCCGGTTGCGTAGCCATAAACACCACCATGGTCAAAGAAAACATCCGATCTCTGAACTCCTTGGGGCAATTGATCCTGTCCCTGGGGGTCAGAAGGTGGAACCTTCAACTGGTGACGCCATTCGGACGAGCGCATTCTAAGTTGGTTCCTGAAATGAAACAGGTCTCGGGTACCATATCGCGTATCTTAGGCGAGTATGGCAATAGTCTGTCTATACATGTGGTAAACATTCCGCCATGCGATTTACCTGGAAACGAGCAACTGGCATCAGCCGATTTCGAGAAGGCTAATCGCCACATGGTATTCGTTGGTGAGCAGGGACAAAACTTACAGTCATACCTATCCTCAAGAAGAAAACATGTGGATAAATGCACTTCTTGTCCTTTCAACCCACTGTGCCCAGGGAAATACCTTTTTGAATTTTGATTTCGATCAAACCAATATTCGCAGTCTTGGTTATTGAAGAATCACAGGAGGTCTGAATCTTTCATCTCTATGATTTCCTTGGTAAAGTTCTGTTTTGGAAGACGGAAAGAGCGAAACTTGGACCTGATTCTTTTCAGAAAATACATCAACTGCGGGGCCTTTACCTTTCCTTCCACATCCAGGTTGTCGAATCGATACACCTTTACGTTTCCGGCAGAGTTCTTTTGGGACTTGGCCAAACCCTCACCAGGAGTAGAAAAGGAGAAGGAAACAAGCGTAAAGCATATGAGTATAATTTTCATTTATTGATCCCTTGCTTGGTGCTGCAGGCCTTGGGACTCGATAGCTTCAAGTCTTCCAAGTACCCCTTGGCTCTTGAGGCAAGTTTTTTCCCAGCACGGTGAGATCGTAGAAACCGTTGGAATGCCTCGCATGCCCACGCAGGCTTGTTTCTGTGATTCATATAGAGCAGGCCAAGGTTGAACAAAGCATCCGGGTTGGTTGGATCCAGCCCTAATATTTGCTGATAAGATTTTTCCGCAAGCTTTATTCGCCCCATTCCTCTCTGCGCAACAGCCGCTCCAACCAACGCAGGTAGAGTTCCAGGTACACGACGAGCCACTTCCCTGTAAATCTTCACTGCTCTTTTGTAGTCTGCGTTGTCCATATAGATACTGGCCGCATTCAGCCCTGCCTCAGGTAGAGGAGGACTCTTCGACCAGGCCTTCAGGAACATTTCGAGAGCTTGGGCTACCTTTCCGTTTCTCAGCCTGGCTAGACCTATATTGTTCAATACCCTTGGATTCTCCGGGTCCAATTGCTGGGCACGCCTGAACAAATCCTCTGCCATTTCATGTTTTCCCTGCTCTGAGAAAATGGTCGCAAGATTGTTATACGCAAGGATTTGTTCCGGATTCCTGTCCAGAACGTAGATCGCCTGCTGACGCGCATTTTTATAATCACCTTTCATTCGATACAAAACAGAGAGATTGTTCCTGGCCTCGAAATCATTGGGATGAAGCTCGATGAATCCTTCAAGTATGTCTATGGCATCACGAAGGTCTCCATTCTTGCGATAAACCGAGGCAAGATTAAACAGCGTCTTGCGATCTTGAGGTTTCAGCTTGAGCGCCCGAAGATAAGATGACGCAGATGCTTTGAAGTCATTGCCTCTTTCATAGAGCAAGGCCAGGTTGTAATGTGCTTCGTAGAATCCAGGCTCCAATTCGATAGCTTTTTTGAAATCCAAGACCGCCCCATGATAGTCTGGATTGAAGGTGGATAGCTTTGATACTCCAGAGTTGAAGGCCAGTATGGCCTTTTGTCGTCGCATCATAGTCCTGGCCGAAGGACTGGTCTTTTTTACCTCACCCGTGGTGCAAGACGAGATTGAAGCCGTTATAAAAATAAAAATCAGTCCGAATTTGAAAATTCTAGTCATTTTTTGGATCTAATCTTTCGCTTTATTTTATTTTTTCCGTTCTTGATTCTTGTTGTCTTATCTGATGGTAAGGTCAATGGTGTAAGTCTCAGACCAAAATTTGTAAAAGAATCAGACCATGATGTTGCGGGACGGACCTCGTCCTCCGGAGGATACCTTGCCGGGTCCAATTTCCTAAGCATGTCCATGGTTTTTTTTGACCATATGCTGTAATACTTGTGCCTCATCGCCATTTCGTGAGATATGGACAGAGCCCGAACTGCCTTGTCCTCGACAGGAAAAGCAAGGGACTGGAGTTCTTGTTTGTATACCTCCAGTTCCCTTGGTTTGAGACTTTTGGGTAGTGGTGCCTCATAAATTGCCTTCGCGAATTTTGCGTACATGTCACCAATTCGAAAAAGCGCAGCAGAGGCCCATTCCATGTTTCCAACCTGTACCACCTTAGTAAAGAGCGCTTCGGCTTTCTTGAGTTTCGCTGCCTTCTTTTTGAGGAGCGAAGATAGTCTCTTCATGGGTGGCCTTAATTTTATCATCTGGTATTCTGAGAATACCATTTCACCCAGCCTAAACCTGCATTCCGCGGCAGCTTCAAGTTCATGCTCATTTAGTTTTGTTGAGGATCTCAAATGGGCGCAACGCTTCAGGTATTTGTTCGCTTTCACCTTCTTTTTCTGTGCGAGAAGCGCCAAACCCAAGCTCAGAGTTGCTCTCCTGGTTCCACCTTTTTTAGACGCAAATTTTTTCAGATATTTTCCCAACACCATCTCGGCCTGTGAATATCTTTTGGCTAGCATCAGGGCTTCGGCTTGTTTGAAAATGGCGTCAGGAGCGCTTGGGTGGGAAGGATATGCCTTGGTGAAATAGGAAAGAGTCCTTGCCTCTGAAGGAAAATCCCTCAATGCGTGAAAAAGCAAAGCTGCCTGAAGCAAGGTCTGAGCCGCTCTTTTGTCTTTGGGAAATTTCTCGGCAAACTCTCGATAGTAGCGTGCTGCGGTTGAATAGTCATATCGATTTTCAAAAACCCCAGCTATGATAAACAGCGCATCTGCAGCCTTTTGTGGATATTTTTTAATGACTTTTTTATACCGGCGAATGGCTTTTTTCTTTTCGCCAGCTTTCTCGAGGGACACTGCGGAATTGAACAGGGCTTTTGGTGCAAGTTCGTCTTTTGGAAATTCTTTGACGACTCGTTCGAATTCTACTGAAGCTTTAATGTAGAGTTTTTTCTTTTCCTTGTCCAATGCAGATTGAAAAATGGCGCCAGCGATAAATCCTTTGAGCTTTTTTCCAAGCTCCTTGTGTGCAAACCACCCTTTTTTTTGAAACTTCCGGCTCCATTTTTCAAGTGAAGCCCAGTCCTTTGATTTGGCAAAACAGTCCAGTGCCAGGTCAGCGGCTGGTTGGGCAAACCTGCCGTATGGATGATAGCTCGTCAGGGCAAGGAGTATTTTGCTGGCCTCGGTGAACCTGGATCGTTGGTAGTAGATCTTGCCAACCTCGAAATTCAACTGGTCCACTTTTTTGTCATTGGGAGCGATCTTTGAAAAAATACCCACGCTTTTTAAAAAACCATTTTCGATTTCACTCAATGGCTGCGGATTCGATGATGCCTTGGGAGAAGGTGGGGGTTGCTTTTGTCTTAGTTTGTCCCACGAGAGTATGGCCGCATAAGCTGCATCTTTTTTCTTTGCTTTGTCTTTGAGGCTGGATACAGCTTTGCTGTAATGTTTTGCAGCAGCCTTGTAACGTCCAAGTTTGAAAAGAACGTCACCAAGATGGAACTCCATTCCAGGAGACTTTTCTGAATTCGGAAAAATTTTGAGGTATCGCTGATAGGCCTTTTGTGCTTTGGAGTATGCCTTGATGGATTTGGTCTTCTGCGCTGTCTTGTGCCGATACATGGCAACAAATCTCAGTGATTTTTCAGAGAGGTTTATCGCCTCTTGCAACACCTTGGTCTGAGCTTTGTGACTCGATGCGAACGATGATCCAGGTCCGAAGCGTTGGGCGAGTGCGATTCTAGCTGCAAGGGAACGTTCCATCTGACCAGATCTGGCGTAAGCCTCTGCGATTTTTTCCTGGAAACGAGGACTGTCATCTGCAAGGGGAAATTGTTCCACGAGCATTTTGTATGACTGAACGGCTTCTTGGTATCTCGCCTGTTGGAGAAAGACACCCCCGAGCTTTTTGAGTACCTTGATGGAGTATTCTTTTCCTCCTACCTGAGCCATGAACTTGAAAGCTTCCTTTGCCCCACCATATTCAGAGAATGTAAAAGCCAGATCTTCGAGAGCTTCCCGTTCCAGATCTGTCGAGGCAGTAGGCCTGTTTTCATGCTTGGTCTCTTTGCGTTCCTTGGATCTTTTCAATACCATCTTGAAGTATTCTGCAGCCTTCGATGGCATGTTGTCTTTGAAGTAACACCATGCAATCTTATACAGAGCCAAGTCGTAGAGGGGAGAGTTGCTGAAATTCAAAACTTTGGAATAGGATTTTCTGGCTTCCTTGAAAAAGCTGTGAGCGAAATGGTATTCCCCTATGGCCATGTGTGCATCTGGTACGAATGACGAGTTTGGAAACCGTTTCAGTAAAGCGCCATATACACCAAGTGCTGCATCTTCGTCACCTTGTTCATTCAGGGCGAATCCATACAAATACAGTACGGTATCCACTTTTTCAAAATCCGGGTACTTGTCCAGTATCTCTTCGTAGACCACGATGGATTCCTTGAGGTCTATTCGCGGCTCTTCGGGACGTGTGGATACACGACCAGAACGAAAATCATCCAGCTTTACCTCATAGGTTTTCATGCTCTCGATGAGTTTTGCCTCAGAACTTTCCCACATCAAACCTGCGAGTCGAAAAAGCGCATCCGCCCGTTGTGGTGCCACAGGGTTTTTTTTCAGAAAAATCTTAAGTAGCCTGATAGCTTCCTGCCTCTGCTGTTTGACCAACCTTTCCCTCGAACCCATTTGCTGTTCCAGCCATCCAGGCTGACCCGGCCATGACGGACATCCTTGAGGGGCAGGAGAAACTGCATGACTTTTTACCGCGCTCTTACCGCCGGAAGGTAATGACAGCATGATAATCACAAGGTAGACAAACGCTACGTTGGTCCTGATGGTTTTATTCGTACTCATCGGGCCAGGATTCTCCATCAAAAGGCCAATATTCGGATTCTTCATCCAACAAACCCGCCTTGGCCAAATCCCTAAGGAGGGATAAGGGATATCTTCCGAGGGCAAGGTTTTGGACTTCTGTCTCTAAAGCTTGCTTTTGTCCTGTTACAGCATCGATTTTTCCGAGCATGGTCATACGAACCAGTTTGGCACAGGTCGATTGAGACTTTTTCACCAATTTGCTCCTGGCCCTTGATTCCATTTGTCTCGCCTTATCGAATTGCTCCAGAAGTCTACTTTTCAGCGAGTCCAGATTCTTCTTTTCCTCGTTCAGGTAAGAAATAGGCAACGTTGGTGAAACATGTGGTTTTGAGTTATTACCAGCCACAAGGCGATCCAGTGCGGATGAGGCACGCATGAGAGCTGCACTCACTTGCGCCTGCATGATGCGCAAATCCTTTAGGTCCTTGGAATTGTTTGCTCGGCTTGAGAGTTCAATCCGAATCTGTGCTAACCTCTGGAGCATTCCTTTTGCACGTTCAATGTCGTGCCTGAGTTTATACTCAGTCTTGAATTCGGGTCCTTGTACTTTTGCAGAAAAAGAGTCCGAAGACCATGCTCGGTTGAGTTCCCAACCAAGCCAACGCACCCAGGAAACAGATTCTTGAATCTCGACCTCCAATGCGATCGAATTTGATTCAAGCTTCTTGGATTTGATCCATGATAGTGCCTCTATTGGGATAGCCGTGGCTGGTTGTGTGCTGTCGGTCAGGGCAGAATAAATGGAATCGAGATGCCGGCCCAAGTCTTCAAAGATCGCTTTCGCCTTTTCGAAATTGCATTGCCCAAGCAGCGAATATCCCAACAATATTTGAGCCATGGGACGCTGGGGAAAGTTCGAATGAGATTCCAGGATATTTTCAAGAGTTGTCCTGGCGCCTGAAAAATCTCCAAGGCGGAAACGGGACCATGCGGATTCGTATTGGGCAACTGTATACAGGGGACTATCCAAAGGAATGGATGTATAAGTATCTATGGCTTGATCGAAGCGGCCCCGATCATGCCTGAGTCTTGCCAATGCCAACCATGCGTTTTGCACGACACGGGACGCATTGTCGGAAAGGAAAAAAGGGGTCTTGTGCTCAGTGCCACCGTGGGTCAATTTGCAAAAAATGTCTTCAGCCTGTTCCGGTCTTCCTGATTCTATGGAAAGGATCCCTTGCATAAACACAGCCGCCGCAAAGAGCCTGCTGGAATTGGAAACCCTTCTGAATGCTTCGAGCGCTTTTTGGGTAAAGCCCAACTTGTAAAGAGCTTTTGCTTTCATATAAAGAATTTCGTCACGTTGATTTCTAATAGTCGGCATACGAGTGTGCTCGATGGAAATAAGGGTTTGCTTAAACTGCCTGGATGCCAAAGTTAGGTCTACCAACTTTCTGAGCGCAGGCCCGGCAAAGTCAGAGGCCGGAATCTTTGAAATGAGGTCTGTCAGTATTTTTCGGGCCTTTCCCAAAGCGCCTCTCGATGCCAGGGAACTGGCAAGAAGGTAACGAGCATTATCCCATAGGGGACTGCTTTGCAGGTGTGAGTAAGAAGGATCGGAAAGCATGCCTCCGAGCAGGTTGGCCGTGGAGTTCACACCGCCATCCATGTAGACCATCTCGGCTTTTTGAAGAAGCTCTTCAAAAGACGAATCATCCGATTTTTTTGACATCTCAGCCTTGCTCATGAGCCAGCCGAGCAATGCACCACTGGGACCGGAAATACTCATGGTCGGCTCAGCGGCCACAACAGCTCCTGGTGTCTGCACCTGGAGGGCCACAAAAAACAACATCCCAAGCATTGTTACTTTGTTTGTTTTATCAGTCATTCTTCTCCGTTACCGAGTTTGCAGTTATCTCGATGTTCCACTCATTTTCAACTTCGTTCTGCTGAAGCTCTTTTGCAGAAGGGGGATCGCCATCTAGTTGAGAGTTGAAAGTTACTTTGGTAGTGGCTCCTTTCCTCAGGTGGGCGGAGATCGACGACCCTGAAAAATACCCGGGCAAGGAGTTGTCGGTATCATCAGGCCCGTATACTCTGACACGGATTTCGACAACGTGCCTGCCTGGAGGAAGAAACATGTCCAACAATCTCAGTGCTTGTACGGTGGGTGCGTGATCGAAGACTTTTCTGTAGCATGGTCTGCCGTCCAGGAAGAGTTCGATTTGGTGGAGATTGAACGGTTTGTCCAACTCTCCGCGGTAGTCTACCACTAGCTCCGAGTCATAAAGTTTCTTGCTCAACAGGTTCAGTCTCGATTCAACCGCAGATAGTTCATCCCGTGCACGAGAGTGTTCAAGTTCCAGCACGGATAGGGCCTTTGGGGTCAGCAATACAGACGTTGACACAACTTTGGGTTCTTTCCCATTTTCTTTTTTGAATGTTTTAGCTCCACCGGAGGCAGGTCCTGCCAATACCGGCGTGGCCGCAGACATCAAAAGAGCAGTCACGAAACAAACAAGGGATTTGGCAAACCACATCTCGATCCTCCACATTTTTAAAAGCCGGCACTCATGCTAAACCATCCACCCATCTGCCAGCCTCCTGCGAATCCCTCGCGGCTTGCAGAATCGGCGAGAATCGAGTAGCGAGTGAATCCATTTTGAGAAGAAAGTCCTTCAAAATTGTAATTCAGTTTCATCAATCGGCTCGAAAGAGACAAGGTTAGTTCCTTGAACATTCCCAATAGTCTTCCACGAGAAGGGTATATGTACATATTCAATCCCACTCGACCCCACCATGCGATGTAAGAACTCAGGTCTCGATTACATGTCCAGAGAGCGCCGACCGGACCATCTTGGTAATCGTCCCTGTAAAACAGTGCTCTGGTCTGGTGATATGCACCAACTGAAAAGTCCAATGAAAAGCGATCTCCTAATCTTTGTTCCCAACCTGCATGTGCGCTCGTGTGTTCCACTCTCCATGTTCCAGTGCCATGGGAGATGCCTGTTTCCAACGCTGCCGCCAAACCTGGAATGGCGAATTTGACCGAAATCCCCGCACCGAATCTTGCCCTGGAATCGGGAAGCGACTCGGGTTTAGACTGAGGCACTTTATCCATATTCTCTACTTGAGGCCAGTGAGACCACAAGGTAACCATGCTGTAGGGGTCTTGTAGGTATCCTCCGTCCAGCACCACCTCCAGGTCCAATCGTATGTTTATCCCTGGTATGAAACCTTGCTCGATGGATGCGGATAAATGGTCCGAAGTGATCTGTTCGTCTACTGAAAAAAGTACTGGTGGTTTATCGGATGTGTCCAGTTTCAGAGAACGCATCATGCGCCGGTAGCCGATCTCGACTCGCGTGTCACTTCCGAGGACCAAGGTAGATGCCCTGATTGAAGGAACATGTGTTTGTCCATCGAACGCTGTCGAGTAAGTGTAACCAAGTTGGAGAAGGCTTGTACCGTCGTCGTAAACAATGGCGGCAAACGGACCGTGTTTAAACTTTTCGTATTCCATGATACCTTGGTATCCATCGAAACGCCAAATCCGTTTTTTCGTATAAGACATTCCATACCCTGCCTGGAGTCCAAGACCAGATACCAACTCAACCGAGGCTTGGATGTCAGAGTCGGCCCAGGTCCCATGAATTTGTTCCCCTGGGTCAGCCTGAGTGCTGACATGGATGTTGATGGTGTTGTTGGGGGTTATGGCTCTATAGGATTTGAAGGGTATGTTTGGAGCGTAAACGCTGGACAATGGCTCGAATCTCATTATTGGATCGGCCAGCACTTCGCGTGCCACCAGGCGTTGTGCACCGCAGCCCGCAGACAAAATACCCGCCCACAGCAGGATAGTCGTGCTCAGACGCTGAATGGAATCCAAAACCCGACTCCCAGGGTGAACGATAGGTTGTTGGTCAGAGCATCCGACGATAGCACCTCTTGAATATACACATGGTCCCGCACATCCATGCGAACCGAAAGCCATGAGGTGAGAAAGACCTTTGCACCCATACCGAAGTTGTATGTTAGACCTTTTGAAATCCTGCTGTCAGTGACTCCAGCGCCTGCCGAAAAATAAACGTCGAAGTGAGGTATGAAAGATCTCAAAAACATCATCTTGCCGTGTATGGGATGCCACACCAGGTCCCCGGCGTATATTTTAGCGTCATGGGATTCGAGGATCGTATAACCGGTATAGTTCTCCACTGGCTTTGTCAGAGTTGATGAAAACCTCGTATAGGAAAAACTCACCTCCATCGCAAAGTCTTCATTCAGGTGGAACGAATAGGATATTCCAGCCAGAGGAGCAGAACCCATTATATCGTTTGCATACACACCCCCAAATATGAATACTTCGTGTCTGAGGCTTTTTATGAAATTTCGTTTTGCAAGTCCTTTTCGTCTCCCTTGTCCCGTCTCCGGTGGTTCCGGGCAAATTGCATGAGCCATGGTTGGAGTGAAGGGTCCCATGATGGACATAAAAAGAATCAGCACTGAAAGTCCAGCTACGTATTTGTATGAAAACATCATTATTATCCTAAAAAAGGAGCATCAATCCGCATGTCATTGACAGTTCGTCCCAGACATCATCGCTGGACATGGCAAACAATTCTCTTGCATCCAATCTGAAAATCAATCCACCGCGCAAGCTCAAAAGTAGTCCACCCCCGGCGGATATCAAGGGTCTGGTGTTCCAGCCAAACAATTCCGCCTGGGTATTGGGAAGGGTGGTGGCTCCGCCGGCACCAACAGCCGCGAATGGGACAAGGGTTTGCCAGGGTGCAACCGGGATAATGAGCTCAGCCCCATAGACCAGCACTCCTCCCAGACGGCTCATGGATTGTGCGGCCATAAGTTCGATGGACCAGTGCCGACTTGGCAAATACCCGAACCGGGTCATGAAGGTGCCGTTGGAACCAAGTACTCCTCCTCCAAGATACAAGCTGATGGCACCGTCTTTAAGAAGTGATGGGGCAAGGATGTTTTTGTATAGCCAGCCCTGGGCGTCTGTTATCGGGTTGGAGTCGATTATTTCAAAAGGCCAGACGAGTTCTGCAAGGACCCATCCTGACGTACCCCTGGTTAGACGGATCAGGTACCAGGCTCCGTCCGAGGAACGGTCAAGGGCACTGAACACCTGGCCTTTGCCCACCGTACCCACATGCCTGTAACTCCCACCAGGTCCGGCGTGTACGGGAACTGAAGTGACCATGACCCTCAGCTGTATATTTCGGCCTGATATATCCAATGCTATGCAACGACATGGCCATAATCCCATCATCAAAAATACGATCACCAAGGGCCACTTCATTTTGCACCGCCGGAGCGAATCCACTGCAACAATAGCTCCAAGTCCTCAGAACTCAGGGCCGCACCTCCCGGGTGGGAGGACTGTTGTCCAGTTGCCCAAGTTACCACCAAACTCTTGTCGGGATGTTTCAGATCGCAGTGTTGAATCACGCTGTAGTAACTGCTTCGGAAAGGTTCCACCAGATCCTCGGGGGATGATACCTCTACGTCAGTGGGAAAGCCGGAGGTGGCGGCCGGTATTATCAGAGGACCAGGTTGTCCATGACAATTGGCTGTGCCGCAGGATTCAGAAAGTACCGGGTATAGCTGCAAAGCAAACATACGTGGGTCGGGAAGACAAGTGCTGGAGGCCAATCCTGATGTTCCAGGATCCACCGTTCCGCAACCAAAAAGAAGCAAATTTTGGGTAAGCAACATGAAGAAGAAAATCATTCCAATGCAACGACACCCTTGGTTACACTCCATGTGCCGGTTGATATAAGCAGTTTGTTTTTTATGTTGAGGTCGTATCATTCTTATGCTTTTTCATACGCTGTAGGTGAGGTGCTTGTCAATCTGTACCTTCCTGCTTGGATTTTTCACGTACCATGCGAAAGATTGCGGAGATACAGGGTGAAATAAATGTAACTTCTTATATTTGTTGAAAAAAACATTCAAATACTTGACAAGCTGATCTCCAGAAGTTATATTCGTTCTTCGTCTGCAAGTGGTGGGGGTATGGCGGGCAGATTGGGGGAAGCCCGCAAGATCATTTGGCAAGGAGGAATCGGATGGCCGAGAAAAAGGTAGGCAAGCAAAACACAAAGGCTGGTACCCGCTCCAAGGCGAAGATCAAAAAACAGGTTTCAAAACGACGGGGTCAGAATACTCAGGACGCGGCCAAAAAGCTCCCCACCAAGGCTGTCCTGAAGCAGATGGCCAAAGATTGGGACCAGGTAACCTGAGGAATTTCAAGGAACATCCCTCTGGATTTCCGGGTGCGTCGACTTGATAGCATCCACCCGCGCCTGCTCAATACTCATTCGTCCCTGGTCGAACCTTTCCCACCCAATGGTTCTTTTGTAGTCCTGGTAGATGTTCCAGCCTACCCAGATTCCGATACCTAAAAGGACCACAAGTAAAAACAACAGAATATCACGTACATTGGGCTGGTACCATCTTCTGACCACACGGTTAGAATGGGCCATGGGTGCCGGACCTCTGCGGATGAAAGTGCTGGAACTCTTGCGGCCCGATGGACTTTTTTTGGGAGCGGAAGCTGAAAAGTCCGTTACGTCGAGTGGGGCCATCCCTGCGGTGAAACCTTTTGAGAACTTTTTTTTGGAAGGTGTTTGTTCGTCAGTATTAGCTGTAACGTGGAGTCCATCGAGTGGATAGGGTTTTGGGGTATGCAGATCGTGTATTGGTGGTTCGTCGTGAATACCAGAGACATCACCGAACAGGTCTTCGGAACTGGAAATATCTGTAGAACCGGGCTGGATACCCAGGTTGTCCTCATCGCTCAGATCAGGCGGAACGACCTCTGGTCCAAGGGGGGCGGAGAAGGGTTTTGACGGAGTATCGGACCTCGTTGAGATGAACATAGGGAGAATTTTTTCGTCTGAAGCCTTGGGGATGATGTTATCGACCTCTGAGTTTTCGGCCGTTACTGTTGCCAACTCTTCCTGGGAGATTTCATTTGTTACTTCTTCTTCATCCTCGAATAAAAGACCATGAGTGGGGCGGGAGGCGAGTTCGGTGAAATCTGTCTCCAGATCGATGTCAATTTCGAACTCATCATGGGCGTGTCTTGCCACTATGGGCTTTTTGATGTGGCGAGGCTTGCCGGAGGGAGGCTTTCCCTTTCCGTCTGACATGGATACTTCTCCTTGAACTCAATAATATGATTGTATTGGTATGCAAGAAAGTATGCAAGTTGTCCCGGATTTCCCACCTCCGCTGCTGTTACAGTTTGGGAATGGCTGGAAATGGTCAGTTGTTGACACTGGGGTAAGGTGCTTGTTACTTCTTATTATGCGATTTCAAATTTACAAACTTGTAAGGTCGACAGCATGTTTACTCCACGAATGTTCGGAAAATATTTTCTTTATGAAAGGTTGGCAGTTGGGGGAATGGCGGAAATATTCCGTGCAAAAATGTATGGCGTGGATGGTTTTGAAAAGAACATGGTGGTGAAACAGATTCTTCCCCAGTATTCCCGCAACAAGGAATTCATACAGATGTTTATCGACGAGGCCAAGATCACGGTCTCTTTGTCTCATGGAAACATCGTTCCAGTATTCGAACTAGGAGAAATTGATGGCATCTATTACATCTCCATGGAAGAAGTTGATGGAAAAAGCCTTGGAGAGGTAATGGATGCAGGTTTGGATCAAGGTCTGCGTCTGTCCATTCCCCACGCATTGTTCGTAAGCATAGAGATGTTGGCAGGTCTCGATTATGCCCACAGGAAAACTGATGAAAAAGGGCGTTCATTGGGAATAGTCCATCGTGACATTTCTCCACAGAATATCCTCATCTCCTATGAAGGTGATGTAAAGATCGTGGATTTCGGCATTGCACGAGCCGCCACCAAGGTTCATTCCACTCAGGCAGGTGTGATAAAGGGTAAGTTTGGTTACATGTCACCCGAGCAAGCCCTTGGTCTTGACGTGGATGGACGAAGCGACATATTTGCCGCAGGCATATTATTGTACGAGATGTTGACATTGGAGCGTCTGTTCCAAGGAACAACGGACGGTATGACCCTTGACAGGGTAAAGAGAGCAGACGTTCCAACACCATCGAGGACGAACCCTAATCTGCCTCCCCAATTAGATGCCATCGTGTTCAAAGCGCTGGAACGTAATCCGAAAGACAGGTTTCAGAGCGCAGCCGAGATGAGATTGGCTGTTTCGAGATTTTTATACTCTCTTTCGGAAGAGGCTTCGGCCCATACACTCTCGGCATATGTCAAGAAGCTGTTTGAAGAAGATCTTGAGCAAAGGGCCAAAAGACCTCCTATCGTAATGCCAAAGGGGCTTGTGGAAAACCAACAGGCAGATTCGAAGCCATCAGATGCAAAACCAGGGAACAGACCGGAAGAAACATCTCCTGCTCCAATTTCCTTGTTTGAGCCCATTTCCCATGTTCCCGCTGCAACCTTGCCTATCACCGACGACACCGACGTCATGGAAGACGATTTTACTTACATGAAGACGGCATCCAGGTTAAAGTGGATAATGATGGTTTTGCTCCTCGGAATGATAGTTACGGGTGGGTTACTTTGGCATGATGACATAGCCCGGGTTTTTTCCACCGTCTCTGACGTTATGGATCAATCGGCTCAACGTCTTGCACAGAAAAAACTTGGCACTTTATATGTCCGCTCCAGACCCAAGGGTGCTTCTGTGTATTTTTCCAACCGGAAGGTCGGCACCACAAACATGCGTATTGCCAACATAGACCCCACAAAGGAATACGAGTTGGTTCTGACCAAGGAAGGATACCAGCCATATTCAAGAAAAATTTTACCTTCTGACTGGAAACAGGACCAGAAGAAAATGGAAATAGATGTATTCAAAGATTTTGCATCTGATGAACTGAAATGAGAATCAAGGAGCCTGCTCATGGCATCGAAGCTTGAAAAAGCCCAACACAAGTATGAATACCTTTTGAGACAGTTGGGGGACAAGGCCCGCCTAGTCGGGGTGCTGCAAAAAGCCAGTGACTCGGTTCTAGATCTTTACAAAAGTGCTGAGGAAAACCTGGAAGACAGGAAGACGGAGTTGGAGTTCATCGAAAGTGAAATCCAAAGGTTGGAAGAGATCGAGGAGAAAATGAAGGACGAGGTCGATGATGAAATCGGTGGCCTCAAAGCGGAGATCAAGGAACTTAAAGAACTGATAGAAATTAAACGATCCAAAGCCGAGCCATTCAAAAAAAAGCTGGCCGGGGCTGCCTATGATTTGAAGTTCGTGGAAAAGGGCTTGGCCGAGGAGACTCGAAAGTTCAAGGAAAAAACACGAAGGGAAGAGTTCAAGGCGGCAAAGGCTCACGAAGAAAATGTCAAGAAGATGAAGATCGAGGTTCTCAAGAGACGCAAGGCGATGATGGATATGAAGCGGAAGATGAAAGAACTTGAAGCTCCTGCAAAGAAGATGGAAAAACAAATGCAAGCCCTGGTGCAGTCCCTTGAAGAATTGGAGGAAAAGGCCAGTGTTTCTTCTGCAGAAGAAAACGCGGAGATGCTCGAGGAAATGCGCAAGCAACAAATGATAAAGTCTCAAGAGGTCGAAAGGGCGGAAAAACATGTCAAGGATGTTTTGGCGGATGTGGGTGAAGACCTCTACGAAAAGAGAATAAGCCATCCGGTGTTGAATAAATTTTACGCTGACCTGGATGTCATATCCAAAACCATTGAAAGTATGCAGGATTGACAGGGCAGTTGGAGTCCATTGGATGAAACGTGGAATCACATTGATCTGGAGCATGATTCTTTTATCGTGTTCGTCCTCTGCGCCAAATAAGGATCGGCCCTGGGTCCTTGTACTGGCTAGGGCCCCAACCAATGATTCAGCAAAGGAAATGGCTGGAAAAATTTCAGATACCTATCCCATGCTGGAGGATGTTCAGGCAGTGTCCGTCAGGGCTGTCGAGGGAGGGACGCTACATCTGGTTTTGAGTCGTGGACTAAGTGATCATTCAGCCCTTGAAAAACTACGCAAGAGCATTTCGAAAAAGACAGGTGTGAGACTACAAGAGTTGGATATCCGCAAAGTTGAAATACTAAACACGCATGATGCAGTTGGCGGTTATCCTCCAGAGGGCTCGGACGATTTTGATCGCATGGCCAAGATGTTACCCAATCCAGGCAATGACAAGCTCGAGGCATTTTCCATCATAAGGAAAATAGACGGCAAGACGAATCGATTTCCCCGGATACCCATTGGGATCAATCTGAAAAAAATGTCTGCTTTTTTTCGACAGGAGGGCTTTTCCGTTATTGGACAAGCCCAGTATTCGTCTGTGGATGCAAAAGAGGATGGAACGGTGTTTGTTGGCTTTTTAGATTCCACCGCTCCTGATTCGGGGCGTGTGGAACTGAAACGCATATACAATTTTCTTCTCGAATATAAAGTCAAACAGGTATCCGATGTTCAAAAAGAAAGAGGAAAGGCCAAAAGAAAAAAGAGGCATAGTAAAAGAAAAAGAAAGAAGAAGCGCAGTAATAGAAAGAATCATTCCAGCGAAGAGAGTCTTGAAAAAAATGGTGATGAACTTGTTCCTCTAGTGGATGTATTCAAGGATCTTCCTAATGCTGTTTCTAAGGAGATCTC
>CAYSLH010000085.1:145-16735 GCA_964431605.1 uncultured Myxococcales bacterium
TCTCCCCCGGTTCATCCCATACTTTTTATTTGGCTTCGCCGCGAATCTCCCCCGGTTCATCCCATACTTTTTATTTGGCTTCGCCGCGAATCTCCCCCGGCTCATCCCATACTTTTTATTTGGCTTCGCCGCGAATCTCCCCCGGCTCATCCCATACTTTTTATTTGGCTTCGCCGCGAGTCCCCTGGTTATAAATTGGATTCTATCGCGATCCGCCTAGACTCAATGGCTTGTAGAACTGCACTCCACCACGATGCATCAAAATGTTTCGGCTAAGGTCGAGAAAATCTTCGTCATTATGAACCACATCGATATCCGATGTGTCCACAACCAACAGGGGGGTGTCTGAATAGTGAAAAAAATAATCACTATATGCGGCACAGAGTTTTTTCAGATAATTCCCGTCAAAGTTTTTTTCAAAAGGCCTTCCACGATGCTTTATCCGATCGAGCAGTACATCCAGTCTTGCCTGCAAATACACCACCAAGTCAGGCTTGAGAACCCTGGTGTCCAGTATCTGAAAGACCTGATCGTATAAGACCATCTCGTTGTCGGTAAGAGTCAGGGCCGCAAATAGTCGGTCCTTGGAAAAAATATAGTCGGACAAAAGATATCGACTAAAAAGATCCGGCTGCCACAACTCCTGCTGCTGCCGATACCTGGACAAAAGAAAAAACAGCTGGGTTTGAAATGCAAACTTGTCAGGATCCCTATAAAAATCCGACAAAAAAGGGTTCTCTTCCACTATCTCTATTATGACCTTTGCGTTGAACTGCTCTGCCAATTTCTGCACGAGCGTCGTCTTTCCCACCCCGATTGGTCCCTCCACCGCGATATAAGTAGGCCTCGTGTTTGCGGCTTCCTCCGGAGATAGGGACGCCCGGTCTCTAAATCTTCTCCTGGCCGAACTCATTTGATCCTCTCCAGGGATCGCCTGATATCATCCAAAAAGATCTTCTTTCCTTCAGAAGATCTTATGTCCAACTTTTCCACGTTGACCTTGTGTACCGCAATACCGTATTTTCGTTCGCAGACCTGTGCAAAAGTAGAGTAGTATGCATTCAGTCCCGTCAAAAACGCCGAGTCTATACCTCCCTCTTCTTCCCTCGCCCTGACATGAATCCGTTTGAGCAACGTCTCCACTCGCTCAACTTCAAGTATCACTATGAGATCCGGCTGAAGTAAATCTTGGTTCAGTTTATTGAAGTATTCAAAATACAGGTCCAATTCCCTGTTATCCATGAATCCAAGTCCATGCAAATACTTTGCAAAAATTTCAGGATCCTCGTAAAGAGTCCTGTCCTGAATACAACTCTTGGGCACTTTTCTGATAAGCTCGTGGTGTTCCACCCTTCGCATTAGAAATTCCAATTGAAGGGTAAAAGACCACCTCTTCATATCTTTGTAATAATCCTTCAAAAACCTGTTGTCGATAACAGGTTCATCGAAGAGCTCAAAGCCGAAATTCTGACTAATGAGCTTTGCCGCTGTCGTCTTGCCACAACCAATATTTCCAGCCATGGCCAGGAAGAGCTTTTCCTTCACTTGCAGCCTCTTGGTCTTGAATCAATCTTGGTGTCATTATATAGGCGCCCTTTTCCAGTGCAAACCTTTTGTTTCACAATTCCCCATAAAGACCCAAGCGGCGGAAAATCATCTTGATAGGTAAACCTTTTTCATGCATAACCCCATGCCATGAACATGAATGAAAACCCTCAGCACCACGCTGGTGCCATACCAAGAAAAATCATCAGGGGAATACTGAAAATCGGCCTGCTGGAATGGATCGTCGGCATTCACCTCGTGGTGTTCATATTCAGGCTTATAAATGCATCAGACCAGGCTGGAGCCAAACCCTATCTCTGGAAAATGATCGTAGTACTGGCCCTGTTGGCCTTGTCCACCCTTACATACAGAGGCTTTTTCGAGGGCAAAACCTGGTGCAGATCGCTGCACCAGGCAATTATCGTAACTTGTGTTTTCATTCCTTTTTTCATGCTTCAAAAAATGATCCCCATAATCAATCCTGTTGAAATGGATGCCAAGCTCAGCGCCATCGATCACGCGCTAGTCGGATTAGATGCCTCGGTGTGGCTCGAACGATTTGCCACAACCTTCACCAGCGCATGGTTTGCCGTGTCGTATTTCGGTTATTATATAATAGGCGGCAGCTTCATATTGGGCATGATGTTTTTTTGCAAACGACAGGATCTTTTGGTGGAATTCGGATTCATACTCCTCGGTGCCGCATGCATTGCAGACATCGCATACACCATTGTTCCTGCACGAGGTCCATATCATTACCTCGCTTCAGTTTTTGCAGGGCCTCTGCCAGGAGAAACCATCGTGCCGTTCGTTCATCAGTTTATTAAAAACGGACCGTTGCGGGACGTGTTTCCATCCATGCATACATGTATTCCCCTGAGCATGTTTTTGTTTTCCGTAAAATACTTCCGCACAGTAGCAATCATAACCGGCTTGTGGATTCCACACATTATTCTATCTACCATGTTTCTAAGGTATCATTATCTCATAGATGTACTAGCCGGAATTTTTCTGGCCTTTGCGTTGTTTGCCATTGCACGACCATCCTTGGATGCATACCAAAAGTTGCGGCTGAGAATGGGCGTTGTTGCATCCCCTTGAACTCATGTAACTTGCATGTATAATACACAGAAGATCACAGCCCCCCAGGATGGACAAAAAAATGTCCAAAGAAAAAAGTTCGAAAAACAAAAAAACGACCGAAAAGATCAAAGGTTCTCCCTCAAAAAAATCCCCAAAGGGGATAGTCAAAAAACAAGGTGGAAAACTCGTTCCGGTCGACCCACTTCAGAAATACCTGAACGAGATCGGAAGGATTCCACTCCTAACGCCAGAGGAAGAACACGATCTCGCCGTAAAATACAAGGATACGGGTGAACCCGAATTTGCTTACAAAATGGTCACAGCCAACCTCAGGCTGGTGGTAAAAATCGCCCTTGAGCTCCGCTCCTATTACCAGAACCTACTGGACTTGATACAAGAGGGGAATATTGGGTTGATGCAGGCGGTAAAACGATTCGATCCATACAAGGGAGTGCGCCTTCCCACTTATGCCCAGTACTGGATACGGGCATATATTCTAAAATTCATCCTTGAAAATTTCAGCTTGGTAAAAATCGGAACCACCCAGGCTCAACGAAAACTCTTCTTTCGTCTGAAAAAAGAAAAGGAAAAACTAATCAAAGAAGGCTTCGTACCAGACTCCAAGCTACTCGCAGAACGCATCGATGTCTCGGAAAAAGAGGTCCAGGACATGGAGAAACGCCTGATGGGACCGGAACCAGGGCTCGAAGATGCGAACCCGTCCACCGGTCGCACCCTCATGGACGTGCTGGATACGGGCGATGCCACGCCGGAGGAAAAAGTTGCACGCGAAGAGCTGAGATCAAAGGTGCGGTCGGCCATGGAAAATTTCCGCGAAGGTCTGGATGAAAGAGAACGAGCCATTTGGGATGCACGTATTGCCGCAGACCAACCCCAGACCTTCCAGGAGCTGGGAGAACTGTACGGTATAACGAGGCAGAGGGTGCAACAGGTGGAACAGAGGTTGAAAAAAAGGTTTAAGGAATTCCTGGATTCGGCAACTCCGGAGCACGAAGGTCGTATTGGCTAAAAAATGTAAGCCCCGCACATGGAGCAGAGCATGATGGACCAGGCACAGAGCGTAGAACAGCCCAAAGAAATAAACTGCAAAAACTGTGGAGCACCAATCAAATACGTCGAAGGTGAATCGGTTCTTCACTGCGCTTATTGCGGTACTGCCACCATGTTGGCAGGATTTGACAAAATCGTAAAAGTCGAGTCCCACTTCATAGTCCCGCCCACTGCGACAAAATCAGAGGTGGACGCAAACATTCGCAAATGGATGTCATCAGGTTTCTGGAAAGCTGCGGATCTGGCTGAAAAGGCCGTCTTTGAAAAAATAGAAGGAGTGGTCCTTCCTTTTTGGGTGGTCAAGACGAAGGCGACCACTTATTGGTCGGGCATGAATAAACGAACCAAGACAGTGGGAAGCGGAGACAACAAACGAACCGAGACCTACTGGGAACCAACCAGTGGAAGCTTTGAGGAGACATACAACTGGACCGTGTATGCAAGGGAAGACGAAGATGAATATTGGGGCCTGTCTGCCCTCAATCCCGGATCCAAAGCAGTGGAAGCGGACTGGGGCGGATTTTTCCTTGGATTTGGCACCGGCTCGAAAAGCTCCGGTAAATCGGACCTGCTACAAAACGCCCAGCCCTTTTCCCTGGACGCAGTTGCCGATATGAAAGTCATCAATGGTCAAACGACACAAGAACGTGCAGAGCAGCGTGGTCAAAACGACATAATCGGCCTGCATCGTCGCCAGGCCGAATCCAAGGTTACTCGTGTGACAGATTGCGATACCACCGTGGATATCAAAGGATGCAGCCTGGTCTATTTGCCCGTGTGGCAGGTGAAGTACAAGTACAAGGGAAAACAATACAAGATGCTGGCAAACGGCCATACCGGAGAAGTGATCGCTGGACAAGCTCCGGTGGGTAAATGGGACAAGGTCGTCATGTTGTCGATTATCATGATAGTACTTGCCGGCATCTTCGCACTCATAGCGTTTCTTGCCAAAGAGCCTGCATGGTGGATCGGCACAGGCGCCAGTGCCGGCGTTGTTGCCCTGTATGCCGCATGGACCGCCCTGTTTTCAAAATAAAGTTTACTCATCAACTGAAAATATCTTCGATATTTACACTCTTGACCAGCAGCGTGGAGGGCAGATCGGAAAGGAAAGAGCTCGTCCTCTTCATAAACTGCTCCTCCTGTCCTTCTTCCGGAAAGCGCAGTCCCAGTATCACTAAGTCAGCATCTTTGCTCTGATCCCTGATTATCTCCTGAATTTCCTTTTTTTCTTCAGGTGGCTCAAACACTAAGGCCTTGGCCGTGATCCTGGCGTCTTCCAGCATTTGAGTCAATTCCGAAGTGGTCCTTCGCACATCCTCCGGCTTATCCACCATCTGTATCAACCTAACCCTCGATCCGTGCCACCCCTCGGCCCTGGAAATAATATGGGAAAGCAGTATCATCAAATTGCCGTTGTTCTCCAACCCGCCCCACCAGACATCGATTTGCCTTCTTCGACCAAAACCCCTCTGCTCATCGACCTTCAACAAAATAACGGACGTCTCCAGATGTACAAAGTCCCTGACGAGAGATGCAAATTCCTGTGCCACCTCCTGTTGCGCACTCCATCCAAACAAAGCCAGGTTCGAACGAAGCGCGCCTATACCGTGAGCTTGAGCCACTACCCTGGCTCCTTCATGAAAATCCCTTACGGCAACAGCCTTTGCAAAACCAGAAAGGTTTCTGCCTTCCATGAATGCGTCCAGTTTCTCTTGTGCATCGCCAACCGTGCCATCAGCAAGCAACTGGTGCACGTCTCCAGGCAACAGGGTCATTACCGTAGACAGGCCCTTTTCCTGCCCCAGCCAACTGGCAAGCTCTAGCAACGGAGCATGACTGGAAGTTCCGGATGTAAACACCATCAAGTTGGGCTTCCAGTTCCTGGGATGAATCTGGGTCTGTTTGAGCTTCAACAGGCAGAAGCGTAGAGCGCTGAACCAAATTCCGCTTCTCAGGTCTCCCCAGGTTCCGCTTATGGCCCTTCTCTTCAAAACGATATAAATGACGGCTACCACTGCGAGTGCCACCAGCGTTGCCTTTACGTTGATCAGAAACATAACCCAAAAGCAAGCTCCAGCTCCTATGATGGACATCCACCAGGGCACTCGGAATCTCGGCCTGTACGAAGGATTGCCCACCAACCTCTCCATGCCGGCCACAAGGTTGGTAACCCCATAGGTCGTGAGAAAAAACATGGAGATGACTGGAGCAAGCATGTTCAGGTCCACGAGCAATATGCTGGCCTCGGCAATGGCAAATGTGACTATGGTAGCAAGTCTTGGTTCGTGGGAAGGCCCGTGTCCCTGTCCCAATACAGATGGTAAAACTCCATCAGTGGCCAACGCCTGCATCGTCCTTGGTGCCGCCATCAGGCTTCCGAGGGCGCTTGATAAGGTAGCTGCCCAAATACCGATGTATATCAAAAATCCAACACTTGCGATGGATTTCATTATCATTGTGTCGCCTCTGAGCTGAGCCAGAGAGGCATTGCGAGACAGCCAGTATACCTGGAAAGCATATATGATAAACGTAACGCCAATGGCCAGGAGCGTCCCCTTGGGAATATCCCTCCTGGGCTCCTTCAAATCCCCGCTCATGGACAGACCGGACATGATGCCGGTAACAGCGGGAAAGTACACGGCAAACACCGTCCAGAAACTCTGTCCCTTGGAGTATGTCCCGAACGAGTGTATTTGATGAGGCGTATCCGAAGTGCCGGTGAAGAAAGAAATCAGGGCCAAAAGCAGCAGGCCCATAATAACAAACTGAGCCTTGATGGCCACATCAGCCCCTTTGTACGCGAGTAAAAGCAGCCCGAAGCATACCACGGCCGATGTGAGCTTGGCAGGCAAAAAAGGCATGAGAGCCACAAGGGACTCGGTAAATCCCATGATGTACAATGCTACGGACAAGGCCTGGGAAAAGTACAGGGGAAGGCCAATGGAACCACCTATCTCGAGCCCCAACGAACGAGAAACCAGGTAATATGCACCGCCTGCTTTAACGTTCATGTTGGTTGCTATGGCCGAAAGGCTCATACCAGTGGCAAAACTAATGGCGTTGGCGAGCAGCACCATGAGCAGCCCGCCCACCAGCCCGGTGTTACCCACCATCCATCCCGCACGGAGGAAAAAGATCACGCCGATAATAGTAAGAAAATTAGGAACAAAAACTCCGCTTATGGCCCCAAATCTCTTCAATTGGCGTGGTTCTTCAGACACCAGCGAAATCCCCCTTTTTCAGGGTGGAACAACCATCTTCACCAAAGTGACTCTCTGTCCAGCAACCAGTCAGCCCTGGCACCCGCCCTTGATGCAATGACCTCCACAAGGCGAACCTCAAATTCAGGAAGGGGATCGTCCTTGTTGTCGGCATAAAGTATCCACCTATCGCGGGCTGTCACCTGCACAGGAATAAGCAATATCTCCGAAGGCATATTACCTAACAGCTTGAAAAACCGAATAGCCATGTCATCCATGTTCGGTTCTCCACGAAAAGCCTGGATATCCAGATCCTTACCTGAGATGTTGCGCATGACGTCAATGGGCATCTCTATGGTCAAAAGCTCGACTTCGGTAAGACTCATTCCCCTGGAAGCAAAACCATACAAACGAGAATGACGTTCCCACAAGAGCAAAACCCTTGGGATGATGTTCGCCACTATTTCCACCAATACCCCCGCGACCTCTTCAACGGTACGCGCCGCACGTAAAACATCGATGATTTCACCTACCGGGATCTCCTGAGACGAAGTCAACAGCGCAGGCCGGGCCATCGTATCCTGCTCTCCCCTGCGAAGACGTTCCTCTTCCAATCGAGCCAGCTCGGCCAACGGAACTACGGCTGTTCCCTCCCTGTCGTAGCCGGTCGCCTTGGAAAACGAAATCTCTTCCTGGATCATGTCCCGGTAATAGGCTTCTCCAGGGGACCCGGCGTTTTCATCACTCTCGGCCTTGACTGCGGCTTTGTCCATACGCTTGTGATCCACCCGGGCAATTGTGGTGTGTTCAGAACCAAACTCGTCATCGTCATCTGGCTCTTCCAGCAACTCTCGTTCCAGGGAAGAAAGAGAGTCTTCGCTGCGAGATCCTTCTCCAAAAGCATCCGTGGTCAATGTCTCCACGGTGCGCTCATGCTCCTCTGGCTCATCGTCAAGAGACATGCCTTCAGCCAAATCATCGGTTCCTTGAATAGGAGCCAGAGACTTGCTATCCACAGCAGGAGTTTTGGTGTCTTCTGGTTTCACCTTGAATCACACTCGTCACCAATGCCGTCAGAGTCTGCATCAGCCTGGCTCGGGTTGTCAACAAACTGGCAATTGTCATCACAATTATCCACGACTCCACCGATACACGGTGCGTCACCTATGGTACCGGAGCCATCACCATCGTCCAAAATTCCATCATTGTCATCGTCCGGATCACAGATATCTCCAATGGAATCACTATCGTTGTCTTCCTGCTGGGTATTGGCATCGGATGGACAATTATCCACATCACCACAAACCCCATCCGAATCAGAATCATTGTCAGCATCTGCAGGACATGCATCACACGCATCTCCCATGCCATCGCTGTCACCATCGACCTGGTTTGTGTTTGCATCAGATGGACAATTGTCACACACATCACCCACCCCGTCAGAGTCTCCATCCGCCTGGTCAGCATTGGAATCAGATGGACAATTGTCGTCACTATCTATTATTCCATCACTGTCAGTATCATCTCCACATGGTCCCTGGTGATTGCAAAGGCCGGTTGGATCGTCCTGGTTGTCCTTGAGACACGTGTCGCCCGTTCCACCGCTGATACAATCGGCATCTTCGCTGCACTCAGGACCATAGGGATTTGGATACAAGGGACAGGAGTCGTCTACATCAGGTACGCCGTCTCCATCATCATCCCTGTCGCATACATCTCCATGACCATCATGGTCCGTGTCCAACTGGTCTGCGTTCTGATCGGTAGGACAATTGTCAGTGGAGTCGGGAATGCCATCGTTGTCCGCGTCCACATCACACTCGTTGCCAAAACCATCATGGTCCGCGTCAGCCTGCTCTGGATTCTGAACCAGGGGGCAATTGTCATCACAGTTGTCCGAACTACCAACACAGGTATTGTCATCCGGCAGTCCTGAACCATCACCATCGTCTCTGACTCCATCTCCATCTTTGTCACATGCATCCCCGACCGAATCGTCATTGGAATCAGCTTGATTGGGGTTGGACACGAAAGGACAATTGTCGTCTGAGTCCCAAAGGTTATCTCCATCGAAATCATGAAGGCAGGCGATGCCCCTATCGCCTCCCCCGTCAGGAAGAGTTTGATTGGCATTGGGAATCAGCCTGCAGTTATCAGTGGTGTCAGGTACTCCATCGTTGTCATCATCAGGATCGCAGGCATCACCATCCTCGTCTCCGCACGACCAACAGTCTCCACCTTCTTCACAACAGGTCAAGTACCTGTCGTTGTTGTGCTGCGCGGGATTGAACCTGCCGGGACAATTGTCGTCCGCATCGTCCACGCCATCTGCATCCTCGTCACATTCGTCACCCACCCCGTCCTCGTTGCTGTCTGTCTGGGCAGGATTCGGCATGAACCTGCAGTTGTCACTACCTGAGCAAGAATCCGATCCACTGCAGTTGTCACTGTTTTGTCCCGGGTCACAAACATGGTCATTATCGTCATCACAATCACATGCGTCTCCGCGCGCATCTCCGTCAGAGTTGGACTGGTTACGGTTTGCGACCCAAGTGCAATTATCCATGTTGTTGCCTACTCCATCTCCATCTATGTCAGAATCACACGCATTTCCCACTGCGTCCCCATCCTTGTCCGCCTGATTCGAATTTGCCACCTGCGGACAGTTGTCATCACAATTGTCGGTCTGTCCGCCCGTACAGGGGTTGTCGCCGGCCACACCGCTCTGATCTCCATCATCCAGGATTCCATCCGCGTCCTGGTCGTTTTCACAAACGTCTCCTGCAGGAGACCCGCCTGAGTCTGCCTGGTCCGGGTTGTAGGTCAGGGGGCAGTTGTCTTGGCCGGTACAGGTATCCGATCCAACGCAGTCATCCTGAGACTTTCCCGTATCACAGATATGATCACCATCGTCATCACAGTCGCACACAGAACCATGCCCGTCTCCATCCTGATCCAATTGAAACGGGTTGTAATTTTCAGCGTTCTGAGGATCCCCGTCCCAGCAATTGTCCTCACTGTCTTTTACTCCGTCGTTGTCATTGTCGTCATCGCAGGCGTCACCTTTACCATCCGAATCCAAATCCTTTTGGTCAGGGTTAGGCACCAAGGGACAATTATCTTCAGAATCAACGACTCCATCCTTGTCGGAATCCGCAATACCACCGTCTGGCTTGTCATAATCCACGCACCCGGCCCGACCAAGGATCTCGTCATATTGACAGGTCTGTCCAGGTGGACAATCCAAATTGCAAACACATTGGCCATCCTCGCACGAAAAGCCGAGCTGACAACCGTTGCCTCCATCCACGTCCGTACAAGGCGTAGTATTGGAAGTCTTCTGTCCACACCCAGATAGGACTGACCCCATCACAAAAAAACAAACTGTTATAATATTAGACGCTCTCATGCTCATGGCTGCTTCCTTCCTGTGACGACAGACCAGGTTCAGTCGGCCATTTTACCGGCTCACCCTCCAGTCTGGCAACACATGCCGCACCAACCGAATCACTAAAGACATTGACTGAAGTACGACACATGTCAAGAATCCTGTCCACCGCCAATATCATACCAACCCCTTCCAATGGCAAACCCACCGCACCAAGCACGATACTCATCATCACCAGACCGGCATGCGGTATTCCTGCTGCACCAACGCTTGCCAGCAGCGCGGTTATCACCACCATGAACTGTTGTGTTGCTCCCAGATGCTGACCGTAACTTTGTGCGATAAACAATACAGCAACACATTCATACAGAGCCGTTCCGTCCATATTGACAGTGGCCCCCAATGGTAACACAAAACTGGCGGTTCGGTTCGAAACACCAGCATGTTTTTGGATGGAATCAATGGTCAGGGGTAAGGCCGCGTTGGACGATGCACAGGAAAACGCGGTAGCCAGAGCTGGAGACATGGCCCTGAAAAATCTCCACGGGTTTCGCTTCCCCACGAAAAAACACAGGGCAGAAAGAGTACCAAAGTGTATGAGCAAAGCTACAAGAACCGTCAACATATACAGGCCCAATGCCTCAAATGCCTCTATACCAGTTGTTGCCACCGTATCGACGAGCAGGGCAAACACACCGATGGGAGCGGTCTTTATCACCCAATCGGTGATCTTCATCATCACGGAAAAAAGCGCCTGAAAAATACCTGTTAGTCTGGTTCGATGCTTGTCCGGAAGACTCAGTATGCCAAGACCGAATAAAATGGAAAAGAAAATCACCCCAAGGATATTCGGCCCGCGATGAGGATCGTCCGCCGAGTAGACCATGGCCTCTACGGGATTTTCCGGCACCAACCTCAATACCAAGTCCCACGGAGAAAAACCCCCATGAGCACCTGGAGAATCTCCCAGGTTAGTCGCCGATACGATGGCGGAATTTCCAGGATGAATCAGGTTCACGAGCAGCAAGCCTGTGAGAATAGCGGCAAGGGTGGTTAGCACATAGTATGAAAAGGTCTTCAACCCCAGCCTTCCAACGCCCCTGAAATTTCCTATCCCGCTTACCCCCGCCACTATGGAAAACGCAATAAGTGGAACCACCAACATCTTGAGCAAGCGCAGGAACAAATCCGCCAAAGGAGCCATGAACTGCGAGGTGCGTGGACCGAAAATCAAACCAACAGGTACGGCCAGGACCATGGCCAGGGCGACCTGCCAATGAAGCCGTAGGAACCAGCGTTTAGAAGACCTTGCGCCAGTGCTGGCCAATGATCACCTCCATGAGCATCAAATGATTCTGGAAACAACTCTTATCACCAATGAACCATGATAGGCAATTTACGCCAGATAAAGATAGGCAGTGTACGAATCTCGGACACTTCGTGTACGAATCTCGGACACCCCTGAAAAATGCAGGATTTTTCGATCCCTCTATCTTGTTGAATTCATATGCCTTTTTCAAAAGCATTTTCTGGCACGAGTTTTGTATTACCTGGTCTGCGAAAAACAAATGAAAACACCGACAGGAGGAAAAATGAGATCACTACCCATTTCAATGCAAACCGGTCTCGAAGAGTCAGAAAGGGCGTTCGATGAGGTTCTGGCACTTCTACACCTTGACCGCAAACAATTGGAGCAAAAGGCACAACGCATAAGGTCAAAATCCAGTGCTTCGCTCCATGGTATGAATCGCCGTTCGACCAGAAAGGAGATGCGCTATGTATAATGATGTTCAATCAGTAAGAGTAGGTTCCTGCGACTTGTACGATTCACTGGTGGATTTCGATGACCTGGCGTTTTTGGAACTGATAGACACAATGCAGCAAGCCGATGGAGCACTTAGATCAAAGCTCGCGAACATTCGAAAGCTCAACCACGATAAACAAGCTCTACTCGACCGCCTGGACAGGTTCACAAAAGCATTAGAAGGCGCGTCAGACAAAGACGATGGAGACCAGGTCGACGTTCCAGGAGAGGAAATGACCGTGAGAGTATTTGCGGAAGACACCAAAGAGATAAAAGCTTCATCTCCCACTGCCGAGGCTCTCAACAAGGCGAACAAAGAAGCCGTAGAAAAAGAGATCCCCCTGTACACAAAAGGCAAAATCAAGGCGGAGATAGAGAGAATGAAAAACGAGCTGGAGCAGATGAACACCTCGTCCAGTGTCATGCTCATCGATCTCAATCGTCTCATGAACAAGCGTAACGAGGCAGTGCAGCTTACGAGCAACATCATTCGCAAGGACAACGAGACAGCCTTGTCTGTCATCAAGAATTTTTAGACCCCAGGGAGATAGACAAATGATAAATGACGCAACTAAAAATTCCGTGACACACGCCCCGCAGACGGGTCGAACCACCATAGCCATGCTAAAAGATATTACACCGCTACAGCTTCAGGCAGGAATAGATGCGGGCAGGAGACTCACGGAGCAAGGCCAACACGAAGCAGCAGCAGATGTACTTGGTTGCCTGGCACTCTACGATCCCTACCGTCCGGAAGTCTGGAAAGCATTGGAAGAACTCTTTCGCAGAGAACGCCTGCCTAAACAGGCCAACGTTTTTGCCAGCCTGGCTCGTGCCATGGCAGCGTGAGGTGGGTAATGATTGAAAACATCACTCCAGGCGCTGGGTCATCGAGCCACGTGGATCCAAAAGACACAGCACTAGAGGCCCTCGTGGCCGGTACAAGGGGAGACTTCGCAAGCCAGTGCATGCTCGCCATGTCCAATGCCAGCTCATGCGAATACCGGATGGGCATTGGAGATGTGAAACACGAACAACAACAACGACTGGAGCTGAAAAAACACCTGGAGAAATTCATCGAGCAGCAAAAAGACATGGAAGACAAGTCCGGCTTGATGCGCTTCATATCCAAGGTGGCGGGTGGAATCCTTGCCGTGGCTGGTGCCATCGCATCTGTATACAGCGGCCCGGCGGGTTTTGCCATCACCATGGTAGGTGTTGGCTTGGTCGGTGGCTTCGAGGTTGCAGGAGCTCATTTCGACAGGTTCGCCATCGAGGCAAACGTGGGTCAGCTCAGGACCCAAAACCGTATCGATTTCTCCACCGCTCAACAAAGCGACACCATGAGCGCCCTGAAGACCCTGGTCGAAGCGGAAAAAAAAATGAGCCAGAGGCTCGTAGAGTTCAGTGAAAACCGACACAATACCAGCAGGGAAGCCATAAAGGGGGAAAGATCATGAACATGGTTGAAAACTCGGGAATCCATGCGGCTCAGGCCACTGTCCCACACCGGGAGTGTTTTACATCTGTTGACATGGAGGCAGAGATAGAAAAGCTCATGCTCAAGGCTTCCCAGAAACAAAAGAACGTGGCATCACGATTGACCACCGCCTATAGAAAGGAAAAGACGAAAGCCCTGGAAAAGTCATTCAGCAATATGCAATATGCTGGAGACTGGAAAATAGCCGGTAGCATTTTCAACGTGGTTCTGAAGATGGGTGCTGCAATCATGGCACATTATTGTGGCGACGATACAGGGGTAGTGTATAAGACAGTGATGACTGCAGTGGATGCCGGGGGAGACAACAACGCCCTGGGCTTCAAGATCGACGGATACAACCTGGAGGCACAAAAGGAAAAATCCGCAGCAGATGTCTCGGCAATGCACAGCTCGGATCACGCACAGTGGATCAAAGACACCAGATCCCTTGAGTCGAGGATGCTCGAACGCCTGGAGTCAATGGAGACAAAGAGGCACGAGGAGAAAAAGATTGTCAACGGGGCCTGATTTACCTGTGAACATCCACATACAAGGGCACAGCCCCTGGTCCCACCGGGACGTGGTGCTCTTTTCCCCACTTCATGGCGTATTCGATCCTCTGTTTGACCGTTGGATGGTGCTCCCAAAACCAGTGTCTCCACTCGGGCGGATCCACATCCGCCTGGTTGGTCCTGGCCAGCCTCACCATGAGAGAGCAGAATGCTACCGGGTCCCGGGTGAGTTCCAGGCCTGCCATGTCGGCTTCGTGTTCCTCCTGCCTGTCCAACCAGGCAGACAAAGGCGAATTTGCAGAAAAAAGAATCAACAACATAAGAAAGATGATCGGCAAAACAGCAGGATCCGCATCAGGCCTCAGGCCCAATCTTCGCACCCTGGGGGCCCAGAGAAGTATCAACCTGACCAATATTAAAAAGACGAGGGCTGCGAGGGATAAAGAAATCCAACCTCTGTCCTGATGCTTTTCCCTCTCGTGACCAAGCTCGTGGCCAAGGGCAACCATGATCTCCCTTGGATGGAATCGGCGCACCAGGTTATCGCCCAGCACCACTCTCCTGGTGGGACCTGTTCCCATCACAAACGCTGCTGCATGGCGAGACCTCTTGGAAGTATTTACCACTTGCACGTGGGAGAGCTTGATACCAGCCTTGGCCATTATGGATTCTACCGCTGTTCTCGCCGGACCAGGAGCAAGCTCCTTGAACTCGTTGTAAAGCTTTGCCCGGTATGGACTCAGCATGCTCCAAACCAGCAGCATTCCTGCCACCGCCCCCCAAAGCAACAGCCACCAGGTCCGGGGCAATCTTCTAGCCAGCCCGAACAATCCCACTCCCAAAAAACCATAAAAAACAGACCCCAGCAGCATGCTCTTGGCCCAATCGGACCACCAGAGTCCTGCGCTCATGGTCACCAGTCCTCTCTCGTGACCCAGCACAAATGAACCAAAATAGGATATGGGAAGAATCACCACTGACCAGATCATCGTGAGGGCTATGGGATAAACCAGGTCCGTAACCCACCTACTGGGCTCATTACCGGTCGGGTCCGAAAGTCGCTCAAAAACTCTAAAGACTCTGCGTGGCTTGTCAGACCCTCCATATATTCGAAGCCCAAGCCTTTCGCATCCCCGCCTGAGAGCCACGTGTACTCCCGCGCCTACGACCACCAGGGCAAAAAGCACCTTAATACCGATGGTAGTCAGGTGTAAAAAACTATTCAGGTCTGCCTGCGCGGCCCAGGTAGAGAGCTCTTCCTGGCTGAAAAACGAAAGGGGGTCCACTCTATCAACCTTAGCTTTGACCCGGTTCGGGTTGATTGACGTTTTTATCAGGCTCTGGTTCCTGGTTCTCCTGCCGACTCAACACCAGCTTCTCAACTCTCTCCATCTCCTGCCTGGCAGCCCTGGTCCAGGAATTATCAGACCTGGTGCGTTCGGCCAGCTCCAGGGTCATCTCGAACACTTTCAGGGCTTTTCTCAACAAGACGGCAAGCCTGTCGCGCAAAAGGTCACGGTACACAGCCTCCTCTTCTTTTGACAAGTCCTTCGGCACCGGAGAATTCTCCATGGCCTCGTGCAGGTCCAGGTACAACCTTCCGACCCTGTAGCCAGCAGCAGTAGCCCAATCAGGATCACCCCAGCGCATTGTACGCAAGTATCCGGCCTGGGCAAGAAGAAGCAGCCTGGCCTTGGCTTCCAAATCCTGTTTCATTTGCTCTTCCGGCAATCTCAACTCAGCGGCCTGAAACCTTCCCGTAGCCAATTCGGCCAACCTGAACTCGGCTCTTGCCGCCGGTGATGGGTCTAAATATTCGTCCTTCTCGTGCTTTCTGAAAAACCTCAGCGCATCGTGAAAGACTCGTTCGGCCAAAAGAAGATCTCCATGGTTATTCAAGGATTCTCCCAATAAAACCATGGCGTCCATTCGATCCGACGCGCTCAACGACTGCCTTGCCAACAAACGATGGAGGGTAGAAATAGCCTGGTCGTGCTCATCCAGTTCTTCCTGGACGAGGGCCAGTCGAAACATCGAATCCACCCAGTCCTTTGACTTGGGCATACCCTGAGTGACGAGCCGATAACGCTCTTCGGCTTCACCATCTCTATGCAACGACTCCAGGCATCTGCCTGCATTGAACGCAGCAGCAGACACATAGCGGGACTTTGGAAAATCTCTCAACAGCCTATCATAAAACTTCAACGCTTCTTGCCACTTTTCAGCCTCCTGGAGTCTTAGTCCCTCGTGAAACAATGTGGATGCATCGAAATCCGTCAGACCCAACTCAGGATCCGGTTCTATTCCTATGTGAAGCGGCTCCATGACCACTTGATCGATATGCTTTACAGGCTGTATGGGCTTATCCGATGAGCCATGGATAGACAATGTCGCGCACCCTGACACCACGCACGTACCAACTAAGAAAACAAAGGGAAAGAGTTTTTTCGGCATTGAGTGCATGTTGTCTTTGACTCGCAAGGTTCTGCACAGGTGCCAACAGA
>CAYSLH010000086.1:0-16721 GCA_964431605.1 uncultured Myxococcales bacterium
CCTTGGCTCAGGGACAAAGATTGCTCTCATGGAGACGAGATCCGATAAACCCCTCACCCTGCACGTGGATACCGCAACTCCTCTGGTGGCTGGAATTAGCTATTCTTACATTCCCGATGTTGCCGGTGATCGAGTCAAACCAATGTCCAACGGGCTGTCGGTCAGTCGCAGGACCATGATTGTCGCCAAAGACGGTAAAGCTCCAAAATTTTTCGAGGATGCTCCAGGTAAACAGGAAAAAATCTCACTGGGAGATATCCTCGAATTACAGGTTACGCTCGTGTCCCAGAAGAGAATGAACCACGTGGCTTTAGTGGTTCCGTTCGCCGCTGGATTGGAGCCGTTGAACCCTGCGCTTGCTACTTCTGCTTCGGAGGCAAGGCCGTCGAGGGCCGATTCTGTTCCACCGTCTTTTGTGCAGAGAAAGGATGATGAGATTAGGTACTATTTCACGAGCCTGCCCAAGGGCACACACTCGTTTTTCATCCGGTTGAGGGCTGCAACACTTGGTTCGTTCGTGCATCCCGCCCCATGGGCGGAACAGATGTATCACGAGCAGGTTCGCGGCAGGGGCGCCGGGATGCGGATCATAGTAGTTGGGCCCCAGGATTGATGGTGGGTTGGGGGTTCGTTTCCCATGAGCGTGGCGAGCCATTCAAGCAGTTGGACTCGTTGGCAAAGGCTGGTCGTTGCCTGTGCCGTGCTGGTTGCGTTTGCCGTCCTGAGTGTAATAATGGTCTTTTTACTGACCGTACATCATGGGCTGACAGACCCTGAACCTTCCAGACTGGTCGTGGACAGGAGAGGGGATTTTCTCGTGGAAGCCCCGGGCTATAAAGGTAGATGGGGCTACTGGCCCATGCCTTATTCCATGCCTCGCAAGATCCTTTGTGCCACCTTGGCCACAGAGGACAGGAATTTCTATCACCATTCGGGCGTGTATTTACCATCGGTGATTCGTGCAGCCTGGCAATATATATCCAACGGTAGAGTGGTGTCCGGCGCATCCACCATCGCCATGCAGGTGGCCAGATTGCAGCATCCGGCACCTCGTACTATCTGGAACAAGCTACGGGAGATGGCCGAGGCAAGCTTGATGGTTGGTCAGGAGGGTCATGAGCGAGTACTCAGACAATACCTCAGGATAGCGCCTTATGGAAACAGGGTGCGAGGAGCTGCTCGTGCTGCCAGGTATTATTTCCAAAAGCCGGTCGAAGATCTCTCGTGGTTGCAGGCGGCTTTTTTGGCAGGGCTTCCCCAGTCGCCGGGACGCATGAACCCATACGACCCTAAGGGCCTGGAACGTGCCATGGCGCGGGCTCGGAGGATACTCGAAAACCTCCATAGGTATGGATTCATCAACAAAGATGAGTTGGAAAATTCTTTTTCATCCAACCTGGAGTTGCTGCCAAGGCCGTCGAGACCAGACTTCGCAATGCATGCGGCTTTGAAGTGGTCCCGCCTTGCTCGGAAAAAACCTGGCCTTATCCAGTCTGCCAGCCTTGACTTGAAAATTCAGAAGAAGGTGAAGAAGATTGTTCAAAGGGCGAAAAAGCGCCTGACATGGCGGGGCGTGGGGAATATAGCGGCGCTTGTACTGGACAGGGCTTCTATGCAGGTGTTGGCATGGGTGGGATCTTGCGATTATTTTGATGAAGATCCAAGGGGGGCTATGGATTTCATCCGAATCAGAAGGCCTCCTGGATCTGCCCTGAAGCCATTTATATATGCCCTGGCCATGGACGCTGGGTTGATAACCGCGGCTACTGAACTGGCTGACATACAGGTGGAGTTCGTACGGAGTCGCAACGTTCCTTATCGTCCCAGTAACATAGGGCATGGTTTTTTAGGCCCGATTCTGGCCAGGGACGCCTTGGCAAATTCGCGCAATATTCCAGCGCTGGAGGTCATGAGCAGGCTGGGTGTGGACAGGGCCCTGGATTTTTTTTCGTCGGCAGGTGTGGGCCGGATTCGGCACGAACCTGGAGAATATGGCCTTGGGTTGGTGCTGGGAAATCTCCCTGTGAACCTGGAGGAGTTGGCTGGTCTATATGGAGTATTGGCAAACCGGGGAAAATACATCCCCTTAGCTGATTTCCTGGGTGACGATGAAAAGATTCCGGTTCCTAAGACGTTGATTTCTGAGTCGACAGCAGAGTTGGTTGCCAACATCCTGGCTGATCCTGAGGCCAGGTTGCCTACTTTCAAGCGCGGTAGCGCCCTGGAGTTCGATTATGCCGTAAGCGTAAAGACAGGAACGAGCCAGGGTTACAGGGATGGCTGGGCCGTGGGATTTTCCGATAGGCTTCTGGTGGGCGTTTGGGTCGGTAACCACGACTGGAGACGCATGAACAGGGTCGGTGGTATGAGTGCTGCTCGCATACTGCATCGGATCATGGATAAACTGATGATCGACTATCGTCCCTTCCAGCCGGTGGCCGAGCAGGCCCCAATACCCGAGGGGTATGTGGCCCGAACAGTGTGTCTTGCCAGCGGGTTGATCGCTGGAGCGCACTGCCCCCATCATAGGATCGAGTATTTCAGGCCTGGAACCGAGCCGGTACAAACGTGTGGTTATCATAGAGAGGTTGCTCTGGACCGGCGAAACGGTCTTTTGGCCACTCGGGACTGCCCTTCGCGATTCGTGATAAAACGCAACATGTTGACACTGCCCGAGCGTTATTCTTCCTGGTCCAGGCAGGGTCACATAGACGTTGCACCCACACGACCCAGCCCCCTGTGCGCCGGCGGTGAATTCGATCATCCCTTTGTGAGTATCACTGAGCCAAAGACGGGATCCAGGTTTATCTGGGACCCGGACACACCGAGAGAGTTTGCAACTTTGAAAATCGCGGCTAAGGTCATCCCAGCCACACAACCGGTGGTTTTTTTGGTGGATGATGTACCTGTTGCCAAGGCCGATTACCCTTACGAGTTCCGGTGGTCCATTACACCAGGTAGGCATACCATAAGGGCCGCCATGTTGAACACCGCTCATGAGAGTCTGCCTGTGACTATCACGGTTGATAGATAGAACCGGGTATTGTTCGAAGGATTTTCATAGCATTTTTTTTCCATCGGGTCATGGCCAACCTACAGAGGTGTGCAATCAGGTTGTGCAAAAGCTTTCTTGCAGATGAAAAAGGCACTATCATGCTTTCGTAAAGGGAGGTGGCAGTGCCACAAAAAGATTTACCTAGTGTAGAAGGAAAAAAGAAACACTTTACCATGCTCAGGTCTTTGGCTTTGGCAGACCTTCTCACGTTGGGAAATGCTGCTTGCGGCATGGTCTCGATTCTCATGTGTCTTCGGGGGTTGCAAAGTCGTGATGCCGGGCTGCTTTGGACTGCCATATCATTGTTACCAGTAGCCTTGGTACTGGATTTTCTGGATGGATTCGTGGCTCGATGGAGAAGAAGATCGTCGTATCTGGGCGCGGACTTGGATTCCCTTGCTGACATCGTCTCGTTTGGCGTGGCGCCGGCCGTGTTGGGTTACGCTCTGGGCATGCGAGGTTTTTGGGACATGCTCATTCTCGTGATCTTCGTCACCTGCGGTATCGCCAGGCTTGCCAGATACAATGCGACCATGGAAGAGCTTCAAAACGAAAAGGGAAAAGTGGAGTATTACGAAGGTACACCCATTCCCACCAGTCTCGTGCTGGTGGGAGTCATGGCCATCGCTTTTGGAATGGACGCGGTGGATAGCGATCTTTGGTTCGGTGTTTATTCTGTCATTGGCGCAGATTTTCATCCCCTGTCTCTAATGTTTCTGCTCAGCGGCTCGGCCATGGTGAGCGGCACTTTGAAAATACCTAAGCCATAAAACGATAAATTCCCAACAGCTACATGAAACAAAAAAAGAGTTGATACTTTTAGTGCTACGTATTATCAAAAGATAATATTTATGTTTTGACGTTGTTTATTTTCTAAAAGGAAGGAGTCTTGATGTGCCTACGTATCCACGCAAGGAAATCGAGCAAAAGACAAAAGAGGGTGATGTGGAGTGGTTGCTTAGAAAAGCTGGAGAACTCCATGGGCATTTTTGTCCATTTTTGGCTCTAGGGGTAAAGGCGTCAGTACTGGCCTTGAAGGAGCTTGGAACTTCCACCGAGGGAATCGGTGAGGAACTTGTTGCCATCGTCGAGGTAAACAACTGTTTCGTTGACGGTATTCAAATGGTTACAGGATGTAGCTTTGGCAATAACTCGTTGATATACAAGGATTTCGGCAAGAACGCCTTCACTCTGGCCAAAAGAGGAGGCAGGGCCATCCGGATGTCTGTTTTGCCAGGTTATCCTCAAAAAATGGCACAGAAGATTTCTGGTGCCCAGGAGATGTTCGAACGATTTATTCAAAGGCGGGAAATCGGAACTCCAGAGGAGATGGCTCGATTCAAAGAGGTTTGGCAGATGCTGTCGTTCATGCAGTTGCAGGTGCCAACACAGGAGCAGTTCAAAATCGAGCATACCAGCGTGTCGTTGCCTGACCAGGCGCCGATTTTTCAGTCGGTGGCCTGTAGCGTGTGTGGAGAATCTGTAATGGAAACCCGCATTCGCGTAATGGATGGAAAACCCATGTGTATTCCATGCTCTAACAGGGACTATTTTGTACTGGAAGGAGGCGGGATGCACATGACAGGTGATGGTATCTGATTGAAGTTGCTTCTAGATCAAATACAACACTCGGAGACTGAAATGAAAATATCGACTAGAGGCTTGTTTCTGGCCGCATGGATTGTCGTTTGTCCCTCTTTGTCGGCAGCTGACGAACCCGAAAACAAAACAGAAAAACCAGTGACCGAAAGCGGCAAAGCAAGTGAGGACAAATCTGAGTCCACTGAAATCGTGATTACTGCTAAGCGGCATTCCGATGCCGGCCAATCGACTATCTCTGAGCAAGAGTTGGCAAGGGAGCAGTTTTCCAAAACCACCGAGGGTATGTTGCAGCACATGGCAGGGGTGGATCTTACGAGAAAATCCGTTGCAGGAAATGATCGTGGTAAGGTTTTACTCAGGGGCTTGGACGAGAGCAGGACCCTAATCATGTTCAATGGTCACAACCTGAACGGGGCTGGAGTCTATGGCGGATATTTCGTGGATTGGTCGTCGCTGTCGTTGGAAGACATAGAACGAATAGAAATCTTTCGTGGAGCAGCCCCGGTGAAGTATGGAAATACCCTGGGGGGAGTGATCAACATTGTGACCAAGGAAGGGAAAAAGACACCCAGGACCACGATTCGAGCAGGAGGTGGTAGCTTGCATAGTTGGGACGCACAACTTTCCCACTCTTGGGGCTTTGGCCCGGTCCGCTACAGTTTTTCCGCAGGTCATTATGAAACTGACGGCTACCTGAGAAATGCATACCTTAAGCGCAATACGGTTGCTGGCAAGCTGACTTTTATTCTTCCTTTGAAGCTGCATCTTAGTACGTCTGTACGATATAGCAGCAATAACTGTGGAATGACCGTATACAACGGTCCTGACAGTCCGTACTACGATTCGACTCGACCGGATTCTTTAGAGAGTTCTTTGGGTGGACCTTATGTCAGGTTTCTCAATCATGGATATGGTAAGTGGGGTGAGTTGGACTGGGGTCGTGGTTCACACTGGGACGATGGTAGGACGCAGTTCGATGTTTCCTTGTCGCGGGAGGTAGCCGGACTGGCTTTTTCGGCAGGGGCGTATCTCATTGAGCAAAAGCGAACCGAGTATTTTTTTGCCATAGATGATCCTAGGCATCTGGTACTCAAACGGCAACTGGAACCGGAGAAACATAATTGGGGATGGCAGGCCGACATAAAGAAAGTTTTCGATGGGTTCGGAACCCATGCTCTGGAAGCAGGGGCACAAGGTACATACCTGGGTTACGGTGGAGTCACGGTTCTTTCCCAGGACGAGTCATATTTTCCTCCCCATGCAAACCAGACCCTGCCTGAGCCTGCTTCGACCATTAGTATGCTCCACGGCATATATATCCAGGATCAGTGGGAGATGAACAACTGGTTGGATGCGGGACTCGGTCTCAGGTTTGATAACTTTGTTGCCAATGCTCCAGAAGAAAATGCGCCAAAAATCAACGATTCCACCTTTACCCCCAGGGCCGAGGTGGTAATCAATCCATGGCATGGGGGACATGTGGCCATGCGTTACCGATGGTCTCACCGGGTGCCTAACCTTCCTGAATATTACTGGTGGTATTCAGGCTACCAACCGGAAAATCGTAAATCCTTACGGCCCGAAAGTGCCCACATGTTCGAGTTGGAAGTCGGACACAAAATAGGAAACAAGCTTTCGGCCACTGTCAGGGCATACCATTACATGGTCAATGATTACATTCGGTGGATATTCGGGTATCGGCCCAGTCGAGTGATATACAATATCGACAGGGTGACTTTCTCGGGATTCGAAGCAGAGGCTAACTATCAGCTACCGTATCACCTGGAAGTGTGGGCCAACTACACTTGGCAAATTGCGAAAAAATCCGGTGATATTCTCGATCACAGTTCAGCTTTGACCGATGAACTGACGGAACTGCCCAGAAACAAGTTGAACCTGGGAATTTCCTTCAATCAAAAGGATGGTCTCGTGGCCAGGTTCAGCGCACGGTATGTGGATTTGAGAAAAGCTGTGGTTGGTGATTTGACTACCGAGGGTCGTAGTCATTTGGAAAAACTGGATCCATTCGTTCAGTTGGATGTCTTTGCGAGCTATCCTGTGATTCGAGCCAACGACGGCAAGCAGGTAAGGGTAGAGGTCTCTGTACAAAACCTCCTGAATCAGCACTATGTCGAAGAGTACGGATTTCCCATGCCGGGCATGGTATTCATGGCCGGAATGAGAAGCACTTTTTGAAAGGACTTCATTGAATCGATCCAATGCAAGCCTTGTCAGCGAGTACAAGGCGGGTTTTAAGAAAAAAATTTGGTTGCTGCTCGTGCTGTTATTCTGCCTCGCAACCCTTGTCGTCCTGTCTGTATCAATCGGTTCCTATGAACTCAGTTTCATAGAAGTCCTTCGCTCCCTGGCAGGTCTTGAACAAGGTACCTCACGCATAGTGGTCTGGGATATACGCATGCCCAGAATCATTACTGCCATTGTCACAGGATGTGCACTTGGCGTCTCAGGCATGGCAATTCAGACCCTTTTGCGCAATCCTCTTGGATCTCCCTTTACCTTAGGTATCAGCCAGGGAGCGGCCTTTGGCGCCTCTTTCTCCATCATTGTCCTGGGTGCCGGTTCGGTTGTCACAAGCACGCCGGGAGTTCAGTCCATGACCGCAGGGTCTTTTGCAGGCTTGTATACCACCACGGCATTCGCATTCGTGGGGGCCATCGGCGCAACCATGGTTATACTCTTGCTGGCTCGGCTGAGGAAGATGTCTCCCCAGTCGATTATCCTCGCTGGCGTGGCTTTGTCTTCTCTTTTTACTTCTGGAACCATACTCGTCCAATATTTTGCGACGGAAGAACAGATTGCCCAGGCCGTATTCTGGACCTTCGGGGACGTTACCAGATCCGGCTGGGCCGAGATATCCGTCCTGAGCGTGGTGACAGTTATTGTGGTGGTTTACTATTTTCTTTCCAGGTGGAGTTTCAATGCCCTGTCAGTTGGTAAGGATGTCTGCGAATCTTTGGGGGTAAACGTAAACAGGCTTCGGCTTTGGGGTATGTTTTTTGCTGCATTGGTGGCTGCCATGGCTACAGCATTCAATGGCGTCATAGCCTTTTTAGGATTACTGGCTCCTCACATCAGTCGTTGGCTGGTGGGTTCTGACTATCGGTTGTTGATTCCATTCTCCTGTTTGATTGGAGCAGGGCTTCTGTTGGCTGCAGACACGGCCGGGCGTCTCATCCTGGGATCCGGAGCGCTTCCAGTGGGAGTGCTGACATCTTTCATGGGCGCACCTCTCTTTCTTTACTTGTTGATAAAGGGTGGTGGGAGATGATTCTGTCTGTCTCCAATCTTAGCTTCAGCTATAATGGAAAAGCCGTACTGGATGATATCGCTTTCGAACTTCCCAGGGGCAAGATCCTCGCTCTGTTGGGGATAAACGGGGTGGGTAAATCCACGCTCCTTCGATGTCTGGCTGCAATTCTCAAACATGATGGGTCTGTGGTGGTGGATGGCAGACAAACAGGATCCATGAGCAGGGCACAGGTCGCCAAGTATTTCGCTTACGTGCCCCAGAACCAGACACACTCGCGCTTGAGCGTTTTCGATATGGTCCTTCTGGGGAGAAAACCACACATGCAATGGGGCCCGGTGGAGCAGGACTTCAGACTGGTGGAACAGACGCTGTGCCGGATGGGCCTGGACAAACTCTCCATGAGGCAGGTCGATAGGCTAAGTGGAGGAGAGCTGCAAAAGGTAGTCATGGCAAGAGCCTTGGTCCAGAATCCGCAGGTATTATTATTGGACGAACCAACGAGTAATCTGGATCTCGCCAATCAGTTACAGGTCATGGACCTTATGAAACAAGCGGTAGTTGAGCAAAATCTTTCTGCGGTCGTGTCGGTTCATGACATAAACCTTGCTTTTCGATACGCAGACATTTTTCTCATGCTCAAAGGCGGCGCTGTCCATAGCCTTGCGTCCACGGACGAGGTTACGTGCAAGATGATTGAGGATGTTTACGGTGTTGAGGTGATCATGGAAAAGGTACATGACTACAAGGTTGTCATACCGGTTGGAACAAGTCAGTGACAAGTTGCGGGAGATCATCATGAGATTGTCATGTTTCGAAACAGTGTTGGTGCTTGTGGTTTTTTTGGGTTGGACTGCAGGGGTTGATGCTGCTGAGAGTTACCATGGAAAAAACATCCATAGCATTACTGTAGAGGATCTTGCCGGGCGCAAGGTTACGATCAACACAAAGCCCAAGCGAATAATTTGCTTGGGACCGGGTTCGTTGAGACTCATCGTATATCTACAGGCAACGGATCTCGTGGTGGGCGTAGAGAACATGGAAAAGCGTTTTTCTTCTTCCCGACCATACTGGATAGCTCATCCCGAGCTGCATAAACTTCCTTCAGTGGGCCCGGGCGGGGCTGGAGCTATAAACAAGATGCCTGATCTGGAGGCTATCTTGCGTGTGCGTCCTGATGTGATTTTCATAAGCTACCTGGAAAAGACCAAGGCGGATACCTTGCAAAGCAAGCTTGGCATTCCGGTGATAGTTCTCACATATGGAGCAGTGGGCTCTTTCGACAAGACGGTATACCAATCCTTGAAAGTGGTGGGGAAGGTATTGGGGAAATCTTTACGTGCCCAGACTGTAATATCATTTATCGAAGAGACCATTTCTGATTTGTCACGGCGTGTGCAAAAGATCCCCAGGGCAAAAAGGCCAACCGTGTATGCCGGTTGTGTCGGATACAAAGGTATCCATGGGATAGAAAGCACCCAAACCGAATTCACTCCATTCGTGTGGACCGGTTCGGTGAATGTCGCAAAAAACGGCGTCAGGGATAAGGCAGGCGAGAGTCATCTTGTGGTGGGAAAAGAGCAGCTTTTGGAATGGAATCCCAGTGTGATTTTTATAGACGCCCTTGGAATGGATCTATTCAAACAGGACTATTCGAAAAACAAGTCATTTTACCAGGGCCTCGATGCATTCAAGAATCGACGTGTATATACCCTGCATCCGTTCAACTGGTACTCGACCAATCTGGGAACGGTGGTGTGTGATTCTTATGCAGTGGGAAAGATTTTATATCCCAATGAGTTCGCTGATGTGGATCTGGAAAAAAAAGCGGACGAAATCTATTCCTTCTTGCTCGGCCATTGTGTTTATAAGGAACTGAAAAAAGTCTATGGTCCCCTTGGTGCTAGGATACGGCCCGTAAGGTAGTAGCTTTTCTCCACCAAGCTAAAAGTCTCTCTCCTGTGCTTTCCGATCAATCCGCGCCGCAGGGGGTTACCTCCGGCCATAAAGCCTTGGGCAGCTCCAGGGATCTGCGAAAAGTTCTCCAGAGTCTGGACTGGGGTTAAATAACGAATTTTCTGGGTTGCCCTGTTTCTCTACCACTGAAATGCCCACTGCTTATTGCACTTTTGTATTGTGATTTAGGAAAATTTACCACATAAAATTGGTTTTGAGTGGATACTTGTGTGCAAAGTCCCATGAGCGGGAGAGAGAGCAGAAGATATTATTACGATCAAAGAGATCGCCGAGTATTTGAAAGTTACTGAACGAACACTGTATCGCCTTGTTCAAGAAAGGAAAATACCCGCCTTCAAGGTGGGTGGATCATGGAGATTTAGAAAGGCAGAAATTGACACTTGGATTGGCGAACAAACAGAAGCCGCTCAGAACGTCGGGGAGGACAGATAATGCTCTGTGACAAATTTTTAAGAAGGGGCAGTTATGGCCGGTAAACGAAAATCAAAAAAAACAACAAAGCTCCATCAGCTCGTGCTGCGATAAGGCTTAGCGATAGTGAAGGTAGTGGACATCTTCGGCAACGACATCATGACCATTGTGGAGGTGTCTGTGTGAGCAAAAAGACAAAAAAGATAGATGTGGCGGGTACTGAAATAGCCATCGCACAGGTTGAACAGGAAGAATATATCAGCCTTACGGATATCGCCAAACATAGAAACCCATAGGCTCCGGCTGATATCGTAAAAAACTGGCTGCGTGCGAAAAATACCATAGAGTTGCTCGGGCTTTGGGAAAAGCTAAACAACCCCGATTTCAAACTGGTCGAATTCGACCAGTTTAGAAATGAAGCCGGGTACAATTATTTTGTCCTGTCACCAAAAAAATGGATTGAAAAAACCGGAGCCATCGGGCTGCAATCAAAATCCGGTAGATATGGCGGAACTTTTGCTCATTTGGATATTGCCATGGAGTTTGCTTCATGGATTTCAGTAGAGTTCAAATTCTACCTGATCAAAGAGTTTCAACGTCTCAAAGAGCAGGAAGCAAAACAGCTTGGCTGGGACATTAAACGCAATCTTGCAAAAATCAATTATCGCATCCACACCGACGCGATAAAAGAAAACCTGATTCCGCCGGAGTTGACAGCAAAGGAAGTGAATCTTGTTTACGCGAATGAGGCTGATATTCTGAATATGGCACTGTTCGGCATGACGGCAAAAAAATGGCGCGAAACACACCCAAGGCAAAAAGGCAATGTCCGTGATTATGCCAACGCAGCGCAGCTTGTCTGCCTGGTTAATCTGGAAAATCTTAACGCACTGTTTATTAATGAAGGCCTTTCCCAGGCTGAGCGCCTGTCTAAGCTTAATAAAATAGCCATCGATCAGATGCGCTTGTTGACCGAAGACAGAGCGGTAAAACAACTTAAAGGGGGAAAGTAAATGGCACTCCATTCTGATTTTCCGTCTTCTCCCTTTGATATTCTCAAGCCTGAAGTCCGCTGGTTTCCGGCAGACGAAGCGCTGCGCGAAATATCCATGGAGAAACTGATGCCTCCTCTGGTGGCGCAGTTACGCAACAAAGTAAAAGATTTCCGCGACAGTGGATACGTGAACGCAAGTGATACCAGCAGAAGTCTTTTGAACTGGCGGTTTAAAGGACAAAAAGGCTTGGATGTGGAGCCAAAGATGCGACGATTACGCCAATGGTGTGAGGATATAAACACCATGCAATCAAAAATAAAATATGACTTTGTTTATGTGGATCAAGAGAGCTTCGAAAAATACAAACCGAAGTCGTTCAATGATTTGTTAACGGCCTTTCGTGACTATCGCGGAGAAAAACAGTGAAAGGATCTGGTCACAATATGGAAAATAACAATACAACTTCAGTTGAAGAAGAAAAGATAGAAGGCATTGACGATGACTCAATGTCAAATTGGGGTGACCGTCCTATTGATACTGTCCTTATCCGCATGGAAACACGAACAGCCTTTGATGTGATACATCGAATTAAAGAAGATCTATTATGAACCCGGACTGTCAGTGGGATTTCATAATGGTTCCCCTCCCGCTTTGATTTAAATATTCTGTTCGGTTATTGTCGTTACCCAACTTGCCTGGTTGATCAGTATGCCAGAGAGAGGACAACGACATGCAGACGGATACTTATACATGCTGTAGCGAACTGATGGAACGGTTTTCCTCAGCTGTCAACCTGGATAGAAGTATCCTTCTGTGCACCGATTACGATGGTGATGCGGCGGTCGAATTTGCCGAATCTCTTGCCCGCGGGTTGGACGATTACCCAAGGTGGATAGATTGCCGATTTTTATATGACGAAGAGGGCAGTAAGCTGTATGAGCAGATAACCCTCCAGCCGGAATACTATCCCACCCGTACCGAGGCCGAAATCTTATCTCGATTTGCCGAGCAACTGCCGCGCATCACCGGCCCTGTGACCATCGTGGAGCTTGGTTCTGGGAGCTCGGTCAAGACCAACCATCTTCTGTATTCGTACCTGTCAATAGAATCCCGTGTATGTTATGTGCCCGTGGACGTAAGCGCAAGTGCCCTGCATGAAGCAGGGGATGCCATTTCCAACGCTCATCCCAAGGCACGGGTCATAGGAATAAACGGTATCTACCAGGATGCCTTACCCTTGCTGGAAAAGGCATCTCCAACCATGTTGGTCTTTTTGGGTAGCACCATAGGCAACCTGAACGAGCAGGAAGCTGACTCGTTCTGGCGTCAGGTGCAAACACATTTGCCCGTTGGGGATTTTTTTCTATTGGGATTTGACCTGGTAAAAGATCCTGAGTTGCTCAATGCGGCTTACAACGATGCAGCCGGTGTGACAGCAAGATTTACCAGGAACCTGTTTTCAAGAATGAATCGTGAGCTCGGCGCCTGTGTCGATATTCAGTACATCACCCACGAGGCCGCATACGAACCAGACAGACAGCGAATGGAAATTTTTGCTCGTTTCGATCGTGAGCAAGACATCCATATCGAGCCTGTGGGTAGGACTTTCCAGGTGCAAGCAGGCGAAAGGATCATGACGGAAATCAGTCGGAAGTTTCGCCTGGATGCTATGCTTGCATACTTGGAGAGATATGGCCTTGTGGCTAGGAAAGTCATGACAGACAGCAGGGAGTGGTTTGCCGTTGTTCTATTGCAAAGGGTTTAGGATGACGAAGCGTAAAGGACTGTGCGGAATTTGCCCGGCTGGTTGTTGGATCGAGGCGCAAATAGAAAATGGACGCATTATTTCAGTGGAGGCCGATCCCGATCATCCGCTGGGAATGATTTGCACCATTGGTCGGCATTCGCCGGACATCATCTATGATCCAGATCGTCTTCAGTATCCCCTTCGACGGGTGGGACCAAAGGGTACGTACGAGTTTGAACGTATATCATGGGACAATGCCTTCGAGCTCATAGTTGAAAACCTGGAGACTACAAAGGAAAAATTCGGACCCGAGGCAACTGCCATATACACTGGCCGAGGCAGTTTCGACATGGCCATGTGCGATCTTTTACAGCCTGCCGACGCAGCCGTATCATCTGCATCCAGCGTTCTATTCCCTTTTGGATCTCCCAACACTCTGGGAGTGGGTGCCTTGTGTTACGTGTCTTTCGCTATGATCGCACCACACGTGACCATGGGCGAAATGCTCATCTCCATGGATTTTGACATTGAGCAGTCGGATCTCATCGTGGTATGGGGCGCAAATCCAGCTACCGACTCACCGCCTTTGTTGCATAATAAAATTCTCTTGGCCAAGAATAGAGGTGCCCAGGTCGTGGTTATTGATCCCAGGAGAAGTGGGACAGCTCGAGAGACAGATGCCCAATGGATACCCATTCGTCCTGGTACGGACGGCGCATTGGCCCTGGGGTTGATAAATGTTCTGCTGGAGGAGGAGCTGTATGACGATGCGTTTGTTACACAATGGACCATTGGCTTCGAAGATCTAGCAAACCTAGCGCAACACTATCGCCCCGAGGTGGTCGAGGGCATCACAGGGGTCAGTGCATCCACCGTCCGATCTTTAGCCAGGCGAATAGCCTCGGCTCGTGGGGCCTGCCCGGTGATGTATACCGGGCTTGAGTATTCGGACAGCGGAGTACAGGCCATAAGGGCGGTCTTTACCCTTTGGGCATTGGCTGGGCAGGTGGATGTGCCTGGTGGACTGTTGTTTAGGATGAAGGAGAACACTTTCCCCCAAAACCGCGCTCGTCTCTTGCCAAACCCTGACATGAAAAAGGCACTGGGGCGGGATCGCTTCCCTGTATACAGCATGTACAGGGGCGAGTCCCACGCCATCTCCTTGCCGAGGTCGGTCTTGCATGGAGATCCGTACAGGATTCGGTCCTTGATGATTCTTGGTGGTTCCATTATTACCTCATGGCCAAATCCGCAGCTTTGGAAAGAGACTCTGAGCAAGCTGGACTTTTTGGTAAGCATCAACCGGTATCATACCGCTGACTCGGCTTATGCCGACATCGTCTTGCCTGCCACCACTGGTTACGAGATAACCTCTTACATGCGTTATGGACCATTGTTCAAGATAAGAGAAAAGATGATCGAACCGGTGGGCGAGTCTCGATCGGATTTTTTGATACAGAGCGAATTGGCCGCTCGATTGGGTTATGGAGACCTTTTTCCGCAGACAGAAGAGGAAATCCTTCGCCATGCTCTGGATGGCAGTGGGTTTAGTCTGGAGCAGGTGCGAGCTGCCGGAGGATCGGTTCAAGTTTCGGGTGTCATGATGGAGTACAAGAAGTGGGAAAAGGGGCGTCTGCGGCCTGACGGAAAACCGGGCTTTTGCACTCCCAGTGGTAAGTTCGAGATCGCAAGCAGCATTTTGGAGGAACACGGATACGATTCTCTGCCAGTGTATACCGAACCCAGAGAAGGTCCCTTGGCCATGCCTGATCTCGCCAGGAAATACCCATTGGTTTTCAACTCCGGAACGCGAACCTTGTATGATTTTCGTTCCCAACATCATGGGGTCGCTTCCCTGTCAAAAAAACTCCATGAGCCAAATGTGCTTCTGAACACCGAAGACGCGGCCCAAAGGGGAATCAAAAATGGTGACATGGTTTGGGTGGAAAGTCTGAGGGGGCGAGTCAAATATCGAGCCGTAGTTACGGATGACATCATGCGTGGTGCCATAGATGCCACCATGGGAGGAGGAGGACCCCTTGGTCCTGATTCTTGGCAAGATTGCAATGTAAACGAATTGACGGACCTGGAGCATTGTGACCCCATATCAGGGTTTCCGATATACAAGACACTTCTTTGCCAGGTCACTAAAATTGCAGAGCCTGGATCAAGTCGTGAGCACGAAGCCGAACAACCAGTTCTGGATGGTTCTGGTCTGAAATCCATCCCTGGTCCTGTGTCTGTGCCTACCCGACATGTCTACCTGGATAATAACGCAACCACCCGGGTGGACAGTATTGTGATGGAATCCATGCTGCCGTTTTTGTGCAAAGAGTATGGAAATCCTTCAAGCATTCATGGTCTTGGTATGAACGCCAGGACGGCAGTGGATGACGCGAGAAGAAAGGTTGCGTTGGCTCTGAACTGTACCGCGCGAAGGATAGTCTTTACTGGTGGCGGCTCAGAGGCCATAAACCTGGGTATCAGAAGTGTTGCTGAATTGGGTAAAACAGGTAACGACTCACGTCGACACATCATCGTATCAGCCATAGAACATCCGGCGGTGCTAAACACATGCAGGGCTTTGGCTCGTAAAGGTTTCGAGCTGACCGTCTTGCCTGTGGACGAGGAGGGAGTGGTGCGGGAGGGAGATTTCAGAAGAGCCCTTGGCAACCAGACTCTCGTGGCTTGCATCATGTTGGCCAATAACGAGGTTGGAACCATAGAGCCCATTGAGAGACTTTCCTCCATGGCTCATGAAAACGGTACATTGTTTTTTTGCGATGCAGTGCAAGGCCTGGGAAAGATACCGGTGGACACAAAAGTGCTGGGTGTGGATCTACTGTCTGTATCAGCGCACAAGTTATACGGTCCAAAGGGCGTGGGCGCTTTGTATGTACGGCGGGGAATAGAACTGACTCCTCAGGTTTGTGGCGGAGGGCAGGAACACGGATTGCGTTCCGGTACTGAAAACGTACCGGGAATAGTGGGATTCGGTAAGGCATGCGAATTGGCAGTTCGTCGTCTAAACGGTGTGGAGGCGGAGAGGCTTGGTTTGCTGAGAGATCGACTTGAAAAAGGGATTCTTGAATTGGTGCCTGGGGCGAGGGTGAATGGGAACAAGGATAATCGTGTGCCTAACACCACTAATTTGACTCTGCCGGGTATCAGGGGCGAAGCACTCGTGATTCATATGGACAGGAGGGGTGTGTATTTTTCTTCGGCTTCTGCGTGTAAGTCGGGAAATCCTGAACCTTCTCACGTTTTGAGTGCCATGGGAATGGATGATGAATCAGCTCACTGCTCGGTGCGTTTTTCACTCGGTGTGCATAGCACCGAAGAGGACGTCGACTATTGCCTCGGGGCGCTGGATGAGATTCTTCGTGATACGATGAGCGCTGTCAGGTTTGTTTCCTGCCGATAAGTCGGTAAGGCGGGGACGGAGGCAGGGTGTCCGAAATTCGTACACGAGCGGGTAAGGCGGGGACGGAGGCAGGACAGGTGTCCGAAATTCGTACACGAGTGACCGAAATCTGTACACAGTCTTGAATTTTCATTTTCTTCGATTATCTGAATATATGCTTTGATTACAGTGAGTTGAGATTTCCTGCGCCAGTCGTGAACTCGTATGGCAACATTCTTGCAGATACTTGAGCCCATGAGAAT
>CAYSLH010000087.1:0-16532 GCA_964431605.1 uncultured Myxococcales bacterium
GGTTTGTTTTTCTTGGGGTGCAATACCGGCCTTTGACCGTGAGACCTTGGCGGTCTCCTTCCGTGATACTTGTGACCTCTGTATCGCCTGGAGCGGTAATAGTGGCCCCTGTGCTTTTTCCATCTGATATATGCAGCACGATGAGCACGCCAATGGTCTACATAAACAGCGCGAACACCCATAGGCAGATACACCATGGCGCCGCCCGACCAGTAAAAAGGCACACCGTCATCGGTGTAATAGACAACGTATCCATCATAGAGCATGGGTTCAAAGCCATACTCCACGGGAGGTCCCACCACAACTCTGGCAGGAACCCTTGCCCTTATAATGCAGCCTGAGACGAGTGCAGCTACTGAAAATAGTAGTAATGCGGCTATTGCAAACTTTGTTGTCCGTCTCATCTTCAACTCCCTTCGATTGAGGTGTCAAAAACTATGGCGACTCAATTTCAGCTATGATACTACAGTTTGACGTGATTGGACGCTGTAATAATCTAGATCAACACTATGGTGCATTTTGGGCGCTGAAAGGGGTTTGTCTGGAGTTGCAACCAGGCTGTACCGGTTTGTTGGGCAATAACGGGGCTGGTAAGAGCACTCTCATAAAAACTCTATTAGGCCAACTTCCAGTGCAACCAAATCGGGTCGAACTCATGGGCTTCGATCCTGCTGTGAACCCACTGAAGGTCAGGCAGAGAGTCGGTTACATGCCGGAGCAGGAGGTCTATTTCCCTGAAATGACCGGGGTGGAACAGGTGGCGTTTTGTGGACAGCTTTCGGGTATGTCCAGGTCCGATGCCCTTGCCAGGGCTCATGAGTCCCTGGACGCTGTTTCTTTTGGGGAGGCCAGGTATCGGCAAGTAGAAGGTTATTCCACCGGCATGAGACAGAGAGTGAAGCTCGCAGCCTGTCTGGTGCATGGACCTGGAATGTTGTTTTTAGATGAACCAACCTCCGGTTTGGATCCAGAGGGAAGGGACCTGATGTTGGCTCTCATCAAGGACCTTGCCCATGGCAGGGGACTGAGCATAGTGTTGTCCACGCATATTTTGCAGGACGTGGAGCAAACTTGCGATTGGTTGGTGATCCTCTCTGAAGGGCGGGTTCTTTATTCAGGATGCAGGAAAGAATTCCAAGGTGACGAAAGACACGTGCTGCAGGTCAGGGTAAAGGAAAAAGCCAGTAGCATGGCAAAGTTGCTTCAGGAAGAGGGCTGCACGGTGGAACATCGTCCCGGTGATCCGCTCCTGGATGTTGAGCTACCCCCCGGACAGGATCGAAGTTTGATTTGGAAGATAGCACAGAACAACGATTTACAGGTTCGTCATCTGACCTCGTCTGCAGGTTCTCTTTCCTCGGCGTATGCTCGAGCGGTAGGCGAACGGGACAACGAGTCATGAACCAGGACATGATGAATCCCGACTCCGCCAGAGTTCATGACCAGGGTTATAGGCCTTTCGATGGGAAACTCGGTTCGGTCCGAACCAGGTTTTGGCCCATCGCCATGAATGAACTTCGCCTCTCGTTCAGGAACAAGTGGTTCAAGAGATTGGCATGGGTGTCATTTTTTCCTCTTGGGATTTTTTCTGTCCTGGTGTTGGTTCGCCACAGCATAGAGTCCATGCTGGGACCTGCACAGGTATGGCAGAATTTCTGGAAGACACAGCTTCTTTTCGCTGTGGTGGCTGCATATTTTACCGGCCGCAGGGCTGTAGGTGAGGATCTTCGATCCGGTGCACTGACCATGTATTTTTCCAGGGCAGTCGATTTCAAGCAGTACCTGCTGGGAAAGTGGTTGGCTGTTGCCTTGAGCATGGGTGGGGTACTTTTGGGCCCTGGGTTGTTACTTGTTTTTTTCAGCGCGGCCATGGACCCGGACCTATCCGTATGGACTGCTCTTTTCTGGGGGGTTAGCCTTGTCTTTCTTGCCTTGCTGTTTTCTCTGGCGGCAGGCTGGGTGGTGTTGGCAATTTCTTCGGTCGTTGGTCGAGGCCGGGCTGCAGGAATAATTTGGGTGGTGGTATATTTTGCTTCGTCCGCAGCCAGCGTTGCCATGGCTTCGTCGTTGAACATGCAGGACTTGCTCAGCATCGGCATGGGACAGGGAAGTATGCGTCTGGCGAATGAACTTTTTTCACAGAAACCTGATGTGACCGCGGCCTTGTTTGCCGCAATCGGCCAAGTCGCGTGGGCTTTTTTGGGAGCCTTAGTGGTGTTGCTTCGACTCAGCAAGTGGAGGAGGTTATGAGTTCCTCCGCCACCATAGATGCCAGTGGACTGACACGATGGTTCGGGCCTGTAATCGCTTTGAATGACGTACAACTGTCTGTCCAGGCTCCCATCATAGGGCTCCTTGGACCAAACGGAGCTGGAAAATCGACCTTCATAAAACTCCTGGTGGGCTTACTCAAGCCTTCTTTGGGAACCTTGTTGTTGATGGGGCAGCAGCCATGGCAAAATGATGACCTTGCTGCCAGGCTTGGATATTGCCCTGAGAGACACAGGTTTTGGAATGACATGACAGCGTTGGAGTTCGTACAGTTATTGACCCGACTGCATGGATTTGACGCTTCACTGTCTTTGTCTACTGCGCATGATGCACTTTCCAGGGTAGAGCTTGAAAAAATGGCAATGAGAAAGATCAAGACCTTGTCTCATGGAATGCGACAACGATTGAAGCTGGCTCAAGCCCTTGCACACAAACCGGAAATATTGGTCTTGGATGAGCCACTAACCGGCTTGGATCCACTCCAGCGTTCCATGGTCATCTCTTTGCTGAAAGAAGAAGCAAGAAAGGGAGTGTTTGTCCTCGTATCAAGCCACGTGTTGCACGAGCTGGAAGCCATGACGAGGCACATAGTGATGCTAAACCGTGGACGGGTAGTGGCGGAGGGCGAACTAGAGAAAATACGCGAGTTGATGGATTCTCACCCACATCGTATAGCCCTGGTGGCAAAAAGGCTGCGGGCTCTGGGGCAGGAGCTGCTGGGGCATGATGATGTCGTTCGGGTCGAGGTGGACGACAGAAAAATTGTCATAGAGACCAGGCGGCCGGATGAGTGTTATGACAGGATCGGAAAACTCGCCCTGGACGGTGATTTCCAGATCGAGCAGATGTATTCGATGGATGACAATCTGGAAGCTGTTTTCAAGTATTTGGTGGAGGGCCGATGAAAGCTAACCTGCCGAAACGGAAGAAGCTTTCGGGGGCGAGTGCTGCGTTGTTGATGGCGAGGATGTTTCTGCGAATCTCTTTGGGACGTCGCAGGATGTTGTGGGTGGGTTTGGCTTTGTTGTTGCCGCCCGCCTTGACAGCGTGGGGACGCTTATCCATGGATGGATCAGGCGCTGATCTTTTTTTAGAAATGGTTGTAAATCTCATGCTTCAGTTCGAAGTGTTGGGCTTGACTCTTTACCTTGGAGTGGCAGCGGTACGAGATGAGGTTGAAGACGGTACAATCGTCTATCTGTTGACGCGGCCTGTTGCCAGATGGGCCATAGTCGGCGGAAAATTCCTGGCAGTTGTTTTCGGGGTGGCTCTTGCATTGATCGTGGATTTGCTGCTCGTTTATACGATAGCTCTCGGGCCGGACGGGGTCGGTGCCTTTTTAAGTAATCTTGGATACCTGCTTTTTGCAGCGTGGGCATTGTTACTGGCTGTGGTGGCTTATACTGGCTTGTTTGGGCTGCTGGGAACCATATTCAATCATCCCATGATTCCTGCGCTGGTGTTGGCATTCGGTTGGGAGGGAGTGGTGTCGAACCTGCCTGGTGGTATTCCCAAAGGAAGCCTGATGTTTTATATCAAGTCGGTTTTGGGTTTGGGCCCGGAAAATAACTCCTTGTTGAACATTCTGATGCCTTCTGTGGATCCTGTGTCAGTAACCATGGCCTCGGTGGTGTTGGTAGTGGCTTCTGTTTTGCTTTGGGTGTCAGCGTTGGTTGTGGCGACGAAGCGCGAGTTCGAGGTGTGATCCGTGGTGAAATCATGAATCGAATGGACAAAGCGCGCAAGATCGGACAGATCCTGGATAAATATTATCCATCACCTGAGGTGCCCTTGGAGCACGTGGATCCTTTCACATTGTTGGTGGCAGTAGTACTTTCGGCGCAGACTACTGACCTGGTGGTGAACAGGGTCACCCCTGAGTTGTTCTCTGTGGCATCTGATCCCGAGGCCATGGCGGATGTTGCTTTATCCACCATAAGACGAATAATAAAGCCCATCGGACTTGCTCCTACAAAAGCCAAGAACATCAAGGCCCTTAGCAGATTGCTTGTGAAAAGACACGCTGGGCGGGTTCCATCCACTTTCGAAGAATTGGAGGCCTTGCCGGGAGTGGGACACAAGAGTGCATCTGTGGTTATGACGCAGGCTTTTGGCATTCCGGCTTTCCCTGTCGATACTCACATCCACAGGTTGGCAGCACGTTGGGGCTTGTCTCGTGGTACCAACGTGGTAAAAACAGAGCAAGACCTGAAGAAGGTTTTTCCCATCGACGAGTGGAATGTTCGTCACTTACAGATCATATACTTCGGTCGGGAGTACTGTCCTGCCAGGGGCCATGACCTGAGCGTCTGTCCAATTTGTTCATGGGCCGCCACCAAGAAGCGAATTGCTCAGGAAGCAGCGCTAAACAGGTCGAAGCGTCGTTAGTAAGTCTATGAGTATCTGGTTTGACAAAAAATTGGCCATGGACCAGGGCTGGATGATTCACGCATGAAAATTTTCAGGTCTGGTTGGCTCCGTGCATTTTGTCTGCAAGTTTTCTCAACAGGTGGCTCGTCAACTCGCCGGCAATCCATCTCGCCCATTTTTCGGCTAATTGTTCTTCCCGTTGCATGGCTATTTGCCTGATGGCTTCGGTGGATTTGCCCTTTTTCAATTGCTCAAACAACAGCTCCTCCATGTCTGAATGAAGAAGCTCCCTGACGTCTCGTGGAATCTCTCCTTGCAGCTCCACAAGCAGCGACTCGCGTAGCTCGCTCGCCAGTTGTTCGGCCAGTCGTCTGGCAGGAAGCGATGGCATGTCTTCTGAGAAGTCTTCGTCCAACTGTTCCTGTAGTTCGGAAGAAAGATCTTTTGCCAGCTGATGAGACCAGTATTCGCGGAGGTTTTCACTCAACTCCTGGACCAGGAGATTCGCCCATTGCTCAGCGGTCTTTGCTCGCTTCATGAGGCCCATGGTTATTTCCTCCTATGCTTTCGTGTTGCCGAATCGAGACACGAGGTGGAAATTTATCGATGAGTGGATGCGAGTGGTTCAAATATCCAGCCTCGTACCGCATGGAAATGGTGGGCTGGCGAAGGTGTGCCAAGCGGTATAATGATGATCCCATAAGTTAGAGAAAATTCATAGGGGCTGTATAATTTTTAGTGTGCCCTGCCCATATGCCATTGAAGGCATTTATTCCGCTGGCTCTTATTGACAGTTGGTTTTACTTGGTCCGGCTTTTTTCAGGGCGGCGTGCAAAATGGACGGAGTGAGTATCTCCGGAAGAAGAATGGTTTTGTCATCACCGGAACAGGATGGAAAAACCAGGTACATGGGCACACCGGCCCTGTGATAGCTTTTGAGCCATTTTTGGATCATGGGATCACGCCTGGTGTTGTCTGCCTTCAAAGTGGCGATCTGGAGATCGTCTATGATGGCTTTGGTTTTTTGCGTCTCTATTACGAGTCGTTCGTTTGCTTTGCAGTTCATGCACCACTGGGCGGTGAAATCGACAAACACTGTTTTACCGGACTTTCTGAGTTCAGCGAGCTTGTTCTCGTCAAACGTTTGCCAGCCTATGCCGACACTGGAACGCAACACTGGTTGCTGTGCGGCCTGTGATTCGGTCGGAATTTCCAGCAACCACCATCCTGCCAATACCGCGATCAATAAAATGGGTGCGAGTTTCAGTAACCTCTTTTTCCATGGTTCGCTTTCTGATGCCATCAGACCAAACAGCCACGCACCAGTTGCCAATACCAGGCAGAACCAAAGGGTCGAGGACAGAGCCTGGGTTCCATATCCATCTGCCAGGACTCCCAGGAGCCAAACTGCCGTGCCGAAGAGCAAAAAAGCCATGCCTCTCATCACCCGGTCGTAGCGTTCGGTAACCTTTTTGGGTAATATTTTTGCCCAGCCGGTCCAGGCACCGAGCATCAGGAACGGAAAAGACAACCCAAGGGCCACTGCTGTCAGAAGTACAAATACATCCAGGTCGCCTGCCGTAAAAGCATAACCAAGGGCAGGTCCCAACATGGGGGCAGTACAGGGGGTTCCAAGAAAGGTCACCAGCAGCCCGGTGAGGAACGATTCCAGCAGCGGACTTTTCCGCCTGGTTTTTCTCAGGTGTTTGAGATCGTCGGAGTGAGAAGAGCTTTGTAGCGGAAATACGTGAAGCATGCCCAGGCCAAGGACCAGCAGTAAAGATACCATGAAAATGAGAAACCAAGGGTTTTGAAACTGGAATCCCCACCCTACCTCGTGACCTACGTGTTTCAAGATGACTACCACGGTCGCCAGCGCAAGCAACGTGGAAAGAACCCCAGCCGAGTATGCCAAGGCATTGGACCAAAGGAGCTTGCGTCTGGTGGCGGGGTCCGTGGTTTTTTGTGCGGTCCTTACCACGTGGAGCAGCTTGGGAATTACCACCGGGATTACACAAGGCATGACGTTTAGGATCATTCCTCCCAGGAAGGCAAACAGCAGCATGAGCCACAGGGAATCTTGGCTTCCGTGGCCAGTCACGGGAATATCTGCTGATGTAGTTTTCAAGTTTGCACTGGTGGGAGGTGGCGCTTCGTGATGTTTTTGTATCGACCTGGCCTTTATCCTGAAAGGAAGAAATTTTGCATCTTTTGTCCTGTCGTTTGTTTTGGCGAGTAAGAGCCCTCCTGCGCCTGGAAGACAGGAACGGCCGTGTAAAGCAATTTCCAAGTAGAGCGGATGGTTGTCCTTAGGCTTGATTATATCGTAGCTATCGATTTTGCAGGTGCTGCCCTGAATCCAACTGGGTACGAATCCCTTTGCTGCGGACACCCCGGGCATGGCGATTCGAAGCTTGAAGTGACCGTTGTGGTAAGAAAGAGATTCCAGGTATGCATCTTTGGATGGCAGGTCTTTGGGCAGTTGAGACTGTACGGCATCGAACTTGGTCGCCATAGGTGATGGAATTTTTTGATCACCCACCGTCAACGTCAACTTTGGCGTTGCGCTACCTGTGACACATGAGTTTTTGCAGGCCAAGTAGGTAACCTTGGCACGGATTGTGGTGTGTGCGTCTGGAGGAGAGTCGAACACCATGGCGTTGGCGGGTATCAATACCTCGTGAACGTATCCGAAGCTTAGCTCGTCGAGATTCGCGTCGTCAAAAATCTTTGGGTAAGGAAAGGATGGTTCAAGCACCTTGGTGTGGTCCTGGTTGGAACTGAATTTGACCCTGGTGGGTTTTCCCGTGTTTCCTGGGTAAGTCCAGTATATGTGCCAACCGTCTGAGATTTTCAAACTGACACCCACTCGAAATTCTTCACCCACGACCACCTGCTCGGAGTCTGAGACGAGCGTGGCTTCCACCGGCTTTTGCCCGGCCTCGATGGAAAACGAAATCATAAAAATCGCCATGACGATGGAAGCTGCCAAAAGCAAGTGATGATTTGTTCTCATATGCTTCTCCATGAGTTGATCCGTGTGGCTGAAACAAGCACCGTATTAAATAAAGGACACAATATGGTTTTATTTGCACGAAACTTTCAAAATGCAAGGGCAAAAGTTTTAATGCCATGGAAATCAACTGGAGGTTTGCACCAAATTGGATCAGGCGTGGAAGCAGGCGATCAAATATTGTGCAATTGAGAGCGTTTCAAATCAGGGACGGAGGTTCTCATCTGCACGTAAAACAATAATTTTTTGTTTTTATTCATGATGGCATGGAGATTGCTTTTTAGTCATTTGTGTTCAACCACAGGAGGCTAAAATGAATACGGCAAGCCAAAGAGCATACTCCATCGCGGAACTGGATGAACTCAGAATGCAAAGGGAGCGAGACAATTTCACGGTTGTTTCCGCAAAGGTTGATTTGAGCATCCAAGAGAGGATTAAACTCGCCATGGGAGTGCTGGATTATAACCAGGATTTGATAAGTTTTTCCGACGCAAAAGCCAATACCCTGTTAGTGGTAAACTCTATTTTTCTTGCCACCACGGCTTCAGCTGGTTTGGGAAAGCCATTAGCTCTTGCTTCCTTAGTTGCTTCTGCAGTGGTTGTTCTTTTGTGTCTCAGGGTGGTATGGGCTCGCGCGACCAGCACAAGAGCTAGGGAGAGGGGTCAGTTGGTGTATTTCGGCGATATACTCAGGAGGAACAAAGCAGTCAACTACCTGGATGATTTTCGGAGTGTCACCCCAGACGAAGTGCTCCAGAGTACAGTAATGCAAATTTTTGGACTGGCCGGTGTTGCAGAGCGAAAATACAAAGCCTACGCTTTTGCGCAATTCGCTACCGTAGTCTCAGCAGCCATTTGGATTGCAAACCTGCTTCAACCAATTCTATCCGCATGAAATTTTGTTCAAACTTGGCATCGGTGCACATTTAGCGACCTTCAAGCTTATTACCTTCTGGCGCACATATGACTGTGCGAAGCTGCCATTATGTGCTAGAGAGGAAAATGTCGAATTGTGAATATTATAAAGAGATAATGAAGGCGCATATGAAAAATTTTGCTATTGAACTGGCTGTCGTGTTTTGTCTTTCCTTTATAATTTGCTCATGTTCCACAGATTCGGGTCCCAAGGAATGGACCCCTGGCCACAGGGACCCGGTGAATCCAGTCACCATGGATGCCCAGTCGGTTCCCATGGATGAAGAGGTCTTTCCCGAGACAGTCATGGCTGGAGATCCCAAGCCGGACAGCATGTTATTGTGGACTCGTAGCATGCTTTCTGTGGGCATAAGATTGAAGGTTTGGATACAGCTTGCAGATGATGCTGATTCTTCTAAAGTTGATTTGATATTCGATGAGCAGGTCACGCCGGATGATAAGGGATTTGTTCACAAGCGAGTGAACGTAGCGCCTGGCTTCAGGCATGAGTATGCTTTTTTCGTAGAACCTACAGCAGGAGAAATACAGAGTCGAAGTCCCATAGGAAGCTTTGTGGCGGCACCTCCAGAAGGTGCGCTGGTACGACTTACGTTTTCCGGCACCCACGGCACTCACCAGAACGAAGAACCTTATCCGGCCTTGATCGCAAATGCATCCTTCGAGCCTTTTACTCTCTATATTCACTTGGGCGATTCGATTTATTCCGACTCCAAAAGAGATGATCAAAAACCAGCATGTACGCTCGATGAGTACCTGGATTATTGGGATGCTAACTGGAAGACCCAGGGGTTCAGGGATGTCCTGAAAGACACTGTGTACCTGCCTGTGCCGGATGACCACGAGGTGGCAAACAACTATACGGCCGAGTTCGATGATCCCACCTGTCCTGGCAGGGTGGAATCCGGCAAGAGTGCTTTTTTCTATGCCAACCCGGTAGAGCGTGATACCGGGCATCCTCAAAGGCTATGGCGTAAGTGGAGGTGGGGAGACACAGTGGAGTTTTTCGCCCTGGATGGTCGGTCGGAACGCAAACCCTCCACGTCAGACGATTTCACTGCCGATCCTCCTGAACTTAATCCAAATGCAATATTCATGAGTCCCGAGCAACTTCAATGGCTCAAAGACTCTATCGCCAACTCCACTGCCGTCTTCAAGTTGATTCTCAATCCTGTACCCATTACCTCTTTTCCCAATCCCCCCTGGCTCAACCAGTGTGACACATGGAATTGCTACAATGCCCAACGAGAGGACCTGATAAGTTTCCTGGAAAATGGCATAGATAACGTCTATTTTTTATCAGGTGATTTTCACATGGCCATGGTGGGGCATCTTGACCCACCGGAAGGTACGGGGTACGAACTATACGAGTTTTTCATGGGGCCGGGAGCTCAGTCCAATCCACTGGGAGACAGGGACTATATCATCGATCAGCTAGGTGAAGCCTACGACCCTTTACCTCCTGACCAATTTTTGTGGGGCTATCCTACTCCGACCCTTACTTATGTCGACTTGGACCCATTGACAGATCCCCCAACCATGACAGTCAGGTTTTACGATCCGGATGGCCAGAAATTATTCAGAGCTGTCTTTGTCGGAGGACGGCTTCAGCAATCACCCTGAATGTATTTTAGTCTGTGGACACCAATTCGCTGAGATCCGGAGTGTCGGGTAAAAAGGCGGCCAACTCGACCTGTGAGTTGGGTGCCAACTCCCGCAGCTTTTCAATAAGGGCAGGGCCAAGTTCTTTGATGTCTTCTAAATATGCATCGAATTTTTGTGAAAGGTTCTGTGGCATGTCCTCTGTGTAGGAGACATAGAAGATGAACTCGTCTAAGGCCCGGTAAAAATCATCTACCATCTGGTAGATGTCCGTTGGAAAAAGTATCAACAACTCTGCTTTGATCTCATAGTAGCGGCTCGACAGCACTCGTAAAAGGGGAGTTCTTATCCTGTCCCGGGACCACAGAGAAAAGAGAATGTCCTTTCTGAACTCCAAGTCGAAGACGATCCGATCGATTTCACGGATAAGAAGCACCGACAGCCTCTCGGCCTTCTCCTCGTCATCGAGCCAATGCTTGTCTTCGAGCTTTTTACCTTTGTGCCTCATTGAGTTTTTCCGATCTGACTCTGTCTTTAGCTGTCTGTCATGGAATTGAGAGTTTTGAAAAAACCCGAGGAGGAATAAAAAAGAAACATCATGTCGCCAAAGGAAACGAGATCCCCATCGTGTAAAAGTGCAGAGCGGCCGGGTATGATGGGATTTTCGTTTATTCTAGTGCCGTTTGTCGAGTCATAGTCCTGTAACGTAGGTTGACCGGTTTTAGGCGAAGGCATGAAAATAGCATGGTGCGACGAGACTGTCTCATCAGTGAGAACAATGTCGTTTTCCTCGGACCTTCCAATGGTAACTTGCCCCAGGCGATTAGGCTTCTGTGGTCGAAGGTCTAAGACCTTGGCCTTATGGTCGATTCGCGGTTTCTTCGTAGGAGAGAGCCTTTCGTCATCAGATAGCATACGAGTAGGAGCGGTCTGAAAGGATGGCTCAAACTGTCGCGTTACCGTTACCAGAACATAGCCTGTTACCTGTTGGCAAAAGGAGTCTTTGTCCATGGTCAGGGCCATGTTGATGTAGTCTTGCACGATTGGCTCAATCATTTCCTGTTCCCTTGTAACAATGCTGACTGTACATTTGATGGGATTTTCAGTCAATGCGAACCATGCACAAAGCGGGTTGCGCAGTGACGGTCTGGGAGAATTATAAGCTGATGGGAGTTTCCATTGGACAATGCATGACTGTTGCTGTAATCGGTCCCCATGGAAAAAGGAGGATTGAACGTGAAGCGAATCGCAGTGTTGGGATGTGGTCTCGTTGGTTCTACCATTGTCAGGCAATTGGCCTCTGACCGGGAACTCGTGGTGACTGCAGTGGATGCAAGTGATGAGAGGTTGGCGTCCCTTGGCAATATGGATTCAGTCATACTTCGTAAGGCGGATCTTTCCCAGGCCGGGAGTATCACGAAGCTTGCAAAGGATTTTGATGTCTTGGTGGGCGCACTGCCAGGCTGGATGGGATTTCGGGCATTGGAAGAGGTCATTGAGGCAGGGAAGAACTACTGCGATATTTCCTTCATGCCTGAGGATGCAGAAAAACTCGACCACCTGGCAAAACAAAAGGGCGTTAGTGTAGTGGTGGATTGCGGAGTGGCTCCAGGTTTGGCCAATTTGATGGTTGGTAAAAGTCATTTGGAACTCGAGCGGACAGACTCGGTACTCATTATGGTCGGAGGCCTGCCCAGGGAGAGAATTCTTCCATGGGAGTACAAGGCTCCGTTTTCCCCCTCTGACGTCATTGAAGAATACACAAGGCCGGCCAGGCAGATCAGAGAAGGCAAGATGGTCGTTTTGCCACCTTTGAGCGAAGTGGAGTTGGTAGATGTTCCGAAGGTTGGCACCCTGGAATCTTTCAATACAGACGGCCTAAGGTCGCTTCTTACCAGCATCAGGTGTTCTGAGATGAGAGAAAAAACCCTGAGATATCCAGGGCATGCTGCAAAGGTCAAGCTGCTGTCAGATAGTGGTTTTTTCAGCCAGGAGACGATCCAGGCGGGAGGGGTCAAAATCAGGCCCCTGGACTTGTCTTCGCGCCTTCTTTTTGACCAGTGGTCACTTGGAAATGCAGAGGCGGAATTCACCTATATGAAGGTCGAGGTAAAAGGACAAGGCGACAGAGGTTACGTGTGTCATGCGTACGAGTTGTTTGACGAGACGGATCTTGAAACCGGAACTTCTTCCATGGCCAGGACTACGGGGTTTCCTTGTGCTTTCATAGCCAAGAGAATCGCATTGGGAGACCTGGCTCGACCAGGTGTCAGTGCACCTGAGTCTCTGGTTCATGATTCTGTGCTTTTCAATGAACTGATAGGATTTCTTCGGTCCAAGGGCATTGCCATAGAGCACGATATAAGACCTGTGGACGAGCCCTGATTAGAAATCCACCAGCAGTCCGGCTGATGCTTGTCCGCCTGTTTCCATGTGAGATGATTTTAGCCAGTCAATTGGGTTGGAAAATATTCTGCCCGTTAGTTGTGCAAACAGGCTCAAGTTTTCTATGAGTCTGAATTCCATTCCCAAAAGAGCATCACCTCCAAAACCGAGGTGTGCAGCTGCCGCATCCTGATCTTGCTGGGTTTGTAAGGACGATTCGGAATAGAGAAAGTAGGCAAATCCAGCCCTCAATCCAGCCCATAGAGCAAGACGATGGAAAGTCCATTTCTTTGCAAGTCCGATGGTTGCATGTCCCAGCAACACTCCGACAGATGGATCGATGGAACGGCCCAGGGACATGAAGTCCAGGCTTACCAATAGGTACATTTCAGAGATATCCACCGAACTAGCCAGGTTCGTCCACAAGGTGAGTTCACCGCCTGGATACACTCCAGCACCGGCATGGTCGAGCAGATCGCCGCCTGTTACTTCCATGATTGCAGACACTTGTAGCCCCACTCCGCTGTTTTCGTCTTCTATGGCGATCTCGTCACCACTGAATGACCAATCACTATCGGAGAGTATAACCTCGGCCTGGCTGCTGTCCTTGGTTATCTTTCGGGCTTTTGCCCATGCGACTTGTTTTAGTTTTCCAGATTCATCCTTACGCATGATATTGAAAGCATCGTCCAATTCCACGCCGAGGTTTTTTCCCATGGGTATGACTAGCATATCTTCGGAACCTCCCTTGACGGTGGATTGCGCTTGAAAGAGCTGAAGCTTCCTGAGCCTCTTCGCAAGGTGCTTTCCTACCTTGTCCGATGCTTTTCGAACCAAGGGAACAAGTTGCTGTTCGAGAGAACCAATTTCACGCAACGTTCCTGTTGCATTCGCAGGTACTGTTTTGAGTGCCGAAATTACAAGCTCGTATGATGGAGGACCGGCCTCTGGAAAGTCGAGTTTGTAAATCTCGATTCCTGCTGCCATGCTAACTGTTGCTTTGAGCCCACCTGGTTCCATGTCCACACGATATTTAGTAAGATGCAGGCTGTATGCTAGGTTTGAGGCTTTGATCTTTTGAAGTTTGTCGGCCCATACGGGAATTTTTTTCTCGATAGTATTTGGTGGTGGGCCATTGATGACAGAGGTTTTTTGTTGAACTTTGTTTTTGTCGTCCTGCTGGAGTAGGGCAAGCTGGCTCATGAGGTCATCTATCTCTACAGATCCTGAATCCAAAAGATCCATGACCTCATAAGGCCTCATTTGCACATCCTTGCGAAGTTGCTTTTCGGCTGTTGCCAGAAGAAAGTCAGATATCTCGATATTTTCTTCCCTGCCCATGCCCAGGTAGATCATAACAGGGGAAGGGTTTTGCTCTCGAGCAAAAAGAGAGCCTGGCACGGCAAAAAGGCTGGCAAAGGTCATAACTACCAAAAAGGTTGCTTTGAATTTCCACATTTTTATTTTTGCTCCTGTGGCATATTGTTGGTACGGAGCAATAATAAGTTAGGTTGGTACTCTTGTCATGTCCTGATTTTCCATACCAGGTGCGATCCGATCATTCCAATTCTTTCCCGACTGTGCTACCCAGTGGACATGGCAAGAGATGGTAAAAGAGCTGCTTTTGAGCATGAGAAAAAATCGCCAAAGAAGATATACCTTTGCTACATGTCTTCCGATGGTTTCGAGATACTGGTTGGAAAAAGCGCTGTTGACAATGACAACCTTACGTTCCGGGTTGCCCACCAGGATGATTTTTGGCTTCATGTTGCACCCACGTCCGGGTCCCACGTGATAGTTCGAAATCCGGACAGGCTTGGAAAATTACCCAAGGATACGCTGCGAGAGGCTGCGTCCTTGGCTGCCTGGTATTCCAAGAGTCGAGGAGGTAAAAAGGTGGCGGTTCATGTGACACGCGCAAGATATGTCTCAAAATCTCGGGGATCACCGCCGGGAAGCGTCTCCATAAAAAAACATGATGTCGTTTTTGCAGTTGCCAACCGGCAACCATTCTTGCAACGTTGCCAACCAAAGGATTGTTAGCTGTTTTTTCTGGAGGTGAACCATGGCACTGGATCCCAAAGCAGGCGAGATAGCTACCGAAGATCTTCTCGTGGACCTGGATAAATTAGTTAGTGATTACTACGAACTCAAACCTGATGTATCCCAACCCGCGCAACGGGTTTCATTTGGAACCTCGGGACACAGGGGATGCTCCCTTCAGAGTTCTTTCAACGAAGACCATATACTGGCCATTTGCCAGGCAATTTGTGAACATCGTAAAAACCAGGGCATAGATGGTCCTCTTTTCCTGGGCAGGGATACCCATGGTTTGAGCGAACCAGCACTGAAGACCGCCCTCGAGGTGTTTTGTGCAAACCAAGTTACAACTGTATTGCAAGACGGGATGGGGCCGACTCCAACCCCGGTGATTTCCCACAGTATCATAGTGCACAATTCTGGTAGAGACTCAGGCTTGGCCGATGGTGTGGTGGTGACTCCCTCCCATAACCCACCCAGGTTTGGGGGCATGAAATACAATCCGCCCCATGGCGGTCCGTCCGGGACCAAGGTCAGTGCCGGTATCGAAAAGAGGGCTAACGAGATTCTAGCTGGTGAGCTTCATAGGGTAAAAAGAGTCCCTTGGGAGCGAGCCAGGTCCATGGACTCGACGGTCTTTGAAGACTTGATAACGCCTTACGTAGATGATTTGGGCAGCGTGGTGGACTTGAAAATAGTAGCCCAATCCGGTCTGAAGCTGGGAGTGGATCCATTGGGCGGTGCTGGATTGCCGTATTGGGCTCCCATCGTCGAGCGCTGGGGGCTCGACCTGGATGTGGTAAATTCCTCTCAAGATCCAACTTTTCGATTCATGACAATAGACAAGGACGGCGAGATTCGAATGGATTGTTCTTCTCCATACGCCATGGCCGGCCTGATCGGTTTGAAGGACCGCTTCGATGTGGCGTTCGGAAACGATCCAGACACGGACAGGCATGGAGTGGTGACACCGCAAGGTGGCTTGCTGAATCCCAATCATTACCTCAGCGTCGCCATATGGTACTTGTTTACGCATCGAGAACATTGGGCCACCAGTGTGTCGGTAGGAAAGACCCTCGTCTCTTCTTCGATGATGGATCGAGTTGCGGGGCATCTCCACCGTAAAATCATCGAGGTGCCTGTGGGATTCAAATGGTTCGTTCCAGGCCTGCATGATGGAAAATTGGGGATAGGATGTGAAGAGAGCGCGGGTGCTGCTTTTCTGCGGCAGGATGGTACTGTGTGGACCACGGACAAGGATGGGATCATCTTAGGCCTTCTTGCCGCCGAGATTACTGCCAGCACTGGTAAGGATATCGCTCTGCTATACAAAGAACTCACAGAGGATTTCGGCCACCCGGTTTATCAACGAATAGATGCCCCGGCCAGCGCCGAGCAGAAAGCCAGACTCAAGGGCTTGTCTGTAGACGACGTAAAGGCCCATACCCTGGCCGGTGAACCCATAGTGGCCAAGCTGACAAGGGCTTCGGGCAATGACGAGCCCATTGGTGGTTTGAAAGTAGTGACGGAAAATGGTTGGTTTGCCGCGCGTCCTTCTGGAACGGAGGATATCTATAAGATATACGCCGAGAGCTTCCTGGGAAGGGAGCATCTGAAGAGAATCCAGGATGAAGCTCAAGGCCTGGTCGATGAAGTTTTGAAATAGGAATAATGTGTGCAACGCATATCCATAATTCAGCAGGGTGACGATGGAGACTCGAAAGTCCGTTGGCTTTCAGAGCACCAGGATGGGTTCGAGATTTTGCAGGTACTCAGGCTGCCCGGAGACCTGCCAGTACTCATCGATGAGCCGGAGCAATTCTTGTTGGGACTCATGGATACGGATTTGATTATCACGTTTGTCACTCAACCTGACGTCCTTGAGGAGATCGCCCATTGGTGTCGGCAACGTGGAATT
>CAYSLH010000088.1:0-16350 GCA_964431605.1 uncultured Myxococcales bacterium
GCCTGTTGTGGGCCAGGTATGGCTTAAAAACGAGCATCCCACCGGGCCGGAAAACGAATACGAGAGCCGAAGCGTCATGATAGTTCCTGGAGGATACGTGTCTCCCTACGCGTTGATGAACGTGTCATCGTGTGTGGAGGTCACGGAGATGATGATGGGGGCTAATGCCTTACACGTGGTGGACGTTGAAACTGGAAAACTGCTGAAGAAGTTCATGTTCTCCAAGGCAGTAAACCAGACAGCGCAGGATCTTCTGGACGACTATTATGCTGACAGGGCCGCATGTGAAGGTGGAGATGCATCCAAGTGCAATGGATGGAATCATTTTGGAGCAGGCACCGGGTTTGCCGGCACTGGTTGGAATTGCGGGGAAAAACGGGATGACATCAGGGACGCGCCCTATGTGCCAGAGGAACTCTGGAATCACTGTACGGTCACGGAAGACGCTTCTGTCTACAAGAAGGAATGCTGCATGCCGAGCGGTAGCGGCGGCGGTTCCGGAGGCTGTAATGCCAGCGGCCTGACCTCTTGTTACTACCTTTATGAGAAGAAAAAGAACGTGCCGGGTGGTTTGCATATTTACGTAAAGACCGAGGGCTGCTCAGAAGTGCCAGTTGGTGAGAGGGGTAGGATGGAACTGAAAGTGGATGACGATGTTTGGATGGAGAGCGTGGCGGCAAAGCCCGTGGCCTACAGCTCCACGTTGGGCGAGTTTATAACCCGTGTGTTCGTACCCACCACCACTGGCAAGGTCTGGCGAGTGGACCTGGGCAATGGTTTGTATAATTACCAAGGGGTGGAAAACCCTGCCGATGATTCCCAGAAGTTGATAAAGAAGTATTCTGCAGGTGGAAAGGACTTCTGCTGGGATGTAACCAGGCAGGACGAAGACCAATGCAACCCTGCCAAGGACCCTGTGGCCTGGTTCGACATGCTTAGGGACGATACGGTAAACAACCCAACCGAGGCACGGCCCATAATGGTGGATCCTACCCTGGCGCTGGATTACAACAGGGAGCTTTTGTTGTACTTTGGAACAGGGAGCACGGAGAACCTGGAGTACACCACCACGCAGGATTATTTCTATGGCGTACGTGAGGCACATAAGGCAGGTAGTTTCGACTTGGAGCCGTTGGGGCAATTGGAAGACCAGATAGCCTATGGAGAAACCTCCGAGAGATTGTTCGGAAAACCACTGGTGGCTGCGGGAAATGTATTTTTCACAACCTATGTGCCAATCAATAACGACTGCCTGCCTGGATTTGCCAAGGCATATGGGGTGAGGTTCACCAATTTCACCTCACCGGACAATCCGCTTCCTGCACCTCAGGTCTTGAGTGGGGCCGGAACTCCCAGCTCGCCCAAGATGACCATTACGGAGAAGGGACCGGTGGTGTTGGTGCAACAGGGCGCGAGTGTCGAGCCGATTCCCCTTGGAAATTCCGTTCGACCGACTGCAAAGCCCTTGCAGTGGGGCAAGGTACTGTAAGACGCATTAGGTAGGGACGGTTACGGGCTTGATTGATGTCCAGTAATATCATCGGGAGTTGCAAGAGATTGTGGCTCCCGGTTTTTAATTGTACCTTGGTTTACCATGGTGTACGATTCTTTGAGTCTTTTTATACAGAGAACCTGGATGAAGAGATTTTCATGGAGGTGACATGAAGCCCATTGTCTGGTTTTGCTTGTCGGTCTTCATTGGATTTGCCGTCAATGGTTGCAGGGGGTGTTCTGGCGCGACTGGGCAAAAAACGGATGCATCCACACAGGTCAAACGGCCTGAACCTGTAGTCCAACCTGATGCTGGTGTGGCCCAACAAGTGCCAGTGCAACCGTCCAGCCCGGCTACATCGCTTGTCAAGGCCACTCCTGTCCATCCCCTGGGGTTGAACAAGATGCCTGGTGTCAGTCGTACCGAGATCGAACAGGATCCCAGGCTGGATAATCCCAACCTGCCATATGCATCGAAACGAACTCTGAAGATACTTGAGAAGCTACAGAAGGCCAATCCCAATCTCACTAAACCGGATGACTGGTTCAAGGCGGATCCGGATGCGGACACAAGAGGAGCTAAATCCCTCAAGGATCATTGAGCGAAGGGATGCCATACACATATGCCATATATGGTAGTTCAATTAATATAAAATTAAGTAAAATTATAGATAATTTTAGTTAAGAAATCTTGACAAGAGATTTTCCTTGAGCGATACTTGTCAAGTCCATCGGCCTGCTTCTCCTCCGATGTACTGCGATGAGCGCAGCGACAGAGGAGGAAGGGAAACGGGGAGAAAAGTCAACATGAAAAAGGACCGTAGTAAAGCAGCGGTCGCGGTGATCGAAGACAGACGCGATGAAGCGGGAAAGACATCTGCGGGTAACGAGAGCGGTGCCGGGCTTCATCCCAACAATCTCCGTGCCATTCGCGAATCTCTGTTGATGAGCAAGGCCGAATTGGCTCGCAAGGCTGGACTGAGCGCTCTGACCATTGACAGGGTCGAGGCAGGATATAACTGTCGAATGGACACGAAGCGTAAGATCATCCTGGCCTTAGGGCTGACATTGTCAGACAAGGACAAGGTATTCGGTGAGCGAATCGTGCAGGATTGACATTATGTCATTCGTCGGGTCTTTATGAGGCCCGAACAAAAGGCGAGTTGACTCATGGGTAGATCGAAAAACGTTATCGGGCTGGATATAGGATCGAGCGCAGTAAAACTGATCCATCTCAAGGCCACAAAGCGTGGATATCAATTGCAGAATTTTGGTATCGCCAACTTGCCTCCAGAGGCAATTATAGATGGTGCCTTGATGAACTCTACGGTGATAGTCAGCACCATTCGTGATTTGATCCAGTCGCAGCGTATCAAGCACAAGGAGGCAGGGATCGCCATAAGCGGGCATTCGGTGATCATCAAGAAGATCACCTTGCCGGCCATGACGGAAGAGGAATTGGAAGAGTCAATCCAATGGGAAGCCGAGCAGTATATTCCCTTTGACATAAACGACGTCAATATAGATGTCCAGTTGCTTACCCCGGATGCCACCGAGCAGGGGCAGATGGATGTCTTGTTGGTGGCTGCAAAGAAGGACATGATCAATGACTATCTGGCCGTTGTCCAGGAGGCAGGCCTTACCCCAATGGTCGTGGATGTGGCGGCTTTCTGTGTGGAAAATGCATTTGAGATAAATTACGATCTTCCCACTCAGGACACTGTCGTGCTGGTTAATATAGGCGCCAGTGTGATCAATATCAACGTATTGAGCCATGGCGTTACCGCCTTTACCCGTGATATTTCCATGGGTGGAAACCAGTTTACAGAAGAAATCCAAAAGCAGCTCAACGTGTCTTACGATGAGGCGGAGGCGTTGAAGCTGGGTGGTGGCGCGACGGTGGATGCGGATTCCGTAGTTCCCCAGGAGGTCGAGAGGGTCATAGTATCCGTGTCCGAGACCTTGGCCGGAGAGATCCAGCGGTCTTTGGATTTCTATGCTGCTACGGCCGCTGATAGTCAGATCGCACGCATTTATCTCAGCGGCGGAACATGCAAAATACCCTCTTTGTACAAGATAATAGAGAACAAGGTCGGGGTTGCTGTGGAGGTTATGAACCCCTTTAGGAATATCGAGTTCGATCCCAAGCGTTTCGACCCGGAGTATATCCGGGAAGTCAGTCCTGCTGCAGCGGTTGCCGTGGGGCTGGGCATGAGATCTCCGGATGACAAGTGAGGATGGTAGGTCATGATTAAGATCAACCTACTCCCGATTCGCCAGGCAAGAAAACGCGAGAGCGTCAAGCAGCAACTGATTTTCGCTGCTGTTGTCTTGGTAGGCGCAGGCATTGGGCTGTATCTGTGGTACAATTCCATGGCCAGCCTCGTGGACCAAAAAAAACGTCAGATCAAATCCACCCAGCAGCAAATCGAGCAGTACAAAAAAGCAATTGGTGAGGTGGAAAAATATAAGGGTCTGGAAGAAACATTACATCAGAAGCTCAAGATTATCGCGGACTTGATCAAAGGAAAGACCGGACCGGTCAAGGTCCTGGACCATCTGAGCCAGATTATCCCCAAACAGGTCTGGTTGACGGCCTGGAAGGAAAAGGGTGGAAACGTTCAGTTGGAGGGAGAAGCCTTGGGAAACAAGTACGTTGCCCAGTTCGTCACGGCTCTCAAGGAATCATCACAACCGGTCAAGACAGATTTGGCGTCAGCATCCAAAAAGGCCTTGTCTGCTGCCAAGCCTCAGTATTTCAGTAACATCAGACTCGTGGAAGTGGCTGCAGACAAGGATGGAAAGTTTGTGGAGTTCAAGATTGTTATGCGAGTCAATTATGCCATCTAGGGCATTATTGAGCCGCAGGCGCGAGGGCCCATAGCCATGGATAAATTCGTCGCCTTTGTACAAAAGACACCTGTCAGCCACAAGATTGCCTTGCTGGTCTTCATGGTTGCTGCCATGGGTGCTGGGTACTACTTCATGGTCCACACCGACCTGGAAAAGGATATCAAGAAGTTGGACAGAAGACTGGCAAAATTGGAGACGGACCTTCAGGAAAAGCAGGAGATAGCTGGCAATCTGTCAAAGTTCAAAAAACGGGTCGAATACTTGAGGCAAAAGCTAGAGGAAAAGAAAAAGAATTTGCCCAACGACGCGAACCTCGACCAGCTCTTGCGGACCTTGAACGAACTAAGCGAAAAATCAGATATGAAAATCGTGAAGTTTACTCCTCAGTCGGAGGTTCGAAAACAATTTTATGCCGAGATACCGGTATTTCTGGAGATAAAGGGCAATTATCACGAAGTAGCGACCTTTTTTGACAAAATATCAAAAGAGGAACGAATCGTGAATATTACCAACATAGAGTTGGGCAAGCCCGAAGTTAAGAACGGAAAAGTAATAGTGGAGGGTAGCTGCCTTGCCAAGACATTCAGGTCGTTACCCAACACGGCTGCGAAAAAGAAGGCAAGTGGCGTTGCAAAAAGACGTGGTCACTGAACCCAGGGACAGGGGTCCATTGGGCGAAGGCGAGGTCGCACAGTGATGCTAAGCGACATCAATAACCGAACGATAGGTTGGCTTACGCTCGTTGCGTTGGCATTGGTGCTGGGCACAAGCGGATGCGGTGACAAGAAGAAAAGGCCGCATCGTGCATCGGTGGTGAAAAAGGCCAACGCCGTTGCTGCTGCCAATGCGCTGGCACTGAGTGAGTCAGACTCGGACAAACAACTGGCTGAGACATATATATATACGCCGGTGGGTAAGAGAGATCCGTTCAGGTCCTTGTATAAGAACATGAGCGGCGAAAAGGAAAAGAAGAACGGTCCCATAGGTCCGTTGCAGAGGTACGAGATCGATCAACTGAAATTGATCGCCGTTATCACCGGTCTTGCGCAACCCAAGGCCATGGTAACCACTCCGGATGGAAAGGGTTACGTGGTCAAGCTGGGAACAAGGATTGGTAAAAACTTCGGAAGGGTTGCACGTATCAAGAGCGGAGAGGTCGTAATTGCAGAGGATTACAGGGATACCAATGGGCGAAAAGTTACTAACCTGATTCACATGGCGATGAAAAAGGCCGATCAAAAATGAACTCGACTCTATCTGGATGTATTTGCATAGAATGTACTCGGGCCAGTCGAGCTCGGGTGGCGAAGGAGAGAATCCATGGCACCTCGTAAGATCCTGGTCTCCTGGATGGTGCTTCCGTTGTTGCTACTTGCAACGGGAACAGCTCTACCCGGTGAAGCAGTCGAACAGGGTAATTTGATTACCGGTATGGAGGTACAGAAAGCACCTGGTACCACTACAGTGCTGCTGCGTGCGCAGAGCAAACCGGTTTTTACGGTTTTCAAATTGCGTAACCCTGACAGGTTGGTCGTGGACCTGTTGCATGCTGCCTTGGCCGAATCGCTGGATAGACCTCGTTCTGTGAACGATGCCAGGGTGGGGCGAATTGCCACGAGTCAGTTCAAGCAAGCGGGTAATCAGGTCAGCAGGATCATTATAGGGCTGAAAGATGGAGTTCGATTTGAAGCGAGGGCCCAGGGAAATTCGGTGGTGGTTACCATCACTGATGCCAACGCCTCCAGGGCTTCTATTGAGCCCTCTGTTGCTAATTCAGAACATGGCAAGTCAGATCATGGCAAATCGAACAAGTCGGAATCAGAATCAAAGGCGGCCAAACTTTCTTCCTCACCCAAAACGGCTCAACCGGTGGTCGCTGAAAAGAACAGCCAGGACCACAAGATAGTGGAGACCTACGGCGATAAGAAGTCAGCGAGAAAAGTTCGTCTGAGAAGAATCAGTAACTCAAAAAACGATTCGCTCTTGATCCTTACGGATGGTCCCATAGGCGCTTACGAAGTGTTGGAAGTTTACAAACCTTTCCGTCTGGTCTTGGACATTTATGGCGCTAGGAGTGCTCACAAGCGCTACAATCGTAAACTTTCCGGTCATTACGCAAAGCGCTTGCGGGTAGCTGCCCATGGAAACAAGACACGTTTGGTTCTCGACCTTGCAGACGGCAGGAGACAGCCATACAGGATCGAGCGTACCAGACACGGTCTTAGGGTACGTTTTGGTGTCGATCAGAAATCCAAAGTCGCAACAGCGTCAAAGTCCAGGACTAATAAGGAAAAAAAGACCAATAAGGAAAAAAAGAAAGCCGAGAAAAAAGCAGACAAGCCAGGGTCTACAAAAGCGGTCATGGACAAGGTTGCGGTTAGCAAAGGCGATAAAGAGGTTATCCAAAAAGGAAAAGTCCGTGGCGAGGGAAATTTTGTCACCACCACTCCGGCCTCCCGCTTGAAGGATTTGACCTTCAAGCAGGACAAGGGCAAGTCACTGGTGGTGTTGGACATCGAGGGTGATTCTAGGCCGGAGGTGGTTCACTCGGATGAAAAATCCACGGTTTTGGCCATACCGAACTGCAAGATGCCTATTTTACTGGAGAGAACACTGGATACGTCTGAGTTTGGTGGCGCGGTAAAATCTTTGAGCGCATACCGCATCAAAGAAAATAACAGCGTGAAGATCGTAGCCATTACCAACTCGCGGGTTCCAAATCGTCTTGAAAGACGAGACGGAAAACTTCAGTGGGTTTTTGAGTCTGCAAAGACAGAAAAATCCCTGCAACGCGACTCTTCTGCCCGTGCGACAAGGGCCAGGGATTATTCCTATTCACCAGATGAAGTAGCTGGTTACTCGGTGCGAAGGCCCCAGTTCGCAGATGATTCCGGTGGAGGTAAGAAACGAAAACGCAAGAAGTATACGGGCCGCAGGATTTCACTGCATTTCAAGGATGCTGACATACACAATATCCTGGGTCTTATTTCCGATGTAGCCCGGATCAACATTATCGCAAGTGACGATGTAAAGGGTAAAATTACCATCTCCATGAGGAACGTACCGTGGGATCAGGCTCTCGATATCATTCTCAAGACCAAGAAACTGGGAAAGGTTCGTCATGGAAATATCATACGAATCGCTCCGTTGGCGGAGTTGGCCAAGGAACAAGAACTGGCTGCCAAGGCGGCCGAGGCCAAAAAGTCCTTGGAACCGTTGAGGGTTAGAATCATTTCTGTGAATTATGCTAATGCAGCTTCCGTAATGCCCCAGGTAAAGGATATACTGAGCGACCGTGGCTCTGTGACTGTGGACAAGCGGACGAACGTCCTGATCGTAAAGGATGTGTTGGAGAACCTGGTAAAGGCTGAGGGCTTGGTCAGGACTCTCGATGCCGAGACGCCGCAGGTTCTTATCGAGGCGAGGATCGTGGAGGCGAACACCCAATATCTAAGGGAAGTGGGCATACAGTGGGGTCCTTCTCTGGATTTCAGTTCCGGCAACAACAATCCAACTGGATTGCCTTTCCCAAACGATGTGACTATCAAGGGTGGAGCGGATGACAACCAGACTGTTGCAAATGGCACCGCACCTGGAATATTCGCCATAAATATGCCGGCCGCGGTTGGATCTGGATCTGGTGGAGCCCTTGGATTCATTTTTGGGTCAGTGGATAATTCTGTGGGACTGAATTTGAGGCTGAGTGCTTTGGAAAACAAAGGCGCAGTAAAAATTATCTCTGCTCCTAAGATTACCACTCTCGACAACAACAAGGCCAAGATTGGACAGGGTGTGTCCATTCCCATCAGTGTGGTGAGCGCGGCTGGTGTCAATACCACTTTTATCGAGGCTAAGTTGGAGTTGGCTGTTACTCCTCACATCACCCAGGATGGAAGTGTTCTCCTTGAAATAAACGTGAAGAAAAACGAGCCTGATTTTTCCCGAACCGGCGCAAAGGGTGATCCTACGATTTTGAAAAAAGAAGCGGAAACCCAGGTATTGGTGAGGGATGGCGATACAACGGTCATAGGTGGAATCTATACGAAGAAGACTTCGGACACAGTATCCGGGGTTCCCATCCTGTCTGATATCCCAATACTGGGATGGTTTTTTCGTAATAAGAAGTACAATGACGAGCGAACAGAGTTGCTGATATTTATCACCCCACGAATCGTCAACCGCCTCCAGTCGACTGTTTCCAAGCGATAAGTCAAGGGCGATGGTCGAAAGCTCGGTTAGGAGGATGAAATGCTGAACGCGCGACAGGGAGTTTGTTTGAATCACTCGGACCAATGGCGTCATGTGAAGGATCCCGTAAAAAGGACGAGGAATTTTATTGTCGTAGGATTACTGCTGGTGTTTTTGGGTTCCTCTGCACTCCTTTCCGGCTGTGTGGATGATGAAAAGTCGTTTGTGATCATGGCAGTGATTCCTCCTGATACACCTCCCGACTGTGCTATCGGGATACAGGGAGGCACTAATTTCGATTACCTGTCTCATGGGTTGTTGGCCCTGGACTTTTTATCCCATCCCACTTATGCAGCTTTTTTGCAGGTGCACAATTATTTGCTCAACAATTCGGATGAAGATTCCGGACGATTGGACTCCAACCGGGTAGTTCTGGAGCGATTTGAGATCTCATATAGCTGGGAGGTGGGTGACGCCATCATTCAACAACCGGGAAACGAAAACCTGGCTTATTTGGCTGACAGTCCTCCGTTGGTGATTCCCATAGGAGGATTCGTAGGTTCTGCGGATGATGTCGATAAACCAGGCAAGGCCCTTATTGGCCTTTATCTGATTCCACCGGACCAGGGTCAGGTTCTTCAAGACATTCCGGCTGGTGACGAGTTGTCGGTGGTACTGGGTGTTCACGTGAAGGCTTTTGGACACACGGTTGGTGGTAAAGCCGTAGAGAGCAATTCATTTCTATTTCCTATTTATTTCTGTCGTAACTGTCACGGATGTCCCACTGATTACGATTACTTAGCCTGTTTTCCCGGTCAGGACTCTTTTTCCTGTGAGGAACAAAACCAAGGCAATTGAGGGATCTCGAAGCGCCGTTTGAAACTTCCCATTATGGCAAATAGGCCATGGGGTTGATCCCGTTGTAGCTATGGTCGGGGTAACCGAGGTGGAAAGTCCGGGACGCTTGACTTATCCGGTTCCTTCTAATACATAGAAAATATTCCTGGAGTGCTTTCATTCAGGGAGTATTTCCCGTTTTATCAAGGGAGGAAAAATGCAGCAATCAAAGAGGCTGGCAATTTTGAAGGAACTCCTGAACCGGCTTACTGGGCAATCGCTGGATGATGATTCTATTCTGACAGCCCCACAGGAATCGAGTACTTTCCCAGGTACTGAAAAAAAACGGCTCGACATTTTACAGGAATTGCTTCGTAGATTGGTTGCGTGAGCTTCTTGTTGGTAGGACACCAGGAAAAAGGAGGATGTGGCCATGTCGTTTGAAGAGGAATTGAAATCTATCTGTTCATCTGTCGAAGGCGGACGCTCTGCCCTGGTAATGAGCAGGGATGGAATCTCAGTATCTGTATACAAGGTTGATGACCAGGGACCGGATGACGAGACGATGATGATCGAGATGGTCGCTTCATTGAACCAGGCTGTTTCAGCGGCTGCCGCCTCCGGCGCTGCGCCATTGACTTTCATGGAGTTGCACACGGCAGTCGGGACTGTCATGATAAATTGGTTGAGTGAAGAATACTTTGTTGCATTGATGTTGAATCCCGGGGCGTTGGATGGTCGAGCTCGTTATGCCCTTCGTATCCACAGCTTGGCCCTCGAGAAAGAACTTTTGTGATATAAACCAAGGAGCAGTATAAAAATGTTATCGACTACCGATTTTCGTCGGGGCCTCAAGATCGAGATGGATGGAGAACCGTTCTTGATGATTGAGTTTCAGCATGTCAAACCAGGTAAAGGTGGGGCTTTTGTAAGGACCAAGCTCAAAAGCCTGATCACAGGTAATGTGTTGGAAAAAACTTTCAAATCGGGAGACAAGGTTGATAAACCGGACCTGATGGAAAAGGAAATGCAGTTTCTTTACCGACAGGATGACGAGTTTTATTTCATGGACAATGAGAACTATGAACAGCATTTCATTCACAAGGACCAACTTGGCGGGGCAGATGCATTTCTTTATGAAAATGTTCTTGTAACGGTGTTATTTCACAACTCTAAAGCCATAGCGGTTGATGTACCTAACTTTGTGGAGCTCACTGTTGCCGAGACAGATCCCGGAGTAAAAGGTGACACGGCAAGTGGCGGAACCAAGCCCGCCACCCTGGAGACAGGAACGGTGATACAGGTTCCTCTTTTTATCAATGAAGGTGAAAAAATCAAAGTCGATACTCGTTCGGGCCAATACGTCGAACGGGTAAAATCATGAGACTGGTTTGAATTCCTGCCCCAGACCAAATCCCATATCAGTAGAAGATGTCTGTGAATATCCCGGTGGGAAAAATGAAAAAGAGTTTGACGGTTTGGACATTACCGGATATCATATAAAGCTGATCGGTTTTTCCCAAACCGCCTGAAAAGTAAGGAGATTTTTTGGGCTGCGGGAGTTTTTCTGAAACTTTAACGATGGTTTTTCATCGTTATGGTTACAAAGTCTGGTCGTCCATTTAGATGATGGCTGGCAGTGAGGGTTGGTCGTGGCGATCAACAAGAACAAGATCAACGACAACGCTCTGAAGTTTATCCAGAAGGGCCAGATCAAAAAGGCCATTCGGGAGTACGAGAAGATCCTTGCCGAAGAGCCTGGTGACGTCAGGACGCTTTTGAAAAAAGGTGATCTTCTGGTTCGTGTCGGTGATCGTGACCATGCTGTGGAGACCTACCTGATAGTTGCAAACGCGTATTCCCAACAGGGTTTTCACCTGAAGGCAGTTGCGGTTTTTAAGCAGATCCTGAAACTCGATGATGGTCGTATCGATGTCAATCTACGATTGGCAGAGGAATATCAGAATCTTGGCATCATAGGCGATGCCATGAATCATTTGCAGATCGTAGCCGCATATTATGATCAGCAACAAATGACTCGGGAATCGCTGGATATCCTGCGCAGGATAGTTGATTTGGATCCTGAAAACATAGCTAGCAGGATCAAGCTGGCGGAACTCTATTCACGTGAAGAGATGCTGTCTGAGGCAGTAGAAGAATTTCGCAGGGCTGCACAGGATTTGAAGAACGCCAATAGGGTAGAGGATTATATCAAGGTGGCAGAGCGTCTGATCTACCATGACCCCTCGGATATACAGCTTATCAAGGAACTCGCCAATATATATCTCCAACGGGGTGATACAAAGCGCGCCTTGGGTAAACTACAGATTTGTTTCAAATCAGATTCAAGGGACATCGAAACCCTTAGCTTGCTTTCCATGGCGTTTCAGGAGTTGGGTCAGCTATCGAAAACCGTGTCCGTGCTCAAGGAGATGGCCAAGATTTACGAGGAGCAGGGTTCTTTATCAGAGATGCAGGACGTATACCGAAGGATACTGGAGATCGATCCTGAAGACGAAGAGGCTCGCGTTGCCTTGGGTTCTTCAAGCTCGTCACCAATGGATGATCTCTCCATGGATTTCGATGATCAGGTCATAGACATGGCACCGGAACCAGAGGCGGATGAGACCGTCATCGAATCAGAGATCATGCCACAAGTCGCAGATCAGATGACGGTTGAGGCCACCATGCCTCAGCAGGACATCGTGGACGATGTGTTTTCTCAACCTGCATCCGGGCAGGAGGTTGCAGCAGCTCCAGCCGCCTCGGCAGACCTAAGCGAAGAGCTTTTGGATCATATCTCCAGATTGTTGACCGAGACCGAGGTATATATAAAGTATGGTCTAAACACAAAGGCCTATGAACATTTGAACAAGGTCTTCGAAATTGATCCCAACAATGTCGAAGCGCACACGAAGCTGAAAGATCTCTATCTTTCCGCTGGTCAGGAAAATCATGCATGCCAGGAACTGGCTACCTTGGTGCAAATTGCTGCGAGGATTGGGCGACAGGATCTTGCCCAAGGTTTTGTAAACGAGTTGTTGACCCTTGACCCTGATTATCCCGACGCTGCTCTACTACAGGAAATTGCGGTTCGAGGCGGTCTTTCGGTCGAAGACGAACAAGTCGGTGAATCACTGGATTTCGATGTTGACATGGAATCGTCGGTGGATGTACCCATCGACATGGACCCCGAATCTTTCGAACAATTTACCGAACCTGCATATAATCCGGCAACCCAATCGCCCGACCCTGACCCTGTTTTGATGGAACCAGATTCTCCAGTGGAGCCATTCGATGATTTGTCGATGGATTTCAACTCTGAAGACGCAGTGGATGCGCCTGAGTTTTTGGAAGAGTCTTCTGTGTCCATAGATTCAGGTCCCGAAGATGCTGACATTGAAGAGGCTGAGACTTATGTCGCCCAGCAAGATGATTTTGGCCAGATTGATCCTGTAAGTGAGATAGAACCTCCAATTTTGGATTTCGATGATGAATCGTCCATGGATGATTATGGTCAGGATGAAGAAACCATAGATGTGGGACGCATGGTTACCGGCCAGTATGACCTCGATGCACAACCAGAGGATATTTTAGCTGTTGCTTCAGACCATGGAGACGTCCAACAACCAGAATCCGAACCGGCCATAAACAATATGATGGAGGTGCCTGAACCGGAGGAAGAAGTCGTCGATGCGGATGACTTGATTATTCTGGACGCTGAACCTTCAATGATATCACCGATTGATGATGAATCAAAAGTAAATCAGGAAATCGCTGATAGTAAAGACGTAATCCTGCTGGATGACGGATCCGGGGAATGGGACATTCCAGAAGACCTTGCACCGGAACAACATCCTGAACCTGAAGAAGATGTTTTTGCTCAAGATGCTGCTATCGAGACCATCGGCTCCAATGATGAAGCTTTGAAAGAAGCGGCCCCACCCGTTGTAGAAGATCCTGGTCTGGAGACTAAAACCGATGATGCGGGCCAGGAAGATTTTGGTGATGAGGAAAATCCGACGCAGCTTCACATGTCTCCGCTCGATGGGGCGGATTCAGCTCTACATAATGAAGTTCCTAAATCACCGGTGGAGCAGGATGTTTCCGTCGATGATTCTGATTTCGAAGACGGCATAGAGGAAGTGGAGTTTTTCATACAGCAGAACTTGCTCGATGAGGCATCAGATGCCCTGAGTGTGCTCCAGGAAAACTATTCGGACAGGCCCCAGGTGGTCGAACTTACTGAAAAGCTCAAGGGCTTGATGCAGGGTGGCCAACCCCCTGCCCAGGTGACTCCTGAAGATCTTGGTGCGGATTTCGATCTGGCGGCTGAGATCGAGCGGGAGGTTGGTACAGACTCCATCGATGACGAGTTCCAATATAGCGTAGATGATGTCTTTTCGGAGTTCAAGAAGGGTGTTGAGCGCGTCGTGGAGAAGGAGGATTCCGCAACTCATTTCGACTTGGGTATTGCATATAGGGAAATGGGACTGATGGACGATGCCATAGGAGAATTTCAGGTCGCCTCTCAGGACGAGAAGAGACGTTGTGAGTCTCTGAGTATGATCGGTATGTGTTATTTGGACAAAGGGCAATATAGTGAAGCTATCAATACCTTTAAAGATGCGCTACATGTGCCTGATATAACGGACCAGCAAGCTACTGGTATTTATTACGAGATGGGTAACGCTTATGAACTTTTGAAGGATAAGAATGAATCGCTGTTTTATTTCAAAAAAGTCTACAAGCGGGATCCAAAATTCAGGGATATCACCTCGCGTCTGAAAAAAATTATCAAGGCAGCTGGAAAGTCTGCTAAGAAACCTCAGTCAGGGGTAGATCGAACAGACAAAAAGACCAGCGGTAAAAATAAGATATCATACATGTAACGACGAGACCGGATAGAGAGATGAACTATCTGCAGCATTTCCAGCTCAACCAGGAGCCCTTCTCCAATGCGCCGGTCACCCGTTTCTACTATAACTCAGTCCAGCATTCTCAGGCCATGGTGAGATTGATGTTTGCCATGGACAACATGCGCGGGTTGGCCCTGTGCGTCGGTGATATTGGTGCAGGAAAAACAACCCTGGCCAGAAGGATGCTGGAACACATGCCGGAGAGACAGTATGAGGCCGCGCTGCTCGTCATCATTCATTCCGGTATAACAGCTTCATGGCTTTTGAGGAGGATTGCTCTGCAACTGGGGGTAGAGAGTCCAGCCGAAGAGAAGCTGTCTCTATTGAGCCAACTCTATCAGAGGCTCGTGTACCTGTATGAAAAAGGAAAAAAGGCGGTGGTCCTCATAGACGAGGCCCAGATGCTTCAGAGCAGAGAAATAATGGAGGAGTTTCGTGGGCTTCTTAATTTGGAGGTGCCGGAACGAAAACTGATCTCCTTTGTCTTTTTTGGGTTGCCGGACGTTGACAAGAACCTGATGCTGGATCCGCCTTTGGCTCAGCGAGTCGCCTTGCGTTATCGCCTCGATCCTTTCAACCTAGAGTCAACCGAGGCCTATATCAAGCACAGGCTCAGGGTGGCAGGATCCCGGAAGATGCTTTTTACGAACCAGGCGGTGGAAAGAATCCATGCTTTTAGCGGGGGAGTTCCCAGGCTCATCAATACGATTTGTGACAATTCGCTCTTTGAAGCAGCTTTGTCCAGCAAACACGTAGTCGACAGGGCTCTGGTGGATAAGGCTGCTCAGATGTTGGGGTTGGACAAGGACAAGGCCGATGACGAAGCCATCGTGGCAAGGCGAAAGGCTGGTATTTTGGCCCCAGGTGAATCAACAGCGGGCAAGATTGTCATGCCCCGTACCGAAGGGCGAAGGCCGTCCATGTCGGAGATCGACAGCTTCCTTCGCCGCTATGGTAAAGCTTGACAGTTGCCTATAAGGTATAGTAATTGCTGACAAAGATCATGTCGGGTGACATAGGAGGTAGATGCACGACGGTCTGTTGGTTTTGCGGGTGTAATTCAGTGGTAGAATGCAAGCTTCCCAAGCTTGACGTCGTGGGTTCGAGTCCCATCACCCGCTTCGATTGTCACACTTGGCCTCAGATGCTCGGTGAGCTTCTGGGGTTTTTTTCTTGGGGTTTATTGTGAGGGGTAAGGCGCGCTATTTTCTGTCCTTGCCGGTGCTGGTGCTGCTGGTGCTGCTGGCGGTTGTCATTGTTTTTATCAAAAGTGATTTTGCTGCCCAAAAAATTTGCTCGATGCTCAAGTCGCGAATGCAGGAACGTCTTGGCCTGCAAACCGATATTGGTGTCTGCTCGGTGGACTTGCTTCCTCCGTCTCTTGCGGCAAGTGATTTGACTCTTACATCCAAGCAGGAAGGGAAAATCTTGTATGTAAAACAAGCTCGGTTTGAGTTGGATTCCCTGGACCTGTTGGCCGGAGATTTCAGTCTTGAGCGTGCCTTACTGGATGAACCGCAGATTCATCTTCATGTTTCGAGTGGAAGATTGAAGGGAATCCCGACGAGCAAGATTCCCGAAGGAAAAGAGTCTGCATCTCGATCAACTTACCACTTTCCTGGAAAGGTAATAATAAATGGAGGGAGGCTGGATCTGGTAGTAGATGGAGTTGGATTACTCCAGATCAAAGATCTGGAACTAAGGGCATCTTCTCCAGAAGAAGGAACCACCGAGCTGGACATGAAACTGGCAGAAGGAAGCTTGGATGTGATTGGCGCTCAGGATAAGTCTGTCGCTATTGGCAAGAGTCGATGTGGGGGTGTGGTAAGGGACCATGGGATATATCAGATACAGTGTTCGGTGGGCGTGGATGATGCCAATTTGAAGCTGAAGGGAGAATTGGTCCGGGACGCAAAGCAGTGGATGCCCAGGTTGCAGTTGACACTCTCGGGGCCTTTGGGTTTTATCCATAGAGTCTTTCCGAAATTCCCAGTTATGACTGGAAGTTTGGTGCTCAGTGCAGCAACCGATGGGAAGAGTGGTTTCGATGCTGTAACGGGAT
>CAYSLH010000089.1:0-16250 GCA_964431605.1 uncultured Myxococcales bacterium
GGCTTTTCGGAATAAGCGTCAGTGAGAAATATGGCGGTTCGGGCCTCTCCATGAAAGCTTGCTGCCAGGTGATTTCCCGCCTTGCATACCACGACAGGTCTGTTGGTGTGACCATCGGCCTACACGCCGGCCTGGGGCTCAGAGGACTGAACCACCTGGGCAGTGAATCGCAAAAAGACCGTTACCTTCCCGACCTGGCCAGCGGAAAAAAGATCGCCTGCTTTGCAGCCACAGAGTCTGAGGCTGGTTCAGACATCGCTTCGGTAAGGACCACTGCCGTTGAAGATGGGGACCATCTGGTCATAAACGGATCCAAGGCTTTCGTGACCAATGGCGGCCTTGCAAATATCGCTACCATAGTTGCCCGGACTCCTGGCCTGGGAGGTTCACGACGAGGTCACAGCCTGCTATTGGTGCCTCTGGACCTGCCTGGAGTCAGTCTGGACGCTGAGGAAAACAAGCTCGGACTCAAAGGTTCTTTCACCAGGAGCATACATTTCGAAGATGTACGGATCGGCAAACACAACATATTGGGTACACCTTCTAAGGGTCTGGACCATCTCAACCATATCTTGACCTGGGGCAGGACTCTCATGGCCTCCGGTTGCGTAGGCCTGGCAAGACTGGCTTTGGATAAATCCGTGATACAGGTGACCGAGCGAAAACAGTTCAAGAGAATGATCGCAGAGTTCGGTATGGTCAGGGAAAAAATCGCTCATATGAGTTCGTCCTTACACGCCATGGACAGCTTGCTTCGCCTCGTTACTCAAATAGAAGACGATATGCCTGATTCCATTTCGTGGGAGTCGTCGGTGGCAAAAATTTTCTGTAGCGAGCAAGCGTGGGATGCTGCAGATGAAGCTGTTCAGTTGCATGGTGGCTCAGGATTCATCGAGGATACGGGAGTAGCCAGGTTGCTTCGTGACAGCCGTATAACCAGAATCTTCGAAGGCACCAACGAAGTGCTTAGATTTCACATGGCAGCGGCAACATTCATGTGGAAACCGGACGACATGCGAAAGAGCCCACGCATTGAAGAACTCATGGACGGAGTGCTTACCGAGCAGGCTCAGGCATTCGACACCCTATACAGACGACTTGCGGATCTCATAGAGCAGGAAAAAAAGGACCACGGGCTTCACGTCTTCAAGAGGCAGATGGTTCAAAAGAGGATCTCGAACATCTGCATCGATCTTTACACCATCTTGGCCCTCTTGGTCAGGGCCAAGGGAGAACAAATGAGCTGCTCGCTTACGGATGATATGCTGGTACTGACAAAACATGCGCTCCATGGTCTGATAAAAGATGCTGAGTTGCAGTTCGAACTACAACAGGACAACTCCGACGAACTGGTCAACGCCATTGTTGAAGCAGAGTGCCGACGGATCGGGGTAGAATTGCAGGAGACTATAGCATGAAGCCTTTCATGGAACGCTTGCAACAGCAGATGGGGCTGTTACAAATGCTAAGGGCGTCAGGCTTGCACACCTATGGCCTTGACGTGTCCTCCGGCTGCCAGGCACTGATGCGGGCGGAAGGAAAAGAACGAATCAATTTCATCTCCAACTCCTACATGGGTTTTTCCACTCATCCTTTTGTACTCGAGGCCGTGACTAATGCGTTAAAGGAGTTTGGGTTGGGTATCGGTGGCTCACCCATGGCATGTGGAAACACCGTCTTGCACAAAAGGCTCTCTGAGAGGCTTGCACAGAATTACGACAAACAGGCAGCTCTCATCTATCCGTCCGGCTACCAGGCACTGCTTGGTGCAGTACAAGGGTTGGTTGGTCGCGGCGACATGGCCTTGGTGGACGCACTGAGCCATCGTTCCATCATCGATGGGTGCATACTGTCCGGATGCAAGATGAGATCCTGGAAGCATAACGACACCCATGACCTGAAGAACCTCATCAAACGTACCGAAGCCAAGGCGACAAACAGGGTGGTAGTAGTCGACTCTGTTTACTCCATGGATGGTGATGTAGCTCCTTTGCCCCAGATGAAGGCTGTCTGCGATCCCGCCAATGTCACCATCCTCATAGACGAGGCTCACTCCTTGGGAATAATGGGGAAAACAGGCAAGGGGCTATTGGAGCACTTCGAAATACCTGACGGTGCTGACGTGGTGGCAGGCACCTTCTCCAAATTCGCAGGTGCCGTTGGTGGATTCATAGCCGGAGATAAAGATTTAATAGAATACCTGTTCCACTATTCATCGCCATTTGTATTCTCGGCATCCATACCTCCTGCGGTAGTTGCCGGCATTCTGGCATCCTTCCATGTCCTGGAGTCAGAACCCCAGTGGCATGAGCAGCTCTGGGATAACGTTCATTTCGTCATAGACGGACTCAATAACCTCGGCTTTGATACTGGAGCTTCGTCCACTCCAGTGATTCCGATAATGATTCGGGACACGGAAAAGGTTTTGAGGATGAATCGCAAGCTTCTGGACGAAGGTGTCTATGCTTCACCTGTGGTACACCCTGGGGTTCCCTTGAAGAAAGAGCGCATTCGTCTGGGAGTAATGGCAACACACACTCGGGATCAGCTTCAAAAGGCACTGGAGATATTGAAAAAGGTGGGTAAAGAGTTCGGTGTGATCTGAAGACTTTCATGAAGTATCGAAATTTCGGCAGAGCCTTCGGGGGGAGACTACAAATCCTTGCCGTATATCCGGTAGACCTTCTCGTTCCTTCCGCCCATGAATTGTATACCCATGTTGATCTTCTCGTTGTCCTCGAGGGTCCAGCCCAACTCACCATGGGTCAGACCTAACTTGATACCCGCCATGTGAGCCTTTACGTATAACAACACGCTCAATCCGCCAAGAGAGCTTCCCCTATACTTGGGCAGTATTCCCAGATGGGTCAACCTGGCGCTTTGAAATTTATGCCCACCCATTTTCAATCGGTAGATGAGCTTGGGTAAACCGAGGGGAAAGAGTTTGCCATCCAAATCTTTCAGCACCTCGGTAATATTTGGAAAAGCAAGCATTATTCCCGCAGGTTCACCATCCACCTCGGCGATGGCTGTCAGTTCTGGAACCAGGATCAGTTTTATCATTTCAGCCGAGTGCTTGACCTCCAAGTCCGTCCACGGCACAAATCCCCAGTTTCTGTTCCATGCTGCGTTGAACACATCCCGGATGATTCCCACATCCCGCTCTAGATTTTTTGGATCGGCAGTCCTGATGGTCAACCCCGGATGCTGCTCCACGGCCTCGGCGATCTGCTTGGGCCCATCCGGAACATCCCCCACCTCGTAAACCCAGCCGAAAAGGTCCTTTTCCTTCTCGTATCCAACGGCTTTCATCAAATCGTCATAATATGGTGGATTGTACGAACAAAACAACATCTGTGGTTTGTCGAATCCCTTCACCAACATACCGCAATAACCATCGTTGGTGGAAAAGCACTCAGGGCCGATGACCTTGTCGCATCCCTTCTCCTTCAGCCATCCCTCGGCCGCTTCCATAAGAGCTTTTGCGACACCCTGATCATCGATGGATTCGAAAAAACCGAAAAAACCGGTCTTATCCTTCTGGTATTCATTGTGAAGCCTGTTGACCTGCGCGCTCACCCGGCCCACTGGTTCTCCTTGTTTCTCCGCCACGAACAATGCCACCTCGCCATGCTCGAAAAATGGATTCTTGTCGGGGTTTAGTTGCTCGGACATATCCATCATCAAGGGAGGAATCCAACGGGGATCATTTTTATAAACAGTCCAGGGAAACCTGATGAAAGTTTTCTTGTCCTTCTTGGATTCAATTTTCCGAATCTGTAACGCCATTTTTTCCTCCCGGAAACCGGTACGATTAATTGTACAGAAACATATTCCAGCATCAGGTCTTGTTCAAGGCATAAAGACTCGGTCCGAACGATTCTCATCGTCCCTGGACCGAACCATAATTTATTTCTGAGATGCTCATTGTAATATACGATAAAACACTGAAGACCACTGTGTAAGTTAAGCCTCCGTCCCCTCCATGCAGTCGCCACCATAGACCTCCGTCCCCAGCATGTGGTATTATCCGGCGATGGTTTCACGGGGGCAATATAACCAATGAGCGCTGCTTTGACACAACTCGGCCAACTTGTCCTGCGGATCTTGAAAATAAACCCTGGTGAGGGGAAAAAAACCGCCATCATGTTCGGAATCATGATGTGTACTGTGGGTACCTTCATCACTGGACGCATCGCACGTGATTCGCTTTTCCTGAGCAGATACTCTGTGGATTTTCTGCCGGTCCTGTACATCTGGGTAGCCGTAGGCGTAACCATACAATCCTACTTGTATTCCAGAATAGCGGACAGGTTCCGCAGGGACAAACTCTTCAAGGCAACCTTGCTCGTGTTGGCCGGAGTATTCTTGATTGCCAGGTTGGCCTTGTACTGGGCCGGGGATTGGTTTTTTCCTGTGCTCTATGTACTGGTGGAATTGGTAGGTAGTATGCTCATCATACAGTCCTGGACCATTGCCAACGAGGTTTTCAACACGAGGGAAGCCAAACGCCTATTTGGTCTCGTTGGTGCCGGCGGTGTTGTATCCTCGGTGGTTGCAGGTTTTGGTGTCCGTGCATCAGTCCAGTGGATCGGGACAGAGAATCTCTTGTATCTGTGCGCCGCCGGCTTGGTGCTTGCGTTCTTTCTGGTTGTTCGTCTCTCCGATGAATGCAAAGAAGAATTCCTCGCTACCATAACCATGGTCCGCCGGGAAATCCGACAGAGAATCGCACTCATTCCTGATTTCAAACGTATCTTTTCCAAGCGGCATCTGGTGTTCGTAGCAGCCTTAGTCTCCATTCTGGTTTTTGTAATGACCTATGTGGATTGGCAGTTCAAAATCATGGCCCGTTATGCTTATCTGAATCGGGAGACTGAATTAGCCGGGTTTTTCGGAATGTTTTATGGACTTACCGGAATCCTGAACATCTTTATTCAGGCCATCGCCACCAGCAGGATCCTTGAAAAATTCGGCGTCTTGGTCTCTTTGCTCATGCTTCCCATAGCACTTCTCACCGGCGCGGTCAGCTGGCTCATCCTGCCTGCACTTTGGAGCGCGAGTTTGCTAAAAGGCGCTGATGCCACTCTGCGCTATACAGTCAATGACGCAACAATGCAGTTGCTTTACTTACCAGTGCCATCGTACCTGAGAGGCAGGGCAAAGGCATTCATAGATGGAATCATAAGACCGATTTCCATTGGGCTGGCAGGTATAAGCCTTGCCTGGATACTCCCCCACCTTCCGCCGCAAGCATTTGGGATATTGCTTCTTGTCCTTTTGACAGCATGGATCGGAATAACGTTCGCAGTAGTCCGTGAATATCTTGCATCACTGCTTGCCACACTCAGATCCAGGCGATTGGACTTCGACATGGACTCGAACCTGGTTCCCGACCAGGCGGCGGCAAAGGCACTGAAAAAAGCCCTGGATGATTCGAATGTTCAAAACGTACTACACGCACTGGAAATGATTCCATACACTACATCCAGGATAGACTGGGGTGATTCACTGGTCAAACTGACCCGTAATTCCAATGCTACCATCCGTGCCAAGGCGGTCAGACTCCTTGGTGAGTTAGGATCTTTGCAACACGGTCCTGTGGTATATTCGTGTCTCAGAGATCCCAATCCTTCGGTTTTGGCAGCCGCCATCACGTCGTACTGCGCCATAGGAAAAGACCGTGCCGTAAGGACCATTTCCCTGTTCCTCAAACATGACGATATCGTGGTGCGTTCGGCCGCAGTGGTTGGCCTTATAAGGTACGGTGGCCTGGATGGCGTGTTGAGTTCAGCTGAAAAGCTCAAGGAAATGCTCGGCAGTGACAAACCTCAGGAGCGGGCTTCCGGGGCACGCATCCTTGGAGAAATCCAGGTCAAAAACTTCTATCATCCGCTGCTCGAACTCATGACCGATCATTCAAAGGAAGTTCAAACAGCAGCGATCTGGGCCGCCGGAAGGATGAAAAGCCCGGAACTTTTGCCAGCACTGGTTTACCGAATCGAATCCCCGGATACACGCGCTGCAGCAGTCGAGGCCCTATCCGCTATCGGTACCCCAAGTGTGAAATTACTAAAAAGAGTCATGAACAATACTTCTGAATCTCTGTCAACCAGAGAAGTCATTCCACTGATTCTTTCGAGGATTGGTGACCAACCATCCATCGATGCTCTTCAAGGACAACTAGCTGCTCCTGAGACCAGGCTGAGAACCAGGGTTCTGGACGCCATGCATAAGTTGCGACTAAGAAAACCCCATCTGAAGCTGGACAATACGATAGTTCAAAAGGCTTTTGAGTCAGAGCTAAGGACCCTGTATGAAAACTGCTTCATCGAGCAGGACCTGGATGCAGTTGCCGGTTCACTACTAGCCGACGCATGCCGAGAGAGAAAGACTCGCTCAACAGATAGGCTGTTTAAACTACTTAGTTGCATGTATCCGGTCAAAGCCATTGACGCAGTGTATGCCAATCTATCATCACAGGTTCCGCGGGCTCGGGCCAATGCGCTGGAAGTGCTTGACACCATGCTCGATAAAAATCACAAGCGCAGCCTTATGCCGGTATTGGATCCAAACCAGCGGTCTGAACTGGATGAAATAGGACAGGAAGTTTTCGAACTCAAGCACCAGAGCCGAATACAACGTGTCGCCACATTGATCCGGGATCCGGACACATGGATATCGGCTTGTGCCATATTCGAGGCAGGCATGTTGACAGAACACAAACTAGCAGAAGAAATACTGTCCAAGACCGTATCAGACGATCCGCTCCTTAGAGAAACAGCTTTGGTTTCACTGGCTAAATTACTGCCAAAGAACAAGTTCGTAGCCACCGCGAAACGACACCTGAAAGATCCATCCATCCAGGTTCGAACCATTGCCAAGTGGCTTTATTCATCAACTCAACCCGTATAGCTTCGAGGCTTGCAACGCGTCGAGCGTCTTATTGAAATGGTTCGGGCTGCGGGATGACGAGATGCGTTCCACCCTGGAAATGTTTGCCTACCTCATGATGGCGGTGGGTGCTTTTATGTTCGCACGCATCGCCCGTGATAGTCTCTTTTTGAGCCGATACGATATTTCCTACCTTCCCTATATGTACATTTGGGTTGCCATTAGCGTGGCACTAGTGAGCTACATATACTCTCACTTCGCAGATCGATACAGGCGCGATAGATTAATCCAAATCGTAACCTTCGGCTTGCTGCTGATGGTGGTGGCATCCAGAATAGTGCTGATGTTTGCAGGTGATTGGTTCCTTCCCATCCTATACGTATTCGTGGAAATAATGGGCGGTTTGATGACAATCCAGTTCTGGACGCTGGCAAATGATATATTCACCACCAGGCAGGCAAAACGCATTTTTGGTATCATTGGAGCGGGAGGGATAACGGCAACCATAATAACCGGGTTCACCGTGGGAGAATTGACCCGGGCCATAGGTACGGACAACCTCTTCTGGATCTGCGCGGTATTGCTTTTGGGATGTTTGATTATGGTCACGAGGCAGGGCAAGATTCATCGTAAGGAGTTGACCCTTGCTCTAACAGGTATTAGGCCGTCACAGGGCATTCACCTTACACAAGACTTGGGTAGGGTTTTTTCATCCAAACACCTCAAAACCATAGCCTGGATAACAGTTATCACCTTTGCGGTGGTCACTGTGGTGGATTTTCAGTTCAAGGTCATCGCCAGGTATTCGTTTTTAAATCGAGAAGACGAACTTTCGGAATTTTTCGGATGGTTTTACTCCATCTCAGGAGTAGGCAGTCTCCTCGTACAGGTTTTAGCCACTGGTAAAATGCTACAGAGGTTTGGAATCATTGCATCGTTGCTTTTGCTACCTCTGGCCCTTTTTACTATGAATATTGCTCTGCTGGCTTTGCCCGGATTGCTTACTGTGTCCATTCTGAAGGGAAGCGACATGGTGCTGAGGTACAGTATTAACGAAGCTGGAACCCAGGTACTATACCTTCCAGTGCCATCAAACCTCAGAGGCAGGGCCAAGGCTTTCATAACCGGCATGGTAAAACCCCTGGCACAAGGATTATGCGGCTTGGCCCTGGTATGGGCAGGAGTGTTGGTCGGCCACAGGGTAGATTGGCTGGCAGGTGGTTCTATTCTCGCTCTCATAGGACTCATGGCTCTTGTCATGGGTCTGAAGAACGAATACCTGCAATCACTTTTGAACACACTCCGGGAACGCAAGCTCAACCTTGCTGATTCACCCTTGTCACTGACCGATTCCCAAACCGTATCGGCACTGGAACAGACGCTCAACGACGATGATGAAAGAAACATTCTTCATGCATTGGAAATGGTGCCATACGTGCGGCGACATGACTGGACTCAAGAACTCAGGAGACTTTTACAACATCCCGGCACTGAGGTCAGATATCATTCGTTGAAGCTTCTGGGCCAACAGAGCCCGCAAGCAAACCTGGATCTAATACTTGAGAGATTGAACGACCAATCCGATGATGTTCGCTCCGAGGCCATACGGATATATTGTTCCGTTCTCAAGGAAAAGGCCATGGATGCAATCGAACCTCTTCTACAACAGAGTTCTGTCAAAGTTCGTGCCGCAGCAGTTATAGGTCTCATAAGATATGGAGGATTAGATGGTATCATAACTGCGGCACAAAGTCTCAAGTCCATGCTCACGTCCCAGGATCCGGCATCTCGTATGGCAGGTGCGTGGGCGGTGGGTCAGGTCAAAGTCAGAACCTTTTACCGTAGTCTGTTGCCGCTAATGCAGGACACAGATGTACGTGTGCGCCTGGCAGCTCTCGATGCCGCCGCGAATTTGAAAAGTCCTGAATTAGTACTCTCGCTGATAAGTCATCTCTCGGACCCAAAAACAAAAAAATCAGCGATCAAGGCTTTGGCAGAATATGGACCAACTCTTTTGGTCACTCTTCGTACAGTGCTGGACAATCCCAGAGAAGGTCGAAAAATCCGGCTGGTGATTCCCGAGGTAATGGCACGAATGGAAGTGCAGATGAGCATGGACATCTTGTCCAACTCTTTGGAAACAGACGATACAGAGTTTAGGCAAGTGCTGATATCCTCAATCGAAAAACTGGCAAGGAGGCGTCCAGACCTGAGGCTTGACCGTGAGATGCTTCGCAGGGTATTACACCGGGAGTTGAAAAGCACCTATCAATTAGTTGCAACGAAAGATGACCTCTCCACTTTGGTCTCTCCCCTTCTTCATGATGCTATAAAGGACCGCATCGACAATTCCATGGGAAGAATATTTTCTTTGCTCCACCTTCTATATCCTAAACGATACCTGGAGATCATTGAGAGAAATTTACTCCGTAAAAATCCTGTTATACGTGCCAATGCAGTGGAGTTGCTAGACAACATACTCGACCCTGAAAGCAAGCGATGTTTGATTCCACTTATAGAAGAAAATGATTTCCACAAATTATCAAAAAAAGGAGATGAACTCTTCCCCTTGCTCCACAGAAGCCCCATAGGATGGCTGTACGAATTATTAGTTGACGAAAATGACTGGACTGTGGCTGTAACCATCGACACCATAAGAGTCATGGGAGACCCTGCATTTCGTCCTTCCATTCTCATGGCTATGAATCACAGGTCCAGCATTGTAAGGGAAAGCGCGGCTTTCTGCATAAAAGAACTATCATCCGACACCGAACTCAAACAAGATCTCAGACTGCTGGCCAAAGACCCGGATACATCCGTAAGAAAAGTCGTCAACTGGTTGTGCCCAAGTCTTACCATGGAATAAGAAAACAATATTTTTCAATTAAGGACTTTTGATAGGCTGGCAATTTATTGCCAAAGGCGGAAAATCCAGTTTCTTCAAAGCAAGACTTTACTGCTTCAGATTTCCTATGTTATTCTCCTGGCCTAGTCTATACACAATTGAAAACCACTGTCTTGGTTGGAGGACCCATATGAACCAGATCTCAATCGGAGCCGCAGTTATTCTTACAGTGGCATTGTGCGGCACAGGTACGAATGCTTCAGCTCAGGATAATAATACTGTAACACCTACGGCAACCACCGCAATAACAAAGCAACCTGTAATACCAACCGTCGAACAACTTCTCAAAAGTGCGGAGAAATCCATTGCCAAGGTAAAGGACTACACCGGATTCATGGACAAGCAGGAACGATTTCTAGAAGAACTCGGAAAAGTCGAAAAAACCAAGTTCAAGTTCGCTCGTCCATTCAAGGTTTATATCAAGTTTCTCAATGCTTACAGTGGCAGGGAGGCTATCTTCGTGCGAGGGAAAAACGACAACGAGGTAAAAGTTCACAAGGGTACTTTTCCGGACATCACCGTAAACCTTGACCCCAAGGGTGATACAGCCATGGAAGGGAATCACCACCCTATTACCGATTTCGGCTTGGCCAGCACTATCAGAATTTCAGCACGAAACCTCAGAAAGGCACTGAAGCGGGGAGATTGCAAATTCGAAGTCAGCGATGGAGGAACGGTCAATGGACGCCCGGTCTGGAAAATCGCAGCTACTTTTCCCAAGGGAGGCTACTTCGTCACGGCAAAAGATGATGAGACGATCTGGGATATCGCCAAACGAACAGGGCAGGATATGTACTTGATACTTTATACCAACAAAGACAAGGGTTGGGACGAGCCGGACGACATAGATGAGGGCGACAAGGTATTTATACCACGTTATTATGGTGGACGTGCGGAACTCATGGTGGACAAGGAGACACACCTGCCGGTCAAGGCCACAACGTGGGATTGGGCCGGTAATCTCTATGAGATGTATTCTTACAAGGATATAAAACTCAATCCTGGGCTAACTGCCAATGATTTCAATCCCGACAACAAGGAATATGACTTCTGATGACTTCTGACAGTAAGACTGTTTTGGCTGACAAAAAGTTTATCATGGCCATCGATGTTGGGGTAACCAACGTCAAAGTGGGGCTTGTGGGCAAAGACGCCCAGATCGAACATTTCGCTACCCGTGCGACACCCATGGAACAGGGGGTGGGAGTTGTAGCCGACGCCCTGGTTAGTACCTGCCGAGGTGTATTGGCCGATGCATCCTTGAGTATTCACGATCTTGCAGCCGTCGGATGCTGCGTTCCGGGAGATGTGAATCCTGAGGATGGCATAATCACTGCTTCCGCTGCACCAGGATGGGAAGGTATGGACGTGCGCACCCCTTTGGAAAAATCCTTTGGGAGGCAAGTTACCGTAGAGGGCGATGGAGAAGCTGCCACCCTCACTTTCTTCAGTTTTGGTCCAACCCGTGGACAGGACCACCTTCTCGGGATTTCTATAGGCACGGCCATCACGTGTGGTTTTATCACAGAAGGAAAAATTTTGAGGGGCGCCGGGGCTTCTGCTCTCATGGCAGGCCACATACCACTTTTTCTCGATGGCAAACCATGCAATTGTGGAAGGAAAGGTTGCTGGGAGGCTTATGCAGGTGGTGGCGCATTGAGAAGACTTCTATCCGAATATCAGCAAGCTGGATACAAACTTCCCAACCTTCCCGAAGAATTGGCAGAACTTGCCCAGGCAGGAGAAGAGACCTCACAAAAAATTTGGGAAGAACAAGGTCGACTTCTCGGTCAGGGTATTGCGGTATTGCTGGACATTTTGAACCCGAAAACAGTTGTGCTTGGTGGTGGATTCGCCCAATCATGGTCATTGTTCAAAAAATCTCTCATCAGGACAGCCAGGGAGATGGCTTTGGCAAGAAACAGCGAAGCCGCTATCGTTTGTGCCCCAAATCCTGAAAAGGCTCCTCTTGTCGGTGCAGCTGTCGCAGCCACAAAAGCTCAAGGGCTTGAAGATTTTTTTACTGAGCGCGAAGAAAAGGCACCACAGGTAGAGGCTACCGGGGAAGTCTGATGATTTCCACAGTTGAAAAGGTCCTTTTCCTCAAGAGTGTGGATCTGTTCTCGCGGATCCCCGGTGAAGACTTAGCGCAGATAGCTGGAATCGCGCAGGAAGTCAGTTTTGAAAAGGGCGAATTGATAATACAGGAGGGAGAAGTTGGCGACTCCATGTATTTGATCATCGATGGCCAGGTAATGGTTCACCGTCTGACCCAGGAATTAACACGTCTAGGAGAAAAAGAAAGTTTCGGAGAGATGGCTTTGCTGGACAACGAACCTCGATCCGCTACCGTGACAGCAGTGTCAGATGTTACATGCTTGAAAATCGAACGTGAAGAGTTCTATGAACTCATGTCTGAAAAAATCGAAATTGCTCATGGGATCATCCATATACTTACCCATCGGCTTCGAGAGGCTAACGAAAAACTCTCGGCAAAAGGCAAATCCAGGGCTAGCTGACCCATCTCTTGGCAAAAAATATTTCCATAGACACAGGATCCATGGCACATGTGTCAGAATATCGACACATTTTCGTGTTATCACAACCAAAATCCAACTCATGCAATTTTTATCCAAGTCTCCTATTCTAGCGGTAGATCAAATATTTCAAGCAGTTCTTTCGATCCAGGAGATCCTTTTCCCCGATGGCACGTCAATTGCTTTAGTTAACCATGGGTAATCGTGCAGTAAGAACGACAAGAGCTTTTTTTAAGTGTGAATCGTTCATAACGATTTCCGAAGAAAGGCTGGAAAGGTTGCAGAGCGAGGAGGTACGTCATGGTAATCATGAAACTATGCCCCAATTGCAAGTCCATTCAGAAAGCAGGAACAATATGCCCTTTGTGCAATTGCCCGGTAGAAGACTCTAGCGATCAGGTTCCTGCTCCGGAAGAAGAACAAAAATCTGCCGAACAACAAGGAAAAGCTGCCTGAGCCCCACCTATCTTCGTTTGGTTCTTGTCCATCTGTCCAACCATTGAAGCACGGTCTTATGCCACAATCTGGAGTTCTGTGGCTTTTGAACCCAATGACTCTCGTCTGGAAAATAAAGCAATTTACTTGGTATTCCAAGACGCTGTAACGCGTTGAAAGTTGAGAATGCCTCTGTCTCCACCACCCTGAAATCTTTTGCCCCTTCTATCACCAACATGGGAGTCTTCCATTTTTTCACAAAACGCATGGGGGAGTTCTTTTGATAGATCTCTGGTTTCTCCCACGGAGTGCCTGTCATCTCCCATTCTGGAAACCAGAGTTCCTCGGTATTGAAATACGAACTCGTGGTATCGAAATCACCATCATGGTTAATGAGACACTTGAAAGGATGGTCCTGCCCGGCAATCCAGTTGATCATATATCCACCATAGGATGCACCCAGAGCACACATTCTTTTTCCATCGATGAACTTGTAATTTTTCAACGCGTAGTTCAGCCCTGCAATAAGGTCAGAATATGGACCGTCCCCCCAGTTGGCTCGGTTTGCATCCTGGAATTTTTGTCCGTAAGAAGTAGAACCACGAAAATCGATACCAACCACTACATACCCTGCTCCTGCATAAAACTCCGGGTTCCAGCGATAGTGAAAATCATCTCCCCAATTTCCCTGTGGACCTCCATGGACCAAAAAAGCCAAGGGATACTTGCGTCCCCTTTTGAAATCCACTGGTTTTAGCAACCAACCATGGATATGAAAGCCATCATGATCAAACCAAAAATCTTCGGGCTCACTCACCCTGGCAGAGGCAATCCGCTTCGTGTTTACATGACTGACCTGCGTGGTTTTTCCGTTGGCCGGATTATAGGTAAAGACCTCTCTGGGGTGGATCATCCTGTCTCGCATGAAAACGAGTTGACCGCTTGATGTCACCTTGATGAAACGGTTTGTACCTTCTTGAACCAGGGGTTGGACCTTGCCATTTGGTACGCTGACACTGAAAATTTTTACCCTTGCATGCTCTGGGGCAGTTACATATAAAGCGCTGCCATCTGCCGCCCATGCAAGTTCCTGAACCGACCTGTCCCAATGTCCTGTCAGGTTTATCTTTTTTCCGGTCTTGATATCGTACAGAACGATATGGAACTTGTCGGCCTCGAACCCAGGCCTGTCCATGGCCAGGTATGCGATGGTCTTTCCATCAGGAGAAAAAACCGGTTGAGTATCCCATGCCTTGTTTTCCTTTGTTATACACCTAGGCTTGCTTTTCCCCATGGTCTTGACCAGATACACCTCCACGTTGGTGTGCCATGCCTCACCCTTGGATGGCTTGGACGAAAAGGCGATGGTCTTTTCATCGGGAGACCATGAAAACTCCTCGCTGCCTCCCCATGGTTTTGTAGGCGTGTCCTGATCCCACCCAGGAGTGAGATCTTTAGGCTTTTTGTCTTTATCCAGGTTCATGATGAAAAGATGGTTTCTTCTCCCATCGAACCAGGTATCCCAGTGACGAATGAAGAGCTTGTCAAAAACCATGGCCTTCACTTTGCTCTTTGATCGTTGTTGGAGGCGGTCTGCTGTACACTTGAGTGTTTTGCAATCAATAAAAACCTGTGCCCAGAAGGCTATAGTTTTACTGGAAGGAGAAAGCTCGAATCCTTCGATATCCACTGGTAAGTCGGTGACGCGCTCCGCCTCCCCGGCTTTTAGCGGCAAGCGCCATAACTGGCTGGAACCAGAGCGGGTGGACAAGAAATAGATCCACTCACCGTTCGAAGACCACCTGGCATTGAAATCAGACGCATGATCGAAAGTCAGACGCCTATATCCTGTGCCATCAATATTTACGAGGGCAATATCCGTATTTCCCTTGTTCTCTTCAACGTCATAGATAGTCTGGCTGAATAATACTGTTTTCCCGGAGGGTGATGGTTGAGGATCGGATAGACGAACCATGGCAAACATGTCATCCCATGAAAATGGATGAGTTTTTTGTCTCGCCATAGACGAAAATGGACTTGATACCAGCAGGGCGATGACCGACATGAAATAAAATCTGTACATTGGCAAAATCCTTTTATGTTGTTCAGGGTTTATTCTTTACGGCGTTAGCTTCCAATATTGCACAATGCTAGTCAATCATTTCCGGAATTGATCCAGAGAGAGTCTCTCAGTCAATACTGGCAGGGCCTTTTTGAAAACCATGACGACAAAAACCTAAACACCTGCTAATATGCATTCACTATAATGATATGTTCAAGCCTGCGCACAGCATAACGTCACGGCGCAGGCGTGAAAGCTACACTTCTCCAAAGGAGGAATCCAATGGACTCGATGAAAAATGCTCCTGTTTGTTTGGCGTTGTACATGATTCTAACTTGGCTCTTTGCTGCCTGCGGTGGAGGAGGCCTGGACTTCGTGGGATGTCGTACCGATTCGGATTGCAAACACGACAGGGTTTGTGTCGATGGCGCATGCCAAAATCCTGACGGGCTCTGTAATATTGATTCAGACTGTCCTGTAGGACAAGATTGCTTCAACGGTAAATGCACCCTGTGCGATGCCGATTCTGATGGTGTCGATGGAGCAGCATGCATGGGCACAGATTGTGACGACAACAACGCTGCTGTAAACCCTCACTCTATCGAACTTTGCGGTGATGACCTGGACAACGACTGTGACGGTGTAACAGACCCTGCGTCTTTGTGCGATAAAGAGTGCATTGACGTCCAATGCCCTGAGGGTTGGGCATGCGATCCTCTTTCCGGTGAGTGCATCCCCCTTTGTTCCCCTCACTGTGCCGGTCGCCAATGCGGACCAGATGGGTGTGGCTCAACTTGTGGAATATGCCCCTCAGGTCAGCAGTGTTCAAGGGAAGGCAAGTGTATAACCTCCTGCGAAAACAAATGCACCATAGGTGATGCCCGATGTGTCTCCAATGCCGTTGTACTCTGTACTGATACAGATGGTGACGGATGCACTGAATGGTCGGCTCCGTATCCCTGTACCTCGGGTGATCAATGCCGCGACGGCCAATGCATGCACACAGAATGCCGGGACGAGTGCAAGCCTGACGAGTCCTACTGTTGGGATGAAACTTCAGTCATCCAGTGTGGTGAGTTCGACGAAGATCCCTGCCTCGAGTTTGGTGAGCCTGTCCGGTGCGAAAATGGTTTTTGCAATCCGAATACTGGTTCTTGTGCCGAAGAATGTTGGGACCAGTGTCAATGGGGGGAGCAATACTGCTGGGATGATTATTCGGTTGTAATCTGCGATGACTGGAACGGCGACGGATGCGCTGAATTCGGTCAACCAATCCCATGTGAAAATGGTCGCTGCGACTGGCAGACAAACCAGTGTGCCGGTGAGTGTCGTGATGAATGTGATTGGGGCGAGCAATATTGTTGGGATGATTATTCGGTTGTAATCTGCGATGACTGGAACGGCGACGGATGCGCTG
>CAYSLH010000090.1:0-16010 GCA_964431605.1 uncultured Myxococcales bacterium
TTATTCCTGCTAACAGGTTCAGAGTCAAGTGAAATTTTCTCAAAATCCTGGAAAACCAGTCCGCGATCCCAAAATTGGGCAGATTTTTCGCAAGAAACCAAACTCTACTAAGTTGATAGAATTATACTTAAAAAAATCCACGCCAATCTAGTATTTGCAGCCATGCCCCATCACTTGGCGCCGGAGGAAGCAGCGGCGCAGGCAGCAAGACCATTGGCTGCTTTTTGGCTAGATGAATTGATTTTCAAAGCCTCTAAAAAGAGTCCCCTCGCCCGTTGAGTCTTGGCCATTTTCAAATTGCTCCACCCGAGTCCCAGCTTCATTTCCACGTTTGACGGATAGCGTTCCACCAAAAACGAGTATACCTTGGCGGCCTTTGCAAAGTTTCCGCTCATGTACAAAGCATAGGCAAGTTTACTGTTGGCCTGAAAGTTGCCCGGATCGATCGCTAAGACTTTTCGCGCGGCTTTTATGACGTCGCCCCATGCAGCAATCCCCACGAGAGGGAGCAACTTCCCCAGCAACGGCTCTACCGCCATCGGCTTCAATCCAACGGCCCTGTCGTAATAGCGAACGGATTCCTCGGATTTGCCCTGCAGGTAATAAAGCCAACCTGCCCTCAGATTGGCGAAATAGCTCTCAGGCTCCTGACGTAACACGGTAAGGACCTTGTTGGTGGCGGCTTTTATTTTACCGGCAGACTCCAATGCATAGGAATCACGGTAGAGATCCGCGGCAGACTGTTTTGCTCCTGCGACTGAAGCGATGCTCAATATGGCCAAAAACAAACCTGCTGAAAACCAATCTCGATGCGGGTTCATGACTTTTCTCCTGGTCAAAAATGGGTTAGTAATCCGAGATAACCGCCAAGGTAGCCCACCTTGACGTCATCGTTGTTTTCCTGGGTGCCGAACTGACCGAACAACCCCACAGAAAATATCACATGTTCACTTACCGTCCAGCCCAATCCGCCCTCGAAGCCGAACCTGTAGAGATCTGCCAGGTTGAGCGAGGTCATCATCTGCTGGTCGACCCACTGTACTCTCTTGCCACCCCAGGCAGAAATGTTCATCACCAGGCCGTCTGTCACTTGCAACTGAAGTTGCCCTTCCAAGGAAAAAATATTCTCCCAGCCTTGTAAATCATTCAGTTCAGAAGCTTCCCAGCCGCCCAGCAACGAAATGGCCAGGCCATCGGTAGGTCTGTAGGTAAACCGTGGAGTAAACTGCCAGATTTGCATATCCACGTACCCAGACCAGGCCACTCCCATGTCAATCTCCAACCAATCGAAGTTCAATGAAAAGATTCCTGCCAGGATGTCACTGTCACCCAAAAGATCGCTATCCCGAGTGCTGTATCCCAACCCCACACCAACAGGGCCGTATCGAAATTTCACCGCAGGAGTATAAAATTTTTCCTCCAAGGTGCGAGTCTTCGTGCCATAAGGCCCGGAATTTCGAAGCGGGACTGTAAATACCTGGTTGAACAAAAACGAAATACCCACCAGGTCCTGGTAATTCAAATATCCGGACAAAAAATACTCCAACGAATGGCTGTAGGCTCCAGAGCCCAGGTATCCCAAGCCCGAGACCGAAGCGCTTGCCCCGACATCAGGCATGGTGCCTATTTCCTCCTTGAGCTTTTTGCTTCCTTCGTCATCCAGGTCTGACACGAGCCGACCGGCTTCGAAACGCCTGCTTTGCCTGAAAAGCGTCCAGGCCAGCCCGAGTCTTGCATCCGTGTCCGTTGGAACATCCTCGTGTATTTGCGTATACACAGCACGAGCCTTTCCGTACTGTCCTTGAAGAAAAAGCGAATAAGCCAAGCGCTTTTTTGCCCAAAGGTTTTCAGGATTGAGTTTGAGGATCTCGCGACACAGGATCCGGGCCGACTCGTAATTGCCTTGCTTTAGCTCAACCAGGCTCAGACCCAACCTGGCATCTTCTGATTTCGGCATCAAGCACAAAGCACGCTCGTAAAGCTTTCGTGCCTCTTCCAGGTGATGGTTTTTGTAACGGTTCCAGGCGCTCTCAATGCACTTGCGATAGCCGCAATCTCCATCCTCGACCTTGCCTCCCTCAGGGCAAGCCGACGATCCGGCCAGGGCCGGATAGGCTATCAGTGACAGACAAAACACAGTCGACAAGATCCAACACGGCCATGAGACACAATAGCGCGTTTTACTTGTTCGAGATGAGCTGTTGTAACCTATATGATTTTCCATTTTCATGTTCCACTTCGATCTTGACAGGTCCCAGCATCCTGTCGAACCATAGCTTTCCCCCGGCGACTACATGTTCACTTACATCGCCAAAGGCCCTTTTAGTCACAACTGTCTTTAGAACATGGGTATTGATGGTGACAGAATCCAACACCACTGTCTCGCTTCCTAGATATTGGGTCTTTGAGACCATGTGGTGCAGTTCACCGAAAGGACGAAGGAGGTCTGAGGCCAAACGTCCCAGTTTGCCTTCAAATAACTCGGGAGCAAGTCGATCTTGCCACTGAAGACCATCCAGCCTGCACAGTGGTATGCGGGGCGCAGCCAGCAAAAGCGATTGCAGCATTCCCTCTCCTGGGCCCTGGAGCTTACCGAAAACCACCTCGCGCTTACCCTTGTCAAAATACAATTTTTGCCCGCTCTGTTTGTCCCTCAAAAAAAGATTACCCAAAAAATCCACATCTATGTTCCATTCCAAGACCTTGTCCCCATGTCCTTCGACCTTGAAAACAAGGCTCCTTCCAATGGGCATCTGGAAGGCATCACGCACCTCGTCTGACGGTTCAGGCCTGGAAATCATCTCGCCCTTGGCTGGATTTCCAACCGCCTTGTAAGTCTTCTTTCCGTTTTCATCGGTGATGTATCCAGCCACCAATGCTCTAATCGTAGGAGAACCCGGCTCCGGTCCTGACTGGGCCTGTAGATGCAAGTGGGGTATTGCCGACCGACCCGAGTTTCCACAAAGCCCGATCACCTCTCCCCTTTTTACCTGGTCGCCAACAGAGACTTTCAAGCTGTCCTTCTTCAGGTGATAGACACCGGAGTACACGAAACCATGATGCCAAAGTACCACGCAATTTCCCCAGTTGTGTTCCCTGTCGATGGATCCTATCTCGTTGTCCTCGTAATGATCTATGGCGCGCACCACCGTCCCGTCTGCGGGCGCCAATACGGGAGTACCAAACACGTAGAAATCCGCAGGCTCCCGGGGAGACTCCAGGGCCGTCTGAGTTCCATCCTGTTCTATCACAAAGTCCCAGGCATCGGACCACCTGTCCTTGTGGGTCTCGTTGCCATCTGTGGATTGGCTTACCATACGCTCACCCAAAAAGGGAGGTTCCAAGCGAACATGGAGTGGATGGGGCGCACGCATGGAAAGGGCCCGATGATGACGCAAATTGTCCTCAGGACGCCATACCAGCAAACTCACAAGTTGCACGGATGGATGTCGGGTGTTGAACTTCAAGGCATAGACGAAAAAAATTACAGTCAAGTTGAAAGGCAGGGCTAAAACCGGAACGGAAAAACTCGCCAGGACCTGGTTTGTCCCTGCTGCCAACAGCGCCGCGATTGCAGAGGCGATGGCAGCCAAAACGTAAGAACTCAAAGAAGGTACGAGAAAAACACCTCCTATGGCCATGGATACGAGGATGAAGTTGAAACCGATGAAATTCGTACCAATCTCCGCCATGGATCCGCCTACCACAAGATACACTGCCGTGCCTGATGCGAACCCGACCACGGCCAGCAGAGCAGAGATCCGCGAGAACAACACCAAACCCAAAAAAACACCCATACCCACAACACTACTGACCTGGAACAAAATAGCGCCAAGGGAGCGGAAAAATACTTCGATCACCTCCGGCAGGGACAACACATCGAGCCAACGAGCCACGTGAATCGGCCCGACCGTGATACTGAGATTATCGAAACCTCTCGCCGCCATGAATAGCAACAGGGTCACAGCCACGAACGGCAGGCTCATGGCCTGCATGCCCATCAATGCACCCAGCAGGTTTTTCATCACCACTGCCACAACAGAGGTTAGCACGGCCGCTAACACCAGTACCACTATCAGTGCCATGTTGAACTGGAAGAACAGACCCAATCCAAGGCCCACCAGCATTCCATTCAACCCGTAATAACCAGAATCTATCTTCGAAGGAGATATCCCCAACGCCACCACCGACACAATGGCAACCATGCACCCCACAAGGCCGGCTACACCCTGCAGGGGATATACGAAAGTCAACCCCAGTAAAAATACTCCAAGCAAAGTGCTGTCGGAAAAAAGCACCTGGGAATACGAATGCAGCACGGCTCTCGTTATCCAGTATCGGTCCAAAAATGGTCGTGTCTGCTCCTGGGGTATGACCTCGGTGGAACTCAAAGTTTTTTCAGCCTTTCCGGTAGACGTTCACGCGATATGATGTCGTCGATGGTCTCGGCCTCCCTGATTAGCTCATGGGATCCGTCCTGTCCGACCAAAACGACATTGGGGCGCATACGAATGAATTGCATCCACTGAGTGACATTGTATGCACCCACAGGGTGAAGCACCAGCGACTCGCCTCTTTCCACCGGAGGCAGCATCACAGACGGTCTGACCACGTCTATGTTCATGCACAAAGGTCCATATATTATCACCTCTTCCTGCAAACCGCTTATTTCACGTGTTGTATAAACATTGTGCTTGTACCAAAAAGAGGTAAACAGGATGTTGACACCAGCGTCTATGACCAAAGATTTCAAACCGGAAGGCAGACGCTTTTCCGCGATAACCGTGGTTGCCATGTACCCTGCTTCATCCACCAGCGCCCGTCCTGTCTCGAGCACCAGTCCCGGGGTTCGGCCATCGGCAAACCCACGGGACAATGCATCGCATATATGCTCTGCGTACTGATTCAGGCTTGGGCTGGCCTCCTCTCCAGGCATGTACTGCGAATGCAGGGTGTTTGTGGAGGCAAACCCCCCTCCCAGGTCCAGGTATTCGATCTTGATACCGAACCGTTTCTGGATCTCATCGGCGAAATCCAGCAGTTTACCAACCGCCGTAGCGTAAGCCGCCGGCTCCAGGATGAAAGTTCCCAAGTGCAAGTGCAAACCATCGAAACGCATGCCTCCGTGTTGTGCTATACGACGAGCGGCTTCCATGGCCTCGCCGGATTCGAGATTGAACCCGAACCTGTCCCACGACGGGTATATGCCTGCATCGAGATTTATCCTGATGGCCACGTGAGGCTCTATCTTCAATCGTGTTGCCATGCCCATCAGGTCGTTCATCTCGTCGAAGTGATCTATGTGGATATGGGCTTGTTCTTTTACGGCCCGTTCGAGGCTCTCTTTGGGCTTGTATGGTCCGTTGAAATAAATATCGCCGCCTGTGATTCCCAGTCGACGAGCCTTTTCGTATTCGAACTCAGAGACCACTTCGGCCAGGGCTCCCTCCTGGTGGAGTATGGAGCATACCGAGTCGAGATAGTTTGTCTTGTATGACCAGCCAAATCGTACATCCGGATGCCGCGTGGAAAACACCCTCTTTATCTCCTTGAACTTGGTACGTATGGCCCGCTCGGAGAAAATAAACAGCGGAGAACCATATGTGGTCATCAGTTCTTCAACCGAGACACCATCTATTTCGTCGATTGGTTTTTTTGCGGAATGTCTGCCGAACTTGTTCATCAGCCCTGTGACCTGCATGACGATTGTCGGCTTGCTCCATGGTTCACGAGTCATTTCGTATTCTCCTTCGGTGTGTGGCTCAAGTGTCCCAAGGTGGTGATGGATTCGAATTTCTCCAGGTCTGTGATCATGTCCATGGAGGTTCGCACGAAAATCTTCCCTACCTCGAAATCCGGCATGGGAGAAATTTCCTCACCAAGGGCCAGGGCTACCGTGGCAGCAGGGAGATTCACGCCGGAGCCCACCGCAAGGTAAACCCAGGCTGGAAAGCGGGGGTTGACCTCCAGCAAAAAAAGCTCTCCATCGGCTCGACGCCGCATAATCTCGAGCTCCATGGGGCCTTGCCACTCGAGTTTGGAAATCACCTGGTAGGCCAAATCCAGCAATTTCGGGTCTGTCACAGTTATACCAGCCCAGGCCTTACCCTTATCGGTCAGGTACATTTTTCGCATGGGAACGAGCCCCACGGTGTCACCATTACCATCGCCGAGTGCCACCACGTCATATTCTTCGCCTAGTATGTATTGCTGGACTATGATGGGAAGTCCCCAACGATCGCGGATCTTGCTGAAATAAAGTATGGCCTCCTGGGTATTGTGTGCAATATACGCCTCGTAATACTGCCCCTTGATCATTACCGGAAAGCCGAATTTTCTACACAGGGCATCGAGACGTGACGTGTCCGTAGCCACATCTGACTCTGGTACGTTTATACCGTAGTCCTTTCGTAACTTATGAAAACGACTCTTCGAAATCTGTTCCAGACTGGCACGGGAAGGAAGAAAGGTCTTGATGCCTTGTTCATGCAGTTTTTGCTCTAACCCGAGAATAATCGGCAGTTCCGCGTCCAGGGTGGGCAAAAGAACATCGAGATCGCACGTCTCATGTATCTGCATCATCCTGGTCCAAAATGCCGTTTCGCCCTCTGAGGGATAGGGGATAAGGAAAGCCTCGTCCACCAGGTCGCCCAAGAAAACTCCAGGCTCCAACGCATCATAAGCAAGGCCTATGATCCTGCAATCTTGTCCATACCTTTGACGGATGCCTCGGATGACCGCGACCCCTGGGCCGGGATTGTCATGGGCGTTCATGCCTGTTACGGCAATAACGGGTCCGGTCATGGTTACACCAACCCAAGGTCCTTGATCCGAAATACGAAATTCTGAAGTTCCCGCGAGGCCGTGTCGGATTCGACCTCGAACTGCTCCACGAGGGCCGATACTATCTCCTCCTGGGTCCTGTTCTCCTTGAGAAGGCCCAGGATCACGAATCCGGTTCTGTTGGTATTGAAGGTGTGTCCACTGACCGGGTCGAAAACAAATCCAGTGTCGCTTATGGCCAGGTTGCGTAATCGGCCAATATCCAGATCATCCATGGATGCCTCCTCGGGTTATCCCAATATACGGGCTAGTGATTAGAGTTTTCAGCAACTCCTCTAAGAAGTTCGACCAACGAAGCACCTGTTGGGTATACAAAAAAACAACCGAAGTCCGGTTATTACTTTTGCGGTGTATCAAGGGAGGAAAACGAGGGGTTTTCTGACCCGCCATGGATCCTGGTCTCCACCTGCTCCAACTCCCTTGCAGTGCGTTCGTCTTTCCAGCCGAGCCTCTTTGCCGCCAGGGACACGATTTTGTCCATGGCGCCAGTAATCGGCGCACCCAGGGTCGCCAAGCCGGTACGCCTCACCATCACATCGCACAGGGTCACAGCCTGCTCATACTCCACCGAAAAAGCCACTTCGGCCAAGACCTCCGGTCGTCCCTCGGAAATAGGTTCTGCCAAGCTTGGGTCTTTTTTGATCATATCCAGGACCAGCCCGTGCCTGACTCCATATGTCTCGATCAGGTGTTTTAGGCTCTGGGGCGACAGGTCTCCGAGTTGCGGCTTTTGCATGTGCTCCCGAACATAATCGGAGACGGATACTGGTGGGGCACCAGGTAATAGTCTTTTCTTAGTGATGCATTGGACCGATGGTCTATTCAGATACGTAAGTATCCGGTCGGTGAGTTTTTCAGCCAGGTGCCTGGATGTGGTAAATTTCCCTCCCACCGCAGAGATCAGCCCCCTATGCCCCCTGGCGTGGTGATCGACGATCTCGTATTTTCTCGACGCCTTGTAGACCTGGGTCTCTTGCTCCACCAGTGGACGAACACCTGCGTAACTGTATGTGACATCATCCTTGGTCAACCGAGCACTGGGTAACGCTGCGTTTATCTCGTCCAGGAAATCTTCGATGTCATCGTCTGTAACAGCAAGCTTGCCAACCTCGCCCTCGTATCTAACGTCGGTGGTGCCAATGAGGCTCTTTCCCCGCCATGGCATGATAAAAAGGTGTCGGCCCTCATCGGTTCGAAGAACAAGGGAGTGACCATTTGTAACAGAGCGGGTGACTATGTGAATGCCTTTGGATCGCACCAATGCCACGTCCTCACCAGTGCCGAACAGGTGGTCGACCTCGTCAGCCCAAGGCCCTGCCATGTTTGCAACCATCCCGGCCTCGGCCCCCAGCTTTTCACCTGTGACCAAGTCTTTCAGCTCCAACTCGACTCCACGCGCATCCCGTCTCGTTACAGACACGGCCTGGACGTAATTTTCACACACCGCGCCCAAAAGTTCAGCCCCCAGAACGAACTCGTATGTAATTCGCTCCGGTACACATTGAGCATCGTAATAGATGGCACCGCCAGTAAGATTCTTGTCGGAGACGCCTGGTTCGAGTTTACGCACCTCGTTCGGAGACAGCCCCTTGTGAGATGGCATGTGGTGTTCTTGGTCCATCTGCTTGTTTCGATCGAACGAAAGTATATCGTAAGCAAGCATGCCGGCTTTTATCATCCACTTGACGTTGCCCTTGGTATAGGTGGGAATCATGAAAGGCAAAGGCCAAACCAGGTGAGGTGCTATGGCCTGCAACACCCGTCTTTCCGCCAACGACTCTCTTACCAGATTGATCTCGCCGTTTTTCAGATACCTCAGTCCCCCGTGGATCAACTTGGATGTGGCCGAGGATGTGGCGCTGCCAAAATCTCCCTTGTCCACGAGGGCGACTTTCAATCCCCTCAACGAAGCGTCCCAGGCAAGGCAAGCGCCTGATATTCCACCACCGATTATGAACAGATCGAACCTGTTCTTACTCAATCGCCGGGTGTCACGAACTATGGGCTGATTCATCTATCGAGATTCTCCTGGGCATCCAATGCCTCTAACACCCGCTCGGGAGTAAAAGGACTGGTCCGCAACCGGATCCCCACCGCGTCAAAGATCGCGTTGGAGATGGCTGGGATGGGACCATTGATACCTATCTCAGAGACGCTCTTTGCTCCATACGGGCCTGTCTTTTCATAGGTGGGAACCATGATGGTCTCCATCTCGGGAAGGTCCCTGGTGGAAAAAATCTTGTATTGCCCGAAAGAATCGTTTTTCATTCGGCCGTTTTCATCAAACAGAAACTCCTCGCACAGGGCGTAAGAAATCCCGTTCAGAACAGCACCTTCCACCTGGCCCTGAGCCAATTGCGGATTGATGGCAGTCCCACAATCCGTGGCAGCCACGTACTTTTGCACCTCGACCATTCCGGTTTGAATATCCACCGTAACCTGGGCAAAGTGAGCTGCAAATGGAGGCGGGCTTTTCTTTGTGACATGGGATGCAAAGGCAGCTATCTGGTGTTGATCCTCCTCGTACAGAGTATGCAGCGCGATTCGATCCAGTCCCACGGACGCACCGTCCTTTGCAATCACTTTCCCTTCTTTCAGCACCAATTCCCTCATGGGCTTTTCCAGCAACCGGGAAGCGACCTTACGGATCTGCGTCGCAATATCCAACGCGGCTTTTCTCGTGGCCTCGCCACTGAGATAGGTGGTTGACGAAGCATAAGCTCCAACGTCGAAAGGCGTCAGGTCGGTGTCGGAAGAATACACGACGATCTTATCCACCCCCACACCAAGCACCTCTGCCGCGATCTGCGCCAACACCGTGTCCGAACCAGTTCCCAAGTCAGTGGCGCCCACCAGCAGGTTCAGCGATCCGTCTTCATTGAGTTTCAACGAGGCAGATCCCATGTCCACTTCCGGAATGGACGAGCCCTGCATCAGGCAACACATCCCCACCCCACGCCTGAACCTGCCCTTGCCAGGCCGTCTGCGGTTACGCTTCCATCCTATGGCCTTGGCGCCAAGCTTCAGGCATTTTTCTATTCCGATGGATTCGATGGACTGGTCCACTCCTTCCCTGCCCTCTCCCAAGGCCTTGAACACGGGAGAAGTCTCGCCCTTTCTCACCAGGTTGGCACGCCTGAACTCCAGGGGGTCCAAGCCCAAAGAAATTGCCATCTCGTCCATTTGTATTTCCATTGCCATGTATGCCTGGGTTGCCCCGTAACCCCTGTATGCGCCGGCGACCGGCATGTTCGTATAAACGGCGTCTGCTGCAAAGCCTATGTTCGGCCAACGATATAGGGGCAACACCTTGGAGCCGCAATTGCACGACACGGTCAGAGCGTGACTTCCGTATGCACCGGTATTGGACAGGACATTCAGATCCACCGCGGTCAGAGTCCCGTCTGTCTTCACACCCGTCTTGAGACGCACGACCATGGGATGCCTGGTTCTACTGGTGAATTCCTCGGACCTGGTAAGCTCGAAAAACACGGGCATGGATGTGCGTATGGCCAAAAACGCAGCCACGTCCTCTATCAAAACCTCCTGCTTGGTTCCAAACCCTCCTCCGATACGGGGCTTGACCACCTGTATCTTCGCAACGGGCCACTGCAAGGCCGAGGCGATAATACGTCTGACGTGGAAAGGCACCTGGGTCGAGGTGGTCAGACGTAACCTGCCATCTGGCAAAGGTTGGGCAAGACACACATGGGGCTCTATGGGGCAGTGCTGCGCATACTGACATTCGTACTCGTGGTCCACCACCAAATCAGCCTGCTCGTATCCTGCCTCCAGGTCTCCCACCAACATGTCCACGTGCGAAGCCAGATTGCGCGATGGCTCGTATGGTACGGGAATGACCACCCTGCAATCCGGCTCATCGTGAATCACTGGAGCACCAGGAACGAGAGCATCACGTATATCGAGCACGGGTTGTAGAACCTCGTACTCCACCTTGATGAGTTGTAGTGCTCTTTCGGCTATCTGTGCGTTTTCAGCAGCAACCGCGGCCACTCGGTCTCCCACGAACCTGACCTTGTTGTCGAAGGTGGTAAAATCATAGGGAGACGGTTCCGGCGCACCCTGACCTGCCGTGGTTCTCATGATCCTCGGCACGTTTCCATGATGTATCACGGCATAAACACCATCCAAGGCCTCTGCCTCACTGCTGTCGATGGATATTATCCTCGCATGGGCATGGGGGCTTCTGAGCATTTTGGCCACCAGGTATCGTTTTGGCAACATATCCGCCACGAACATGGAGCCGCCTGTAGCCAAGGCCATGGAATCTTTTTTGGGAACGGATTTTCCGACCACTTGAAACTGTCGCGCCTGGCTCATGTCTTCATCCTCTCAGCGGCTAGTTCAACGGCATCAATGATTTTCACATAGCCGGTACAACGACAGAGGTTTCCATCGAGCGCCTCTTTGATGCTATCCCTGTCCGGCTCAGGCTCACTGTCCAACAGGGCCTTGGTCGAAAGCACCATTCCGGGTGTGCAAAAACCACACTGCACAGCGCCGCTATCGACGAAAGCCTGCTGAATGGGATGAGGATGATCCACCGAACCCAACCCTTCCGCTGTCACGATTTGCCGCCCGTGCACCTGACCTGCCACCAGCAGACAAGCGCGGACCGATTGGCCGTCGAGCAAGATTGTGCATGCGCCGCATTCACCCTCGCCGCAGCCGAACTTCACGGAGTTGAACCCGTGTCGTCGAAGCACGTCCAGGAGAATGTCACCAGGGGGTTCGTGCCAAAGGTACTCGGTTCCATTTATGGTTACGTGGATTTCCATCAGCCTACCTCCCTGGAAAAGGAAAGGCATTTTTGCAGCACGCTGTCCATGACCACCTCGACCATCCTTGTTCTGTACTCCACCGATGTCCTGGTGTCGGGAATGGCCTTGGTGTGTTCGCGGGCCATCTTGGCTGCTTTCGAAATATTCGCCTTGGTGAGATTCTTACCCACCAGGACAGCCTCCGCCTCTTCGACCCTGAAAGGCCTGGTCCTCGCTCCCCCCACCACCAATCGGCAGGCTTTTACCTTCTTGCCATCCATGTCCATGCACGCCGCGCAGTCAATGATGGAGTAGTCCGTCGCCGTCCTGGAGAACTTTTCAAAAGCGCCGATCCGCCCCTCAACGGCAGGGACTTTCACCAACAGGAGCAACTCGCCAGGTCTCATTACCTTGTTGTGACTTGCGGAAAGAAACTCGTCCATGACAAGGGTCCTTTGCCCATCCGGCCCCATGACAACCACCTCGGAGTCCAGTGCCAAAAAGGCGCCGGGAGGATTGGACCACCTGTTGATCCGTACCAGGTTGCCTCCCACTGTCACCGAGTTCCTGATGGGCCTGGAGCCCACACTTGCGGCCGCATCACACAGCATGGAATCGGCCAGTGCACGTAGACCTTCATGCTGTGCGATTTGTTGCATCCTCACGTTGCAGCCTATCTCCCAGTGACCATCCTTGAGGTCGATACTGTCATAGCCGAGCCTCGTGATATCCACCAGGGTATCCACTGCCGGGTCTTTGGAAAGCGCAGCGCTTGTGCCTCCTGCAAGGATCAGCGCCCTTTTTCCGAGTTCGGCCAAGACACGAATCGCCTCTTGCGGATCCTTGGGGTATAAACAAACCTTCGCGTTAGGTATCATTGATCGCTCCTTTGATATCCCATGCCGTATTTACCGAGACCTCACAAGGCTCCGGCCCGCTTCAAAAGGCTAGAAGAGGCCGATGCCGCATCACGTGTGATTTTTTCCTGGTCCATGGAAACCAACCGCTTGTCTCTGACCACCACCTGACCGTTTACCATCACCAGCCAAGCCCTGCTGTCCAAGCCGCAGAACAACAAAGACGCCACCGGGTCGTGCAACGAGCCTGCGTGGGCTATGGAGTCCAGGTCGAAAACAACTAGATCCGCGGCCTTTCCCGGCACAAGGGAGCCTATGTCCTGCCGACCCAAAACCATGGCGCCGCCCGATGTGGCGATCTGAAGAGCTCTTTTTGCTGGCATGGCATCCACCGAAGTTCCAACCCTGTGAACCAGGGTGCAGGTCTGGACCTCCCTTAGCAAATTGGAAGAATCGTTGGACGCGCTGCCGTCTACCGCAAGGCCCACCCGAACACCGGCATCCAGCATGTCAGGCACGGGCGCGATGCCGGAACCGAGCCTGAGATTGGACACGGGGCAATGGGCCACCCCAGTATTGGTCACAGCCATGCGTCGTATCTCGTCTTTGTTCAGGTATACACAATGGGCAAACCACACGTCAGGGCCCATCCACTCCAACTCCTCCATCAACTCCAGTGGACGCTTGCCGTGCTTGTCCAGGCAAAACTTCTCCTCGTCAAGGGTCTCAGCCAGGTGAGTATGCAGGCGAACGTTTTTTTCCCTGGCCAATCTCGCCACCGAGAGCATGAGATCTTTTGTCACGGAAAACGGAGAACAAGGAGCAAGGGCTACCTGGGTCATGGACAAGGGGTTTGGATCGTGGAACTGCTCGATGACCCTCTGGCAATCATTAAGGATAAAATCCTCGTCCTGGATGACACTGTCAGGAGGCAATCCCCCCTTTGACCTACCCAGGCTCATGGAGCCTCTCGTCATGGTCAGACGAATACCGAGGTCAGAAGCAGCCTGAGCCTCTGCCTCGAACAGGTCTCCGCCTGCGACCTGGGGACAAAGATAGTGATGATCGGCACACGTGGTGCATCCGCTCAGTAACAATTCCCCTAAACCAGCAAGGGCCGCGGCGCGTAAGTCCTGTGCGCTAAGATGCTTCCAGATGTCATAGAGATAGACCAGCCAATCGAACAACTTGGCATCCTGTACTGCGGGCAGGACGCGGGTTAGCACTTGGTACAAATGGTGATGGGTGTTTACCATTCCCGGAATGATGATCTTGGAACTGCAATCTATGACTTCATCTATATCACCCACATCGTAATCCAGGTCCTTGCCTATCCCGGCTATTCTCGGGCCGTCCACCAGCACATCCGCGTCACGGATTTCACCTAGTTTGGCATCCGCCGTAAAAACCAATATGGAATTTTTCAACAATATACGAGCCATGTTTTCCAGTTCCCGCCACAGACACGAGCTTTGTATGGTAAATAGTAAATCAGAACGAAATGACCTCGACGCTGGTTGCAGGCAAATGCCCACCATTGGGCCCCGTGCCTCCTATGACCATCAAACGTCCGTCAGGCAGCAAAACCGCGGTATGGTCCTTCCTTTTCATGTTCAGTTCGGGCCCGGGCTTGTAATACCACCTTCCGTTATCCGGGTTCGGTATGAGATAATAGTTCGAAGCCGGATTGCCAACCGTGTTCAATCCTCCCACAACCACCACCCTGCCGTCAGGCAGCAGCGTCGCGCTGAAACCTGTCTCTGGAAAATCAGCAGGAACCTCGACACTTTGGAAAGCAGGTGGAGACGAACCACGAGGAGGCTCGATGACAACCACGGCATCGTCCCGGTCGAACCTCCTCCTATAGCCGATAATCATAACTTTGCCGCCATTCAATCTCAGACCCACTGCCCTATCACGCATGGAGGTTGTCTCCGAATACATATCCAACACGGCGCTTCTTCCACCATCTTCCAACAACAACCGGGCGGTCCTGTTCTGGAGGCCCCCGATCAGTGCGGCGCCGGAATCATAAGCCACTGGCGTTGCCGTGTGTCCATTTTGCGGAAAAGCAGGGATGTTTCCGGAATCCAAGTCGCCCAGGCTTTCATCCTGTCCTACAAACACCTGAGCCGGCGAAAAACCATCTACCAGCAATACCTGGTCTCCGAAAAACAACGCTGCGGTCGGTTCGAGGTAATCGCCCGGCAGTCTTGCAGGCAATGGTTCGAACTCCAATCTCGAAAGGTAATTGATCGAAGGATTGTAAGGCGACATCATGGATTCGGCCCCTCGCAACATTACCAATTCCGTCGTTGCTCCTGTGCTGTTTAGTCTTCCTCCAGCCACGAGCAGCCTTCCGTCGTCCAACAGGGTGGCCGTGTGATTCCATCGATAAAGGGAATTCGGGGTGGCAACCCTCTCAAGGGTTCCGGCGTATGTATCGAACAGCATAGCTACCATGTCGGAGTTCAGGCCGTCTTGAGAAGTTCCGATCACCACCACGTGTCCACTGGGGAAAACAGTGGCAGTATGTCCTGCCACCGGCATGGGCAGAGGCCTGCACGTTGCTGAATCAGCCGATACCAGCGCAAACCTGCCCACCGGCGCTACTGATACGGACACGGTCGAATCCACTCCGGACAAAAACGTCACAGGAGCAGAGCGACCACGGACAGCCAACTCGTACTTGTCTCCTGCGGTTTGGGCAAAACCCTCCACCAACACCACCACGGGTTTGGTCTTTTCGTCTACCACAAGCTTGACCCCGGAAAGGGCTTGCGAACAGTTGGGTCCATCCACCACGGTCGAATCGATATCTACGAGGGACAAGCACACCATGGCCAGGTCGGTTTGCAGCTCATCCATGATGGGGTCGCATGGAACAAGGAGGTTTATGGAAAGGTTGCCGTCACGGTATTTGCCGCACCCTGTCATCAAGGCCAGCAAAATGGCAATGGCGGCTATTCGTGTAACCAAACCCTTCATTCCAAGCACCTCCAGGCAACCAAAAGGTGGATGTCAAACTACCTAATAAGCCCAGTCCTGTCAAACCCGGCCAAACTAATTGGGGTCGGGTCTGGTCACTTGTCACTTATTCCCTTAGTGGCTCATCCACTAGGCTGGCACCTGTTGAGGGCACCTGTTGAGACGAAAGATAGCGATGATATCTATTTTTTATTCTTATCATCAGATCTCAGATCCGTCACGGTCTGGGTGATCATATTAAATGCACGGGCAACACCTGCGGAGCTTTTTTTGAAAGCACTGGCAGATTCACTGGGTATGCCCATTTCTTTTGCGTCACGTATGCCGTCGAGCTGCGAACCCAGAAATATAAATTGCCATTCATCCTTTTCCATGTGCTCGTATATCATTTTCTTTATCTGGTGTTTGCTAAACTCTGTACTGGAGTTTTCGCGCCCATCGGTCAATATCACCATGATCACATTGGCTGGTCTATCTTCGTCCTTCATTTTTGCAAGGGTTGCTTCCAGGTCGTTTATTCCCCTTCCTATAGCGTCCAATA
>CAYSLH010000091.1:0-15989 GCA_964431605.1 uncultured Myxococcales bacterium
CGTCCCGTGTCGGAAACAGCTTCCCTGCATCCGAAGCGGTAGTAATAGTGGGTTGATGGTTCGAGTCCAGTGATTTTTACCCTTATGGTGTGGTCAGTGCTTGCGTCTGCGGTCGTCTCGCCCTTGGCTACCACGTTGCTAAATCTGTCATCAGAGGCTATTTCGAACCAGATTTCTTCAGGGCCACCATCGGAATTCTGTACCCTTGTCCACAAGACGATACTGTTTTGACGAGGATCGCCTGAGGCGACTCCTTGCGGAAAGGATACCTTCGATTGGGATTCTCCGCATCCCACCATTATCCCTGCCCCGGCTGCGAAAGAAAGCCGGAAGAAATCTCTTCGGTCTAATCTGAAGGGCCTCATGGCACCAGATGGTATTTTTTCCAGAGGGGTTTGTATACGAAAATCTGCTCCAAGATATGCTGGAACATTTAGCTAATGACATCGGTGTTGAATAATCGTTCAAGGGCCGAGTGCGAAGTCGACTCCATCTGCATACTTGAAGAAAAAGACATCACCTGCATCGATGGTGAGATCCAGGTAACCACCATCGCCGGATAGCTCTGTCAACGGAACAAGTTCCGTGTTGCCTGTGTTTTTATTGAGGCTGAGTACATGCTGTCGGTCTAAATTTTCAGGAGCCGTGCTGAAATCAAAAGATATTCTAATTGTGCCGGGATCGGATCTGTTGATGGGAAACGAGCCGTGTTCATGTCGAACGTTTTGTACCATCATATATATCTCACCAAAATCGTCGGTGAACAATCCCACCAGTATCTCCAGGGCTAGCTGTCCCGGGGCTTTTTCTATAGCAGTTATATACGGGTCTCCTCCCGCGCCTGGTTCCCATTTTGTAAGCCCCTTGGGAAGATACCAATCGAGCGTGGGGACGTAACGGACATCAGTGCTCGTCAGCTGTGTTATTGCCCGGCCCAGGTTGGCCAGTTCTGTGTTGATCTGAGCATGGACCGCCCATTGATCGGTTTTTGGCGCATCGAATGAATCGTTGTATTCAAAAAGCACGGGGTTCAAATCCGGACTGCCCCTGATCTGGTATATGAACCAAGTCATTCCCGTGTAGCCGAAGACAAGGCCAGAAAAGGCGTCCCATCTTTGATCCGATTCTGCGTGTTCAAACTCCAGGTCCGAATCCATGTAGGAGTTCATGTAACGCCAATATGGTCTGTGTTGGCTGAGACCGGCTTGCCTGAATGTTTGCAGGGCCGAGTATGAACTATTGGATCGTCCATACTTGTCATAGCTTATGACGTCGCCGTCCATGTTGGTGCCATAATAGTCGAGCATTTGATCGAGTTGGTCCGCTCCTATGGAAAAGTTTACGATAATTAGCGCGTTGGGGTCATGCTGGCGCAGTGCCTCGCATCCGGCCTCTATGGCATAGAGATCATCCATGTCCCTGGGCTCGTCGCTGACCTGGTAACCGATGCGACCGGGAGGATCTGCTCCATAGCCTCCAGCCAACTCATGGCCGTCACCGCTGGTTCCATCGGGCAGGGTCCATGAGACCCACCTGAAAGCAGGATTCGCGGCGTTTTGCCATCCGTTCATTTCCGTAGGGAGCCCGTTTTGCCAAAGATGCACGGCGTTGGCAGCGAACCCGTCAAAATAGTCGTTTACGAAATCTGCAGGCGGTGGGCCCATGGAAACCGTAAGGGCTGAGATGAACATGGGATGAGTCCTAACCCACTGCAGTCCGCGTGGGAGTTGGGTCTGGCCTTCGTCTGCTGCCTGGTCCGCGCCCCCGTCCGGGCGTTCGTCTCTGTGCTCGTCGGAATCAGAATAATAATCCCCTGAGTCTTCGGAGCCGTCTTGCACCATGTCACCACCGGCATCTGGAAGTGTATCAGAACTTGTGTCGTCTCCATCGGTGGCGCCTGCATCGAGTCCGCTGTCCCAATGGTTCATTCCATCATAGTCTGTGACCTCGTCCGGGCCTGGATCCAGTGCGTCTCGGCCTGTATCAGCTCCTGTATCTGTAACCACGAACCCGTCTGCGTCTGTCAGGTTGTTGGCGTCATCGTAGACTTGATTTCCCGTAGTATCGCTGCATGAGACCAAAGAGCAGGACAGGATACATGTTGCGATAAACGCAAGCCCTAATGGTACGGCGACGTTCGAATTTTTAAAAACAGCATGCTTCATGTTATACACTTTCTCCCCATGGTTTCATCTGATTATATCTAAAAGACGCTGTTTATTGGATTATTTTCAAGCCTAAGGGCTTTTCATGGTTTTTATCTGGCCGAGTTTTTCAAAACTGTATCCGGCATACTCCATGTTGAGATGTCCGGGAATCCTGGTGAAAATAAAATCCAAAAAGCGGGCGGAGTTTTCGTGTGCCATCACGGTAAGGGACATGGCAAGGCGAAAGCTTTCTATTGCGTAGGGCGAAAATCCAAGATCAGGTTGGTTGTTCTTTTCCGCTGCACACATGATGCCGAGTCCCACGTCCGCCCTTTTTGCCATGACGGCTCTTGCCACCTCGGCGTGTGTGTAGAACGGGCCGACTTGCTCCACCTCGTCCTGGCTAAGACCTGCTTGCTTCAGTAATGAAAGGGTCAGTTCATGGGTTCCGGAGCCCTGTTGCCGCATCGCAAACCGTATGCCTGGATGGAGTAGTTTTTTAGGATGTGTTTGTTTACCCAGCTTTGTGGAATCATAAAAAAGACCCTGTTGGCGTTCGAAAAGGTGAATGAGACAATATCCGTCCATGGTTGACAGCTGTTTTTCAATTTTTTTGTGTTCCAGGTGACAACCTGCCATATGTACCATGCCCTGTTCCAACGCTATTAGTCCCTGGCTGCTTCCCACAGTGGACGAAAGGACCGGAAATTTTGTCTCTCCCTGAAACAACTGTATGGCCCTGCGTAGTACCGGGTCGTCCGAACCTTGTATGAGCAGCATTTGGTCCAGCAATGAGTATACGAGTCCACCTGGTGGGATCTGTGTGCTTTTGCCCAACCATTCATCTAAGAGGGACTTGGGGTAGAGCCATTTCCCTCCCACCCGGGTGGCTGGCAGCTTTCCCTCGTTGACCAGTGCATAGACGCGCTTTTCGTTTATTCTCAGGTATGCTGCGACCTCTTTCGTGGTAAGGTAATCGGTCATTGGCTTTTTTTATGCGAGGAGGCAAATGTTCACAAGGAAAATGTCATTATTGTTCATGTGTGATTATCAGAAGAGTTACGGAGGTAAGAATGGCGAATAAATGGCTTACGAGGTCAAGTGCTGATGTACAAGAGTTGGATGTTGAGAATTCAAAGGGTGCGACTATCCAGATATTGCTCGGTCCTGATGATGGTGTGCCGAATTTTTACACCAGGCGTTTTACCATTCAGCCGGGTGGATATATCCCACTACACAGGCATGATGTGCTGGAACACGAACAGGTAGTTCTGAGCGGTGAGATGTTGCTCGTGTTGGACGGTCACAAGCAGTCTGTACAGGAGGGCGATTGCATTTACATACCGGCCGGTGTGGCGCACTCTTACAAAAACACCGGCCCTCGGTCGGTGGTTTTCCTTTGCATGGTCCCTTCGATAACGGCGTATGAAACAGAGTGGCTCAAATAATACTCGCCAGTTGTCTTCATGTCGACCGACACTGCTCAGCTTTGCGAGGCGGCAGGCAGGTATACGGAAAAACATGAACCAACACCTTCCGGTCCCGGCCTGACCCTGATAAAGCCACCGTGGGCAGTTACGATATTGGTGGAAATTGACAGCCCCAGGCCCGTGCCATCGTCTTTCGTTGAAAAGAAAGGATCGAATATCTTTTCTCGAATTTTTTCCGGTATTCCGGGACCACTGTCTATGACATCTACGACCATGAACTTCTTCTTCCCAATGGTGTCTGTACCGACATTTAGTTTTATCGAACCCCTGTGGTCCATGGCATTGGAGGCGTTGATCACGAGGTTTACCAGGACCTGGGTCAGCTGATCTCGATCCCCCTGCACCATCGCCGGCACCTCGGTGCATATGGGTGTAAGCTCGATGGATTTTTTCGAAGCTTGGGGTGCGACAAGGTCAACTACGTGAGTGACCAGATCGCAAAGATCAATGTCTGAGATGAGAAACTTGCTCGGCCTTGCAAAGGAAAGAAATCGTTCCAAGGTGTTTGTGAGTCTGTTGAGTTCTTTCTTCTGTATCTCCACGAGCTTTTTCCTGGGAGAAGAATCCGGTATCTCGTCAGCGATGGCTTCTGCGGCGCCCTGAATAGAAGCCAGGGGGTTTTTTATCTCATGGGCTATTCCCGCGGTGAGTTCGCCCAGTGCTTTGAGCTTTCCGGCCTGTATCAACTGATCATGTAATAGCTTGTTCTCCTCCAAGGTGTTGGCGAGTTCCAAAGAAATAGCTTCCTGCGACAATCTGGCCATATGTTCCTTTTGCGCCAAGTACCCGGCGATAACGGCAACGATATTGTACAAAACGATTTCAAGGAATTTTTCTATGCTTGCGGCCGGATCGTGGACGAAATAGTGCATGAACGCATGGGGCGCATAGGCCAGGGATGTGACCAAGGATGCGGACAATCCTCCCTTGAGACCAAAACCGAAGGCGCCGAGGATTATGGGAATATAATATAAGCGTCTGTATATATCGTGGAGCCATACGTGGCTGGACATGGTGGAGTAGTGGAAAAAAGAAATCAAGGCGATGGGTATCCATAGCCACAAGCACGCGCGAAGGGACGTGATCCATTTCCATCCTTTGTATGTGTTTTCTGCCGTCTCCATCTCAACCCGTGCACTCACGACAGGAGCACCTCACTTTGTCAGTGGAATATCGAACTTTTCAATCCTGTACAAAAGCACGTGACGGGGAATTTGCAAAAAGCGTGCTGTCTTGGACTGGTTGAAGGAGTTTTTTTCCAGCGCTGCCAAAATGATTTGTTTTTCCACCTCGTCTAAAGATGCACCATCGGCCGGAATGCTTACCTTGATCGCTCCATCACCCGTCACCTCTACTGTGTTATGATTCGATGCATCCGATTCTTCCATGATATATTGTGGCAACTGTTCCATGCCCAGTTGCTCCCCGTCGGCTAAAAGCACCATTCGTTGGCAAACATTGTCCAGTTCGCGGACGTTTCCGGGCCACGAGTATGAATCGAGAGCCTGAAGTAGATCCTTTGTGAATCTGAAATCTCGACCTCGGCCGTACCTCGTTACAAAAAATCTGGCCAGCAGAGGGATGTCCTGCTTTCTATGCCTCAATGGTGGTATTTCCAAGGGAACGACGTTCAACCTGTAGTAGAGGTCTTCGCGAAATTCACCTTTCTGAACCTCTTCCTTGAGGTTTTTGTTCGTGGCAGCGATCACCCTCACGTCTATTTCCACGGTGCTTTCACCCCCCACCACGTCGATGGTATGTTCTTGCAGTACTCTTAATAAGCGAGGTTGTAGAGCAGGGGGCAACTCGCCAATCTCGTCTAAAAAAATGGTGCCGCCCTGGGCAAGCTGAAATTTTCCTCTGTGATCCCGGCTGGCTCCTGTAAACGCTCCCTTGACGTGCCCAAACAGTTCGCTCTCCAGCAGGTCGTTGGGCATGGCTGCGCAATTTACAGGGATGAATGGCTCACGGGACCGCTGACTTTCGAGATGAATCCTGCGGGCCAGAATCTCTTTACCTGTTCCGCTCTCGCCTCTTATGAGTATGGTGGACTCAGAGTTGGCAACTCTCTTTGCCAGGTCTACCAGCCGTTCCATGGCTAGGGACTGGTAAACCATGTCTCCGGTTTGTGATGGCTTGCGACCTTCGAGTTCTTGCACCCGGGCTTTGAGCCTGACATGTTCGAAGGCTTTTTTTACCACCATCTTTATGTGATCCCTGCTGGACGGTTTGGGAATGAAATCAAACGCACCGGATTTCATGGCCGCCACCGCAGTGTCCATGTCTCCGAAGGCGGTTATTACCACAACCGCTGTTTGAGGGGAGCGTTTTCGAATCTCGCTCATTACGGTCAATCCATCCATGCCGGGCATTTTGAGATCCGTCACCACCACAGGGTGAAATCCTTCCTGGAAGAGCTCCAGGCCCCCTTGTCCGTCCGACGCCACGTCAACGGCATATTCTTCTTCCGCCAGGTGAAAACGCATCACCTCGCGAAAGCTTTCGTCATCGTCTATCAAGAGCAACTTGTCTGCCATCGGAGCACACTCCCTGAAAAACACTATAGGGCTTTTCGAACGGATCGCATTCTGTGCCTGCGAGATGCTCTGTCCCGTGCACGATACCAAGCGAGTTTACCTCAATTGGTCACCTTAGGCTATTTGTTCTTAGCTCCTTTTCCCGCAACTATTTCACCGCAGCGCAACATCTTGGAACCGTAATACGGATTTGCGACCAAGGTGGAGCGTTGCAGCCAAGACCCTGGTGCCATGGAGCAGTACATTACGCTTATTCCTTTTGGCTTGGACATGGTCGCCCACATGGCCATGGGTTTGGATAAGTCCTTGAGCGCTTCGCGCATGGATTTTATGTCCTTGGCCTTTGAGAGCTTGACTGCGGCGGCCTTGATGTTCTGGGGAATATTCTTGTAGTGCTTTGCATGCATACCCTTGACTGTGCCAGGGTCCAGCTTGTCGGCGAGTTTTACTATCTTGTCAGCTGATGTTTTTATTCCCTCTGTTTTGTCTTCGGAGAGCGTCTTGGGGATTTTGAGGTATTCGGTAAGAATCGGCATCATCTGTTTGTCGAAAGCCTTTGTTCCGGCCCATACCGAGGGAGCCGCCGAAATGAGTCCTGTCAACACCATCAGTCCAATGCTTCTTTCGAGCATACTTTTCCCATTGAGTCTTTTCATGATTCTTCTCCTTTATCGTTGTTGGTTTTCATGCTCGGGCCCAAATCTTTCCTGTGGACCCAGCGCTTCCAAATCAGATATATGGCAGGAAGTATCACAAGGGTCAGGATGGTCGAAGAGATGAGCCCTCCAACCATGGGAGCGGCAATTCTCTTCATCACCCTGGTGCCTGTCTCGGTTCCGAACATGACGGGTAAGAGCCCGAACGTTGTGGTGGCCACGGTCATCAACTTTGGCCGGACACGTCCTACCGCTCCTTCTATGATGATTTGTTTCAGGTCTGAAAACTGTTTCAATCGTCCTTCGGACTTCCAGCGATTGTAAGTCTCGTCCAGGTACACCAGCATTACCACGCCTGTCTCCGTTGCGAGGCCTGCCAGAGCGATAAACCCCACGGCCACGGCCACCGACAGGTTATAGCCTGCAAAGAACATGAGCCAGATTCCTCCCACCAGGGCAAATGGCAGGGTCAGCATAACTATAAGGGTCTCGGTGGTGCTGCGGAAGTGAAGGAAGAGCAGCAGGAATATGATGGCTAAGGTAAAAGGAACGACAATGGAAAGCTTTTTGTTCGCCCGTTCCATGTATTCGTATTGACCGGACCATGCAATGGACACGCCCTGGGGCATGGGTACTTTTTCCTTTACGATTTTTCTTGCCCTTTTCACATACCCACCCACATCGGCTCCCTTGAGATCTACGTATATCCATGCAGTGCGGCGTGCGTTTTCACTCTTGATCGCGGGTGCACCCTTTACGATTTTGATGTCGGCCACCTGCATCAAGGCAACGGCGTGTCCCATGGGAGTCGGAACCGCAATCTCTTTGAGTTTCGAAATGCTGGACCTCAACTCCCTGGGATAGCGTACGTTGATGGGATAGCGTTCCAGTCCTTCCACGGTCCAACTTACGTTCATACCCCCGATGGCGCTTCGTACGACATCCTGTACGTCCGCCACGGTGAGCCCGAACCTGGCTGCGTCCTGGCGCTTGACCTTGATATCGATGAAGTTGCCTCCCACGACCCTCTCCGAGTACACCGAGAGAGTTCCTTCGACCCCTCTCAATACCGCCTCGATCTTTTCACCCACTTGGGACAATTGCGCCAGGTCCGGGCCCATGAGCTTTATTCCAACGGGTGTTTTGATGCCGGTGGCTAGCATGTCGATGCGTGTTTTTATGGGCATGGTCCATGCGTTTGTCAGGCCGGGAAACTGGATCATGGCATCGAGTTCCTTGATGATGTCCTCGATGGTCTTTCCCTTGGGCCATTGATCTTTGGGCTTCAAGATAATGGTGGTCTCTATCATGGAAAGAGGGGCCGGGTCTGTGGCGGTATCGGCGCGACCAATCTTGCCCAGCACGTGCTCTACCTGGGGATGGCGCGCGATTATCTTGTCTGTTTGCTGTAGCAGTTCTTTGGCCTTGGTTATGCTGATTCCCGGCATAGTGGTCGGCATGTACAACAGATCGCCTTCGTTCAATGGGGGCATGAATTCACTACCCATGCTGGCATACGGGAACCACGAAGCGATGAGCGTGAGCAAGGCCAACATGATGGTGGACTTGGGAAAGCGAAGCACCAGTTTGATGAACGGACGATAGGCCCAGATGAAGAACCTGCTTATGGGGTTTTTTGCTTCCCTTATCACCTTGCCCCGGACGAAGTAAAACATGAGTACAGGAATTATTGTAATGGCCAGCACGGCCGAGGTCCCCATGGCAAAGGTCTTGGTAAAAGCAAGTGGTGAAAACAGTCTTCCCTCCTGCTGCTCCAGGGTGAAAACCGGGAGAAAGCTTATGGTTACGATCACCAGGGAGAAGAACAATGCCGGGCCCACTTCCTTTGCTGATTTGATCACGAGTTGAAGCTGGGACAAATCCTTGTCGTGTTCTTTGTGCTTGTGCAGGTTTTCCACCATGACCACCGATGCGTCCACCATCACGCCCACTGCGATGGCAATACCTCCCAGGCTCATTATGTTGGCGTTGATCCCCATGAGCTTCATGATGATGAAACTCGCCAGGATTCCAACCGGCAGGGTGAAGATAGCAACGAAGGCTGAACGAAAATGCAGGAGGAACAGGATGATGATCAGGGCCACCACGATCATCTCCTCGGTAAGCTTATCCTTGAGGGTGTCTATGGCACGGAGTATGAGATTCGATCTGTCGTATGCCGTGTGTATATGTACTCCCTCGGGGAGTCCGGGCTTTAGTTCCTCCAGGCGTTTTTTGACCCTCTCTATCACCTCCAGTGCGTTTTCCCCGAAACGAATGACCACGATGCCTGCTACCGCTTCTCCCTTGCCGTTCATCTCGATCACCCCGCGTCGAATCTCAGGGCCGATCTGTATGTTGGCAACCTGTGCAAGCATGATGGGAGTATGGGTTTTTTTGTCCACTCCCACCGGCGTGTTTTTCAGATCGTCTATGGAGGTGATATACCCTTTGCCGCGAACCATGAACTCAGTTTCTCCCATCTCCAGGAGTCTTCCTCCTACATCCACGTTTGAACGCTTGATGGCTTTGTTTATCGTGGTCAGCGATAGGCCATAGGCCCGCAGCTTTTCCGGGTCTACCTCTACCTGGTACTGCTTTACGAATCCTCCCGCCGAGGCGACCTCCGCGACTCCGGGCAAGCTCATGAGTTCATATCGAAGATACCAATCCTGGATAGAACGAAGTTGGGAAAGATCGTGCTTGTCTGATGTCAGGGCATATTCGAACACCCACCCCACACCTGTGGCATCCGGCCCTAATTGAGGAGTAACATCCTTGGGAAGCCGACCCTGGACGAAGTTCAGATACTCCAACACTCGTGAGCGAGCCCAGTACAGGTCGGTGCCGTCTTCGAAAATGATATACACCATGGAGAAGCCGAAAAACGAATATCCTCGTACAGTCTTGGCATAGGGCACCGAGAGCATGGCGGTGGTGAGGGGATAGGTTACCTGGTCTTCCACTACGTCGGGAGCCTGGCCCTGGTATTCGGTGTAGATGATGACCTGAACATCGGATAAATCCGGAATGGCATCCACCGGCGTGTTGAACATGGCCCATATTCCAGCGGCGATAACGATACCGGTGATTACGATTACAAAAAAGCGGTTTTTGACACTGCTTTCTATTATGCGTTCAATCATGGCAAGTCTTCCTCTCGTTGTGTCCGCCTTCGTAACCGGCACAGGCTCATTTTTTCTTTTCCACGAGATCCATTCCGCAGATGGGACACGTACCGGGTGAATCCTGGATGACCTGCGGATGCATGGAACAGGTCCAGAATGTGTCTTCGTCATCCGTATCGACGTTTTTGGATGCTACAGTCGAAATATCTTCGCCTGGCTTGACCTGTAGCCTTGCGGCGAGAAGTTTTTCACGCGCTTCCTGGAATTGGGACTCGGAGTCCAGGAGAAACTGGCCTGATATGACGACTTCATCTCCTTGCTGGACGCCGGACAGGATCTCGGTCACATGACCATCTCCCACCAGGCCCGTGGTGACTTCCCTCGGTTCGTACCTGCCGATTCTTGTTGACACGAACACGAGTTGGCGTTGGCCCGTGTGTATTATTGCTTCGGTTGGTATGACGAGAGTGTCGTCTTTATGCTGGGCTTGTATTCGGACCGTCGCGAACATGCCTGGTTTCAGGACGATGCCTGGGTTTTCAAACCTGAGGCGAACGGTCAGGGTCCGGCTTTTCTTGTTCAGGGTAGGGTAGATGTAATCCACCTTTCCTGAAAATTGCTTTCCCTGCTGGTAAGAAAGCTCCATGGTGGCTTTTTGACCGGTACGAATCCAGGGCGCGTCAAACTCGTACACTTCGGTATTGACCCAGATCTCTTTCAGGTTACCGATTCGGTACAGGTCTGTGCCTGCAACCACCCTGGCGCCTTCCACCACGTTCTTGTGAAGTATGTACCCGCTGCGAGGTGCGCGAATAATCATGGTTCGGCTGACATTTTGTTCTTTGGCCACTTTTTCAAGCACCGTCTCCGGTATGTCCCAGAGCATCACCCTCTGGGCTGCCGATCTGGCGAGTTCACTGTTTTTACCTGTTGTGTTGTAAGCGATGAGGTACTCCTTTTGAGCTGAGACAAGCTCCGGGGAGTAGATGGAAAACAAAGCCTGGCCACGGCGCACTTGTTGGCCTGTCTGGTCCGCATAGATTTTTTCAATCCAGCCTGAAAACCTGAGGTTGACCACTGAGACCTGGTCTTCCGCTACTTCTATTTCTCCAATAGAGCGAACTGTCCGTGAGATGGTTCCCTTTTTCGCTTTTTCAATCCGCACACCCATATCCTGGACCATCACCGGGTCTACCTTGACCGTCTTTGGTCTCTTTTTCTTGCCTCCATTGTCGCTACCTTTTTCGTCTTCGTCTTCATAAACCGGTACCAGGTCCATGCCCATGGGCGACTTGCCGGGTTCGTTACGTATGTAAGTGGGGTCCATGGGGGCAACCCAGTATTTTATCTTTGCCTTTTTGCCTGGTTTCTTTTTTTCGCCTTTGTCAACGTCATGGCTTGCAGTGATTTTTTCGCTTGATGCCTTGGGAAATAACCACCCGGAATAACCAAGGACGAATCCGGTTGCCAATAGCGATATCGAGACTAAAACTGTCAATAATCTTGAAAGACTTTTTCTTGCTGTCATGGAGTTGCCTCTCTTTTCTCCAAGGTTGCTGGTGCACCAACCACCGCTTCCAATGAACTTTTTTCCACGTGGGTTGATGCATGTGCTATTTTCGATGCGCGTTCGAAATTCAAAAGTTCGAGTTCCGCCCGGTACAGAGAAGCAAAATCAGCCCTGTCGGATTGGTATGCCGCTAAGTTGGCCTTGAGGGTTCTATCGGCTTCAGGGATTATTTCTGTCTTGTATCTGCGAGCTTTTTCGAACGCCCTTTGCCATGTAGCAAGGGATGACTCCACCTGGCCCTTGATCTGATCCAATATGGCCTGGTAGGTGTCATCAGCCTCTGCGGCCGAAGAAAGGTATTGGGCCTCCTGTGCATCCGCCTTGGCCGTATAGTCGAAGGGTAGGGGTACAGAGACTCCCAGGCTGAAAAAATCCGTTCCCGGATCGGCCCCAGCCGACATTCTCGCCCTGTATCCAGCCCAGACAGTGATATCGGGCCACCTTTCGTATTCTACCTTTCTTGCGGCCATGCGTTGCCACTTAGCCCGTGCTTTTGTCTGCTTCAAAAGGGGACGGTACTCGATGGCGAGTTGAACGAGTTCCGAGGTAGTGTAATTCATTCTTAGCGCCTCGAACGTGTCAGGAGTCGTGATGGGTACGGACACTTTGCGATGCATGGCTGAGTTGATTGCGGCCGTAAGCTGCTTTTGTCTTTCGTCGAAATCACCGAGGTCGTCCTTCAGTCTCTTTTTCAAAACCTGGAGGCTGAGCAAATCATGCTGACCCACCTTGCCAACCTGGTATTTTACTCTGACCACAGCGAGGAACTGTTCTACCAGCACAATGTGTCGCTCGTTGATTTTTCGAAGCTGCCTGACGAGAGCAAGCTTCCAGTAAGCTTTTTTGACCATGGCCCGAAGCTGGTTCTTCTTTTCCTCGAGTTCCCACACGCTAACCTGGGTCTGTGCTTGCACCTCTTGCATGCGTCGAAGATTTTTACCGGGCAAGGTGATCTTCTGCGTGACCTTGAACTGAACTCCACTCATGGGTGAGTCGTCCAGGGACCACGAGTTCCATGGAACATTCGAATATTCCACTGCGAATACCGGGTCAGCCCAGGTAACAGAGGCATCTGTCTTATGGCGAAGGGATTCGATGTGCCTCTGGAGAGAAAAGACAGCCCGGTTGGATTCCGCAGCCATGGACGCTAATTCGTTCGGATCATCGGCTGCCTGCTCGGCTTGCACCTGAGGAGTTGCAATTGCAAAAAAAAGGACAAGTTTCCAGGTCAGGTTCCACAAGCTGTATACGTGCTTCATATTTTGGTTGCCTCCGTGCAGGAGATGCATCGCAAGGCCCGTGCCAAGGTCGGTATTTTGAAAACTCTCGTTATATCGATGGGTTGAAAAAAGCGGGATTTAGTGCATATGTTTTTTGAAGAATATTGCACAACACTTTTTTGTTATTATTCTGCAATTTACTCGAGTTTTTGTGGAGTCCTTGCTCTTGTTGTCAGATTGAATCCAGGACGTCCCGATAATATCCAATTGGATTTCCATTTAGTCGGTGGACATACATTCTTCGACGTGTCATCATTCGTATCTAATATTCAAATAGACGATTGATAAACGATTGACGGAGGTGCCCATGACAGGCGGGACGTTCAACCGATACCTGGATGTGGATCTTGGCTCAGGTTCTGTGCAGATAAAGTCCATTCCCAGGCAGGACATAGAGAAGTACATAGGAGGCAGGGGGCTTGGAGTTCGATTGCTTTATGATAACACCGATCCGGGATTGGATCCGTTCGATGAAAAGATGGTGATGATCTTTTCTGCGGGTCCCTTGGTGGGGACTTCCGCTCCACAGTCCAATCGCTTTGTTGTGACCACCAAGTCTCCCCTCACGGGCCTGCTGGCCGATTCTCATTGTGGCGGCAACTTTGCTACAAAGCTCAAACGAGCCGGCTTCGACGCGGTGCTCGTAAGAGGTAGGAGCAAAAAGCCCGTGTACCTGGAGATAACGGAAAAAGGCGCTGAGATAAAAGATGCCGCCCATCTTTGGGGTAAGGGAACCAAAGAGACCCAGGAGATACTACCTGCGAAATTTGGAAAAGCCGTCATAGGGCCTGCCGGTGAGAACCTTGTCCGCTATGCCTGCATAGTCAGCCAGACTAGGGTTGCAGGTCGGACCGGCACCGGCGCTGTCATGGGTTCGAAGAATCTAAAGGCCATAATAGCCAATGGAAAAAAGAAGGTTCCCATTGCGCAACCAGAAGAATACAAAAAACTACAGCGCTCCATAACCGAGTTTTTGGGTAAGCACCCAATGACAGGAGGAATCCTGCCTGACTTGGGTACTGCCAACCTTGTCATGACCACGGCTGGCAGGAATATTATTCCTACCATGAATTTCAAGGCCGGCCAGCATATTCGAACTCCTGAGCTTGCCGGCGAAAAAATGCGTGACGAACTGCTGCTGAAAAAAGACGGATGTCTGTCTTGTCCCATAAAATGCGGCAGGCACGTCAAAGTCCATGGCCACGAGGCCAAGGGACCGGAGTTCGAGACCATCGGTTTGTTGGGCAACAACCTGGGGATATTCGACTTGGAAGATGTTACCGAGTTGGGAGAGCTATGTGATGATCTTGGAATGGATACCATCTCCATGGGCAACACACTGGGGTTTGCCACGGAACTGGCAAAAAACGGTCTTTGGGATTCGGGTCTGGATTGGGGAGATTTGGACTCATACAAAAAGGCCATCGAGGAGACGGCCGCAAGAAATGGTGTGGGTGACATTCTGGCCGAAGGCACCAGGCGAATGGCAACTCAGTTCGGTGGTCAAGGTTACGCCATCCAGGTCAAGGGCTTGGAGTTGCCGGCATATGACCCAAGGGGTTGTGTCGGCCAGGGCCTGGAGTACGCCACAAACAACCGTGGGGGATGTCACATTCGCGGCTCCACCATGTACATGGAGGCCACGGGTCCTGTGTCCATCGATCCGTATTCCCCACGGTCCAAACCAGAGCTAGTGGTCTTGCAGCAAAATACGAACGCTGCGGTATCGTCTTTGTCCATGTGTTATTTTTCTTCTTACGCCATGATTCCGGACTTGGTTTTTAAATTGGATCCCAACTCGTTGGTTTATCGTTCTCTGATGGCTGTCATGTTGGGAGCCATGGGGCCCGCGTTGCGCTTGATGTTCAAATTCAAGAACCCGGCAAAGGTGATATGGTTCGAAAAGTTTCTCTCCACCGTCACAGGCAGGGATGTGAGTATGGGAGAACTCAACGAGATAGGAGAGAGGGTTTATAACCTGGAGCGTCTGTACAATATACGAGAGGGGATGAAACCTGCAGAAGACTCGCTTCCCTCCAGGCTTTTGAACGAGAGCCTCTCTCCTGGGGGAAAAGGAGTGCCTTTGCGCCAGATGCTTCCTGCCTACTACAGGATTCGCGGTTGGGACACACGGGGTGTTCCCACGGCATCTACTATCAAACGGCTTGGAATCAGGACTTGACGGAGAAATCAACCCATGCCTGTTTTGGTACCCCATGCTGAGTTGGCTTCTGTTTTAGGCAGGCAGACCATCGAATCCAATGCCAGGACCGTTGGTGAGCTGTTGGATGAGGTCCGAAGCCAGGTCCATGAAGCTGATTGGGGCAGGCTGAGCCGCGTGACCATACTCGTCAATGGGCGGAATATGCATCACCTGCAGGGGCGCTCGACCGTGCTTCGCTCGGATGACATGGTCTGGATGATCGTTCCATCCGGTGGTGGTTGAAAACCAGCCGGGCATGAGGAAGGTGTCGGATGAATAATACGAATTTTGTGAAGAATGGGTTTTTGAAGATCTTGTCGATTGCATGTGCGGTTCTGGTGCTGTTCGCGGCTTCGGTAGCTTTTGCGCAGAACTATGCCATTATTCGCCAGGACCTGGACGCGCAAGGTCATGGTTATACAGTGATGAGGGTCTGGGGCTCGCATCACGAGATGGGATTTGCTTTTGGTGCAGCGCTCGCAGATGACGTGGTGGTGGCAGTGGACGAAATCAAGTCTTTGTTGGGCGGTAACTATGAAATTGCTCGCTCTGCCATAGCCCCAACTGTTTGGCTTCCGGCAGGGGTGGAGCAGGAGATTACCGGGATAGTTCAAGGGGTAAAATCCCAAAAACCCGATGCTGCATTCGATGAGGTGGATATCAAGCTGCTCAACACCTTTGGTGATTGGAGTTATTTTACCGGGTGTCGCTCCCATTCTTGTTGGGGAAGCTATGTGCAGGGGCCCGTCAAGACCCTCTCCACGAGGAGGCTGGATTATCGCACTCCATTCGATCGGGCGTTGCACCATGTCCTGGTAGCCTGGGACCCATCTGATGGCTCTGTCCGATGGGTAAACCTGGCATGGCCTGGTTATGTGGCGGTTGTGACTGGGGTAAACGCTTACGGCACTCTGGTGTCTCTACATGATTACAACTCTACCTTTATACCTGTGCAGGGCGGGATGACAAGATGCGCTG
>CAYSLH010000092.1:0-15945 GCA_964431605.1 uncultured Myxococcales bacterium
CGGAGATATATCCTGGACCGGACAAACCGGGTCTTTCATTACCTTACCTATTATTTCATAAGGGCTTTCACCGGTAAACGGGGCTCTTCCTGTAAGAATTTCATACAGGACCGCGCCCAATCCCCAAACATCGGATCTTTCGTCGATTTCGTCTATGAGCCCTTCTGCTTGTTCATGGCTCATATAGGCAGGGGTTCCCAGGGCAGAACCCTCGATGGTAGCGGTTTGGCTGCCCTTTTGGAGGAATTGGACCTGTTGCTCCAACTCACCAATTCCGAGATCCTTTTTGCCGCTGACTTTGGCCAACCCCCAATCGAGCATCACGGTCTCACCGAATTCACCAACCATTACATTTTGAGGTTTAATGTCCCTGTGGATGACAGCACGATTGTGGGCAAAAGCAATGGCGTGACACATGTCGGCAAAATGTTGCAATAAAAGAAGCCTGTCCGAGAGTGTTTCACATTCCTTGAGGGCATGGGCCAAAGTCATGCCACGGACCATACGCATGGTGTAATATATCGTCCCATCATCCCGGTACCCAAGTTCATATACAGGGATGATGTTCGGATGTTCCAGTTGGCCGGTAATCCTGGCCTCCCGTAAAAAACGTGCTTCTTTAGAAGAAAGCCTTTCTGAAGATGTTCCTCGAAATGTCTTTGTAGCCGTGTGTTTTTGAAGAAGTTCCTTCCATGCGATTTGTCTGCCTATGTGCTTGTCCCTGGTCAGGAGGATCCTTGCCTGGCCTCCCCGTGCGTGCTCCTGACCGAATTCGTATCGATCTTTTGCCATGGGAGTGATTTCAAAAACATCAGAGATGGATTCATCCACTGATTGAATTTTATCTTCCCTGGTAGCTGGTTCTTCAGATCTCGGAGAGGTAACGAGTCGACCATCTGGTTCGATTACCACCGAACCTGAGAATGTTTCGTTGATTATTTTTTCAGCACCCATGGAAGCCAGTACCAGTGAAGCATTGCCTCCGTGAGCCGAAATGGACTCATCAGCAAGCTTTTGGAGCATGATTCGTTTTTCTCGTGAGAGAAGACCCTCGTCTTGCATCCTTCTGGACAACGAAGTGGATGGATCAGTCATCCAGGCAGAAGCCAATGCCATCACTTTGTCTGCACTGACGAACCCCAACTGAACTGCCAGTACTAGCACGATAAAATCCTGATTTTGCAATGGATTTTTAGCGTTCATTTTGCCTCTGGGTAGTTTTATCTTCTGAAATAGATTAGATCGGATTGTGATAATAATTCAATCAAAGTAATATCTTTTTGGTTCGAGGTCTGAAACCAGATGGACCCGGAGGCTATGGAATGCGAAAATTTCAATTTTATCCGATGATATTTTTTTTAGCTCTGACAATGAATTGCTGTTCGGGAAAGGTATCGGAAAATCAACGTATGGATGCTGGTGTGGATGCTGGTTCTGAGCCAGTCCTCGATGATGGAGGGGATAACAGAGTTGATGGAGATTTGTATTCGGATGGAGACGTAGCCTCTGATGGCGACCCTGGTGCTGATGGCCAAATGGGTGATGTTGATGGTGGCGACGATAATACAATAGAGCAGGCAACCATGTTTGTAGACCCATACATCTCTGTACCCGAATGTGACAATTATGACAAAAGCTCCCGCTCTTGTGGCCAAGGTAACAAAAGAGCATTCCAGTCCCTTGATGATGCTGCAGCCATAGCGGCCGCGGGCGATACGGTGATGCTTCGAGGGGGAAGTTACACCCAGCAACTTAGCCCATCAGCTTCAGGTACTCGAGACGAACCATTGGTTTTCATGGCCTATCCGGGTGAGAGAGCCGTCTTTTCGGGCCAACTGCGTCCTGCCATCGTTCTTTCAGGGCTTAGCTATATCATCATACAGGGATTGTCCATCGAGAACACGGCCCGTTGGATCTACCTGGATGAATCAGACCATTGCCTGGTAAGAGATAATGAATTCCTTGGAGCCACTGATGAGGGAGCTGGGTCAAAATCCGGTTTCTACATGTTGCATAGCACATATAACCGAATAGAAAATAACCTGATAAAGGACAATCCTGAAGATTCAATGGCTATGGTGGATGCAGAGCGAAACGTTGTTGTAGGAAACAGAATGATCAACGCCGGTCATGCTCTTTGGGCCATTAGGTGTGGTGACTACAATATCATCCGTGGAAACTACCTGTACAACGACCAGGAAAAAATCGGCGAGATATACGATTGTGATGGTCAGAGCGATATCCACGATTACGATGCCACCAAGCGAAATCTGGTGGAGGGAAACGAGTTCGCTTATGTCCCGTCGTCTGGCAATCACTCCCCGTATTCCGGGATCCAATATGCAGGGCAGGACGGGATAATCAGACGCAACATCTTTCACTCCACCACCGGTCCTGGCCTGCGAATGGCCCTGTATGGCCAGGAAGCCAGGCACAACACTGGAAACCGTGTCTACAACAACGTGTTTTACGGGACAGATTTTGCTGGACTGGACATGGCTGAAGGAGAAACATTTTTTGACAACCTCTTTGTCAATAACGTGTTCGCAGCCAGCACCTTTGTGGCAAATGACACAAGGTGGGACTGGTGGGTAAACGTGCTTGCGGGAAAACCGGTACAAGTAAAGACCTCCAGGCTCGATGGCTTTGAATTGCGTAACAATTGCATCTTTTTCGACGAACAACATATGGGTGATTCCTGGTTGGTAACATATGGATGGCGAAGCCCAGGTTGGGATCAACAGCATGAAATCTCGTGGTGGGAACAAAACTATCCACAACTAATAAAGGGTACTTTAGAGGTCTCTCCAGGTTTCGAAGACGTGAACAATAACGACTTTCACATTTCTACACAGAGTGATCTAGTGGATGGAGGTGCTTTTCTTACTCACGTTCGGCAGACAGCAAGCAGCAAGGTGATTGTGGTTGATGATGCCACTTGGTTTTTCGATGGATTCGAAATTCCTGGTGAGCAGGGCGACACAATAAGGCTGGCGGAAACAAACACCAGGGCCGTGGTGACGCATGTTGACCAACTGGCCAAGACCATCACTTTGGATCGGCAGGTCACGGTCAGCTCGGGACAGGGAATAACGATTGATTACATGGGAGACGGACCGGACGTTGGTGCGTTCGAGACACGATGATCTCCCTGTATCTCCTTTTGCCACAAGATATGCTGCTGATGAAAGTTGCTTGACTACACGAGCTGTCATAGATTCTGCATCCTGAAAGTTGAGAGCAAGGCATTGTCCAAAAAGAAAAAAATATATATCAAGTCCATGGGCTGCAAGGTGAACCTGGCTGATGCAGCCAGTATCGTCGATCTTTTGGGCCAGGATTTTTTCGAGTTGGTAGATGAACCAGGATTGGCTGATGGGGTAGTGCTAAATACCTGCACCGTCACACACAAAGCGGACAGGGATTGTAGAAAGTTTCTTGGAAGTTTGTCCGGCAGATTTCCCGACCTTCCGGTCATCGTCACTGGTTGCGGTGCTGTAAATCAGAAAGAAAAGTTCGAAGAGTATCCAAATGTGAAAAAGGTTTTTACGCCAGGAAACGCACAGGATATAGCAAAACTCCTTGGTATGGAAAGACAACAAGGCCTGATGCCTCAAAATCCAAGATCTTCGTTTTCAAGGCTGGGAAGAAAGAGAGCCTTTGTGAAAGTGCAAGATGGATGCGATGCCCGATGCACCTATTGCACCATTCCACTGGTTCGAGGTCAGCAACGTTCCATGCAAAAAGAATGGGTAATCTCCGAGGTCAAAAGGCTTTTGGACGCCGGTCACAAGGAATTGGTCCTGACAGGCATTCATCTCGGAAGGTACGGAACCGATCTTTCCAGCAGGACTTCTCTCGCCGAGTTGCTAGACGCAATTGCAGTTGAATTTCGACGACGAGTAGCACGTGTTCGGCTGAGTTCTGTCGAACCCCAGGAATGGACGGATGAGTTACTGGAATCCATCAGCCGACATGAGTTTGTCTGTCGACATTTTCACGTACCACTACAGAGTGGAGATCCCGAGATACTAAAACGCATGGCAAGGCCATATACCCCCTCTCAGTATCACAAGACCATAGACAAGTTGCGAAAAGTATTTCCCCAAGCATCCATCGGGGCGGATGTGCTTGTGGGATTTCCGGGTGAAACGGATAAGATGGCAGATACCACGGAAGACTTCGTGGACTCACTGGCCCTGGATTACCTTCATGTCTTCACTTTTTCATCGAGACCAGGAACCCGTGCTGCGACCATGGAAAAAAAAGTTGCCGACATAACTATCAAGGAGAGGGCAAAACGATTGCGAAACATAGGGCGCAATAAGTGGAACAGTTTTACTTGTTCTGGACTGGGCAAGTTTCATATGCTTTTGGGCGAGAAGGTGCTAAAGGGTCACACGGAAGGCAAAAGTGAACACTACAGGAAACTCAAGTTATTGAACACAAATGCAGTCGGAAATTTGGTAAAGGTACGAGCAGTATCGCAGCAAGGAGATGAACTGTTGTGTACGGTTGTCATTGGAGCATGAAAATTTGAGTTACCACATGGACATACCAGCGTTGCGAGCCCTGGAGTATCGGCTTGGGGTAAGATTTTCAGACCTGGAACTTTTACAGCAAGCATTGACCCACAGATCGTTTACCAACGAGGCGTCGGGAGCTGATCATGTCTTACACAACGAGAGACTCGAGTTTCTCGGAGATGCGGTCCTTGGCCTCATCGTAGCCCAGATGCTCATGGAACAGTACCCAGAAGCTCCTGAAGGACAATTGACAAAAATGAGAGCTTCCCTTGTAAATGGTAAACGTCTCGCAAAGGAATCTTTGGCCCTTGGGCTGGGGGATGTTCTCAGGTTGGGAAGGGGAGAGGAAAAGAGCGGGGGAAGAGAGAAAGTATCCATTCTTGCAAATGTGTTTGAAGCTGTTTTGGCAGCGGCATACATAGATGGTGGAATGGTTGCTGCGCAAACCATCATCAAAAACACCATCGGCAAGTTACTGGCCAATGTAAAAAATGAAATAATTGGAATGGACTCCAAGAGTCGCCTTCAGGAGTATATCCAAATGAAGTCCCTAGGCCAACCAAAGTATGATCTGGTGAGCTTTTCAGGCCCGGATCACGACCGGATATTCAACGTCCGTGTCAGGTGTGGCTCCAAGGTACTTGCAACAGGCACGGGGAAGAGTAAAAAAGCTGCTGAGCAGGATGCAGCAAAAAATGCTCTTTCAATGGTTGCAGGTGATATAGACGAGAGCAAGGAGGATAAGAAGTGAGTTCACCCAGTCTTCGAGATGGGCAACAGCCTGCTTTCAGGTCAGGTTTTGTGGCTCTCATTGGAAGACCCAACGTGGGCAAATCCACGCTCATGAATTCCTTTGTGGGCCAGACTGTCTCCATTGCCACCCGTCGTCCTCAGACAACGAGGACTCGTATCATGGGTGTCATCAATATGGACAATGCTCAAATCGTGTTCGTGGATACTCCTGGAATGCACGCAAGAGAAAAGGCACTGAACCAGTTCATGCTTGGGGAGGCTCGGTCGGCCATTGGTGATGTGGACCTAGTGGTCGTCATCGTGGAAGCAGTTGGAAAGGCAAAACAGCCTGACGCTATCGAAAAAGACTCGTGGATTGTGCAAGAGGTAAAAAAGAGTTCAAAACCAAGTCTTCTGGCCGTAAACAAGATCGACAGGATGAAGAAAAAGGACGATCTCCTGCCATTGCTGGCATCTTATTCGGAACAGGAAATTTTCGAGGAACTTATTCCAATCAGCGCACTGAAAGGAGATGGATTGCAAGAGTTGGGACGGGCAATCGTAGATAGACTTCCCGAAGGGCCAAGGTATTTTCCTCAGGACATGGTGACTGATCAACCTGAAAGACTACTCGTGGCGGAGTTCATAAGAGAGCAGGCAATCATTCGTGTCGGACAGGAACTTCCATATAGCCTGGCGGTGGAAACAGAGTCATTCAAGGACTTGCCGGGTAAATCTCCTTTCATCGCCATAGGTGCGGTACTCTACGTAGAGAGAGATAGCCAGAAAGGGATCCTCATAGGAAAAAAGGGCAAGATGCTGAAGGAAATTGGTTCCGGTGCCAGGCGATCCATAGAGAGAATGCTCAACTGCAGGGTTCATCTGGATTTGAGGATAAAAGTTGCCAAAAGATGGTCCCATAGTATGGCCGGGCTAAGAAGGGTTGGATACGAAAACAAATGAGACCTCTCATCGCAGTAGTCGGAAGGCCCAACGTGGGCAAGTCTACCCTGGTAAACAGGCTGGCAGGAAGAAAGGTGGCCATAGTCGAGGATGAGCCAGGTGTTACCAGGGATCGATTGTTCGTAGACTGCAGACTGGCCAACAGAGAAGTGGTGTTGATAGACACGGGAGGCCTCGACCCGACGCCAGACGATGAGCTCTCTCAGGCGGCCGTGAGTCAGGCTCATCTTGCAGTACAAGAGGCTGACTTGATCCTTTTTCTTTGTGACGGAAAATCCGGTGTTCATCCTGTGGACCATCTTGTCGCGGACGTACTTCGAAAAAGCGGCAAGCCATTTATTTGCCTCATAAATAAGATGGATCCTGGCTCCACCAGACAGGAACTGGAATTTCATGAACTTGGCCTGGATTTTATTCCCATCTCCTCATCCCATGGAAGCGGCCTGAGTAGAATGGCTGAACAGTTGGATGAAATCCTCACTGGAGAGGGATTTGCTGAGGTCGAACCGGATACTGGATCAGAAGAATTTTTTTCAACTTCTCCTGAGCATGAAGATTCCCCCAAACGTTTGAGCATATGCTTGGTTGGAAGGCCTAACGTTGGAAAATCATCATTGGCAAACCGCCTTTTAGGTGAATCACGACAAATGGTCTCAACCATAGCTGGAACCACCAGGGATGCTGTGGACCTGCCTTTTTCCCTGCGAGGTAAAGAGTATTTGCTTGTGGATACTCCCGGGGTGAGAAGAAAAGGGCGGATAAGCGAAAAACTGGAACGCTATAGTGTAGTTGCGGCTTTCCGATCCATGCAGCGAGCCCATGTGTCCATCGTGGTTTTAGATGCGTCTGAACCGTTTGCCGACCAGGATGCCCGTCTTTTGAGGTTGGTCCACGATAGAGGACGTCCACTGGTGGTTGTGGTGAACAAGACTGATCTTTTGGATTCCGAACAAAGAAAAAAATACGATGATTTGCTCAAGTATGGAATGAGGTTCGTCAGTTATGCACCAGTTGTCTACCTGTCCGCTCTTACCGGAAAAGGGATTGGTAAGTTGCTTCCCAAGGTGCAACTGGCCTGGAAAAACTCCGGGGTAAGGCTTGGAACAGGTGAACTGAACCGCTTGGTGGAACAGGCCTTGCAGCGACAACAGCCACCAGTAATCAAGGGAAGAAGAGGGAAGATTTACTATATTACGCAAGCAGGGGTGCATCCGCCGACTTTTATTGCATGGGTAAATGATCCAAGTCGGTTTCCGGTAAGTTACAGGCGTTACCTTGATCATCAGTTCAGAGAAAGATTCTCATTTAAAGGCACAGCACTAAAGTTGATCTTGAAGTCCAGGAACAAGGACAAGAAAAACAAAAAGAAAAGGAGGAAGCGCAAGTGAAAGGACCCGGAGAGGTTGTTAGCTCTTTGAGTAAATGGGCCAGGAAATTTGCGCTGGATTTGTACCAGGTACCATACCTGCATGGACCGCTGGCAACCATCAATCATACGGTGCGTGGTTTTGTGAGTGACGACTGTCACATCATGGCTGCCGCAATTTCTTTCTATGCCGTGTTGAGTTTGATCCCGTTCATGTTGCTGATGCTCTCTTTGTCAGGATACGTGTTGGAATACCTTGGGCAGGGACACGGTGGACAAGAAACTTTATTTTTACAGCTCGCAGACTATGTCAAAGCCGTGTTTCCTTTTGCAACACAGGATTTCATCGACAGGCTGCATAGCATCACTGTAAACAGGGAAGCGTTTGGAGTTACGGGACTCGTGGTGCTGGTGGTGACATCCGGACTTGTTTTTCGTTCTCTGGAGTTGGCTTTTGCAAGGGTTTTCCATACAAGCCGACATCGTTCACTGGTTGCCCATCAACTTCTCTTCGTTGTTTTTCTGCTGGCACTGGGTCTGGTTTTTCTTTCGGTTCATTACATCACCGTTATCGGAACATCTGTGGTGTCCGGTCGTCATGGAGACTTTGCTTCCGCCATCAATGACGCCATGCAACGCTATTTACTCGCCCGCATCACGGTAACCATCATAACAGGAACAGTGGTCTTTTATATTCTCCTAAAGTACTTTTCAAATCATAAAATCCGCAACAGGGCTTCTTTGTTTGCAGGATTCATGTTCTCAATCCTATGGATGCTCGCTTCGAAAATCTTCGGATACTACCTGGAGGGATTGGCCAGATTCAGTTTGTTATATGGCTCTCTGGCGACACCAGCCGTAATCATAGTGTGGATTTTCTACTCGGCGATTATTTTGCTTCTTTGTACGGAGCTGGCAAGGGTAATGCAGGAACGATATTGGCCCATAGACGGGAAAAATACCAAAGTGAAAGAGACCTAAAAATCGAGCCACCTAAGACCCAGCCGTAAGCTTATGCCCAGGTATGCAGGAAGTCCATTGAAGTTCGTCACAAGACCTTTATAATCAAAAGCAATACCAACACTGAATGATTCATCGAATACATAATCCAACCCCAGTGCCAACGCCACCCCCATGCCAGATTCAATAACTAACGAATCGGCTCGTGACTGCAGGAATCCGAGCCTCACTGTGGCAAAAGGCACCCAGGCAAGGCCCACACCAAACGCTATCACGTCCAAGTTGAACGTAGCCCCGAGTCCAATATCAAAAATTTCATATGCGGTTCCTTGACCCATGAAATGGTTGACATAACCGCCTGCAAGTTCAATGGAAACATAGTCATTTATTCCCAAATCGAAATAGGCTTGAGCACCGAGGCCTTGTTTGAGATCAGAACGAAATTCGGTCCCAAACACGGGAGCGAGCCCCAAGCGAATCTCCCACGCTTCAGCCTTGGCAAGTGAAGCATTCAGAAGAGAAAAAAAAATGAATACATATGCCGGAGTTTTGAACCGGAAATTCATAGATTGAATCCTATTGCGTGAAGGCCTGTGGAATCAAGAAAAGAAGTAGATTGTTTTCATTGACAGGTCTGGAATCACTGGCGTAATGTAAGCCCTCGATTTTTCCATTTTGTAAGGATGAATTGAGTCCCACAGGAGGTTCAGGTGGCAAATAAAGCGAAGATAAAAGGAATAAAGGCACTGAAAGAACCTGACGAGTTCATGTCTTTTACTCAGAAAACCCTAAACTGGGCAAACGAAAACAAAATGCTGCTGGCTGGGGCCATGGCTTTATCAATAGTGATCGTTATCGCCTTTTTTGGCTGGCGATGGTACGTGGAAGACGAGATACAAAAAGCGTCTGCTGCATTCGTCAAGGCAAGAAAAATCCTGGATGCACCAGTCATAAAGGAAGGTGACGATCAGGATACCAGCTCAGCCGAACAGGTATTTACATCAGAGGAGAAAAAACTCCGTGCAGCGCTCGAAGCATTTGAAGCCATGGAAAAGAAATTTCCAAGCTCCAGAACTACTCCTCTGGCTGTCTACTTTATTGCAGAGACCCATCGTATGTTGGGAGAGTATGACGAGGCTGTGAAAAACTTCGAGCGATATCTGAAAAAAGAAGGTTCCGATGGAGAACTGTCTCCTTTTGCGGTTGAAGGCATCGCCGCTTCACTGGAAGGGAAAGGGGAGTTCGACAAGGCTCTCGAACAATACAAACGGCTGACAGTAGCTCCTTTCGAAAGCCATCGAGCAAGGGGTTTGTATCACATGGCGCGAATGGAAGTAGAGTTGGGAAAGTTGAAAGAAGCCGCAGAGCAATTCCAAGCAGCCTTGGATGAATTTCCAGCCCATCCATACATGAAAGAAATCCAGGAGAGGTTATCCGTATTGCCCAAGGTTGAAAAAACACAAGAACCGGAAAAAACAGAAAAAACCGTGGAAAAATCTCCCAGTACCTCCAATGGTTGAAAAAGGCCTCCAAATTGCTTCGTAACATTACCTCAGTTTTTCTTCTCTCTATGGTTTTAGGCGCTTGTGGAACCCTGTCTAATCAAAAAATATTCGCACCTCCTGTGCGTAACGAAATTCCTGAGTATCCTGCGAGGGCGGTTCAGCATAGTGTCTTGTCGGTTCTATGGAGAGTCTCTTTGAGTAGTTCCGACTCCGAACCGGTGGAAAAAGATCAATTTTCAAGTCCTGCAGTGGACTCTGACGGGCTGAGGGTTTTTGTAGGCAGTTTTTCAGGGATTTTCGGATGCTATGATGCCAGGACAGGTAAAACTCTATGGACGAATCTGGTGGAAGGTCCTTTTGACGCAACACCTCTGGTCTCTGACGGAATAGTCTACGCCGGCACTGGTGCTGGAAAGCTTTTTGCCTGGAGAAAGACAGATGGAGGATTGTTGTGGAGTTATACTGCGTCTTCATCCATCGACGCCACTCCGCTACTGGAATCTGATAAGCTTATAATTGCTACTGATTCCAATGAATTGACCTGTCTAGACTCCATGACAGGAAAATGGTTTTGGACATATAAGAGAGATGTTCCTTCGGGTAAGTTTCAACTCAAGGGAATATCCAGGCCCATGGTACATGATGGGGCTGTTTTCGTTGGATTTTCTGATGGTTCGGTGGCTAAATTGTCTCTTGACGATGGGTCGGTCCTGTCTCTGAAAAAACTATCCAAGTCCACTGATGGATTTTCAGATGTGGACAGTGAACCTGTTTTCATTGATGAAGACACGGTGTTGTTTGGAACTTATTCAGAAGGGCTCGTTGCCATGGCTACTTCTGATTTGAGAATCAAGTGGACCCACAAAGCAAAAATTATTTCATCCATGGCCATGAGTAAAAACGGAGTCGTTTATTATTCGACTTCTGATTCGAAGATCGAAGCTTTTGATACTAAATCTAAAAGACTCATATGGCGTTTCGATGCACGAAAGGGTGCTTTGAGCAAACCGATCATTACTAAAACCTGGATTATGGTCTCATCAGGAGAGCATTCATTGCTTGTTCTCGATGCGAGGACAGGTCAGCTTCTTCAGGTCTTCAATCCAGGAAAGGGTTCAAATTCAGCTCCAACGATTCATGGGAACAAGGCTTTTTGGATATCCAATGGGCAAACTCTCTATGGAATGTCTCTGGTAAACTGATTCATCTTCATCATGAATATTTCCAATCCAAAAAATGATTCTACCAAGCTTGTAATCCGAGTTGTTGCAGCACTCATACAGGATGGCCAGGCCCGGGTCTTGATTACCCAACGAAGACCTCAGGCATTTATGGCACTAAAATGGGAATTTCCTGGTGGAAAAGTCGAACCAGGAGAATCGGACGAACAGGCACTCATGCGAGAAATTCAAGAAGAGTTGAATGTTTCAATTCAAGTTCTGGAACACTTTGCTGGAATAGTTTATTCATATCCGGATTTTTCCGTGGATTTTCACGTTTATCGTTGTTCGATTCTGGATGGCGAATTAAAAAAAATTGCCGTCAATGATTTCAAGTGGGTGAGTATCTCTGACCTTGACTCTTTTGATTTTCCACCAGCTGACCAGCCAACCATTGAAAAACTAGTTCGAGACAAAACAACCTAAAAGATATTTTTATGAAACTGAACTATCCGGGAGTCGGCTATTTCAAACCCATATTCTTAGTTGACATAATATATCTTATCGGACGTTGCATCTAGGGGCTTGCTTTTGTGGTCTTTCTCTGGCCTTCTTCTCTTACTTCTTTGGCTGCTTTTTGATTTTTTTTATTATAGGCGCGGTATCCAGAAAAATTGGATATAGTTCCCTGGGATCATAGGCTCCACCTGAATCGTACAGCCCAGCACAAATAGAATCCAGAGAGCAACTCGAACAAACTTTTGATTTTTCATGAACAAACTCGGATTGATTTACTTTTCCCTTTTCATCAAGAAAATTCACGATTCGTTCTTCACCTTTTACGATTTTCCTTGTTTCTGTAGATGCCCATGGAAAATCTGCCATGTAGCATAAAGCAAGCCGTTCAACCCTGAATGTTCGACCTGTTTTTTCCAGAAAAGACATGGCTCTGAAAAGAGATAGTTCTAAGTCGGAAAGGTTTGGCACGGTCTGCGGGCTCTCTTTAACTCTGTTCATCTTCGTGTCCATGTTGTTCCAAACGAAATGCTTAACAAATGGCCAACGATCGACGATGATTTTGACTGTTTCGTCTAAGTGATCAGAGTTCTGAGCACAAATAACAGTATTTATATCTACGGTTATTTGAATTCTTGCTGCCTCATCCAGAGTTTTTTTGAGATTTTTTAAAGATTCAGGATTTTGAGTCAAATACGACTGGACATTATCCCTCATCGAGTGAATGGAAATGTGAATATGATCGAGACCAGCATCCTGTAGGCTTTTCAGATACCCAGATTTTGACGTAACCTGTCCGTTGGTGATAATCCTTGGAATTATACCTAGCTTTACTGATAAAGCGATAATATCCTTTAACCGTTTATGGAGCGTTGGTTCACCACCCGTCAGGATAACACCATCATAGTTTTTGTTTTTCAGTTCGAGTAACTGGGATTTGGCATCATCAAGTGAAATGATATTTTGGTTTTCAGGGTTTGAACAAAAAAGACAGTTCTGGTTGCATATTCTTGTTAACTGAATGTAGCCGAGATTAGCCATTTTTTCTTGTTCTTCTTGTGAAGTTTACATAAGCAGGATTATGTAAACAAATATTAAGTCAGCGCTTTAAATTCTTCCCAACCGTATCGTTCTGTATATTCTCTCCAAGGGCCTTCGCAGAATGAGTTTGCCTTGCACCCTTGGCAGACCTCACCCTTTGCCTTACCTTGAGCCAATCGATATTCTTCGTAATCTTCAATGATTCCTTCGGCATCGAAAATTTTAGTTTTCGGCATTATTTTTTCGCCTACCAACTCTTCATAGCCTTTCATGAAGCAAAAAGGGACAGCCTCTGTCATGACCACGCAACCCGCGTTCAGACCTATTTCCAATGCCTTATGAAGGTATGGTTCCAAAAGTTGGAACCGTGGGACAATGGACGCAAAGTTCATTTCAGGGCCTGCTGAACCCACTGGATGCACAAAGGCCAGCTGGAACTGGTCAACTTTCAGTTCTACCAATAACTGTGCGATATTAGGTAACAGACGAAAATTGGACCTGGTTATTACTGTGTTGGTTATGACTCTCTGGCCCATGGATTTCAGGTTTTTAATTCCTTGCACTGTCTGTTCAAAGGATCCGGAAACGCTGGTATGATAGTCATGGGAATTTGGGTCGTGCCCATGTAATGCCGGAGAAAACTCGGTTGCACCGGCTCTTACCAGTTGTTCACAGTATCCTGCATAGGAAAACATCCTGCCGTTGGATTGAATCTGTATGGACGAATAGCCTAGAGCAGATGCCATCCGAACCAGTTCAACAAGGTCCGGATGCAGAGTGGGCTCTCCGCCTGTAAAAACAACCCCTGGTCTCTTGGCTGCATTCAATTTTAGAATATTTGCCAGTCGCTGAAAAGACTTGCGTCCAAATTTCTCTCGTTTGTTTCCCTGCACGCAAAACTTGCAGTGATTATTACAGGCAAAACCGACCTTTACGTCTATTCTCGGTTCGACTTGAGCAGGCAATCAATCAACTCCCCTTCCCCAGCATTATCTCCCGAACATTTTCCAGTTCAACCGGCAAAGGTTGTGTACAATGGGATGGTTGCATCTCGATGAGTACATTGGATAGCTTTGCGATATTTCTGGCTGCTTTTGTCTTAGGTGCATATTCCATGACACAGGCTCTGCGAAGCTCGCCTTCGAGAATCTTGGGAGTTCTGGGAATTTCCACCAGTATTTTTGTATTGATAGCTTCTGCCAACCTGAAAATAGGCTTTTTGTCTGATTTGTTGTCCCTTATGTTCAGTACCAGACCGGCAAGACATGCACCATTATCCAGGTAATGCAAGACGGCTTTGGATATGTTATTTGCAGCGTAACCTGCCATCATCTCTTCACTCACCACGATTGCCACTTTGGGAGCAATACTGGCTCTTAGGGGAGCCGCAAATCCCCCACATACCACATCGCCCAAAACATCAAAAATGGCTACATCATATTTCTCGTCGTCAACTAGCCCAATTTGTTCAAATACCTCGAACATTCTCGAAATTGCTCTTCCTCCACAACCAATTCCCGGTTCAGGGCCTCCTGCCTCAACACAGTCTATTCCTAATTTTCCTTCCATTATCAGGTCATCGCGATTTAATTCACCGACTTTGCGAGAGAAAATCATGTCAATGAGAGTGGTTATTTTTTTTTCTTTTACCAAAGTAGCAGTGGAGTCGTGCTTTGGATCGCAACCCACGTGAAGGACCCTTTTTCCTGCCATGGCCAGAGCCATGCTGACTCCAGCAGCGACTGTGGACTTGCCTATGCCTCCTTTACCATAAAAAGCGATTTTTTCCATTTTCACTACCTGTCACTTTTCGTTGGATCGAACTTTGTTGCAGATTGAACGTATCCTTTGCTCAATGCATTGTAAACCCTGTCCACCAAGCGCAAAATTCCTCCAAAGCCCATATATGGACTTGGATACAGATGGTGGGTGTAGAAAGAAGGAAATCCCAATTCGAGGAAAGGAATCCGGGCTGTATTTCTCTCATTAACATGGGAAATCAGCGCATTGGAATTCGTTATGATGAGGTCGACGCCTTCTGACTCCATGATGATTTTCAATTCTCGTGAAAAGAAACCAGGGCTGGGCTTGTCTAAAATTTTTCCTTCTGTTTGATATGGTTGTTCGGTTGATGAATCAGGAATTGGAACATTGCTCCAGTTTGCTCTCAAAACAATGTTGCAACCAAGTTCTTCCAGGGCGCGACTGGTGGCAAGTCCCAGATAGGGGTCAGCCACCACCACTATGTTTTTTCCAAAAAGACCATGGGGAACAATCCACTTGAGTTTGGGGAGGATTGTCTCCAGATATCGATCCACAAGCTCTTCGGCCTGTTTCAAACGCCCAAGGGGAGTTGCGATTTGTCTCAGCCAAGAGATTGTGCCCTCGAGTCCCATGGGAAGGTCGCAGGTTATGAGATTGGCTCCTGTGCGTTTTGCCAGGGTTTGAGCTGCCGTACGAGCATGTGGAAAAGAAATAATGGTACGTGCCTCACCAATGGCGGACAACTCATCTACGCGATTTCCTCCCAACCACCAACTGACAGTCTCGAGACCGATTTCACCAAGGAGTCTTTCCAACTCATCCCTGTTTGCTTTGTGATCCCCTTCATTTCGATCCCAAAGATAACCAACCACGCCGACTTTCTTCTCGCAAAGTTTTCCTTTTTTTAGAGGGAGTTGCTCTGCCAGGCTGTGGAGTGTATTGCTGTATCCATGGAGCCAATCTCCCTCGAGGGAACCACATGGAATGGTCACTACTGGATTGGAAAACTCCGGTTCCATTTCTTTGATGATTTTGTCGTATTGTCTTCCTGTTACTGCGACAGGGCTCATGCTCGATAGCATCACCAGGGCACAATCAGGCTGCTGGTCAACCATCCTAAGTCGTTCCAGCAAAAGCCTGTCGTCACCTATTGCAGCTCGTTCGGTGGTGCAATCCGTATCAGCAACCCTGTGTAATCCGCTGGAGCGTAACAAGTCCGAGCACCAGTCGTGGTTTCCCTGGATCTGAGACGTGCGAAAAATGACACAGTTGGGACCATCCACCACCAGGTATGAATCCCGTATGGCGTTTACGGCCAGGTTGAGACCCACCTGATAAGACAGGAAAAAGGGGTGGTCCAGCATCTCTTTCAACAGTCTACTCCCGCAGAAAAAACCTTTGAATACCTTCTA
>CAYSLH010000093.1:0-15871 GCA_964431605.1 uncultured Myxococcales bacterium
AACTGGAAGAGCTGGAAATCTTAGAGGACTTGGAGGTCGTAGAGGAACTTTCGGGTTCTACGAACCCGTCTGACGGTGCTTCATCACTTGGAATGCACCTTGGACAAGACAACCCTTATTCTGAAGTCAATCCCACAGTCGCCGATTTTCCAGGTGTGGAGATGGAGAAAAATCCCTTGGATGATCTTCCTGACCTGGATCCTGATCCCGTACACGATGCTCCTACACCGCCTGAGTTGTCTTTGCCTCAGGCCCCTGTAGATGATCCTTTTTCAGGAAACTCCGAGTTGGACTTGGACGACGTGCTCGGTGTGTTATCGGAAAATGAAAACACAGCAGACAAAAATCCTGCAGACGGAAACACTGCAAACCTCGATACTATGACATCCTCCACCGAAGCGGTTTCCGACGAGTCAGATAACGAGGTACTTTCACAGCAACAGCGAACCGGTCCAACCATGCGAGTAGATCCTGCCACCATGAAAAGTTCGGCCTCGATTTCGGATCAAGTCACTACAATTGTTCAAATGCCTATGGCCCCTGAGAAACGGGAACCTGAAAGCGGTGACGAGGTAACAGCCTCCGAGCCTGAAGATTCAGTCCCAACTACGGACGTAAGTTCTGCAACTGAGCTTGATGATGGAATAAAGTCCGACGCCATGAAGGAACTTCTTTCCAGGGTTGGATTGAAAAAAGCTAAGGGGTCTGATCGTCAGCCGGCATCTTTTGCAGACAAGCCGATAAGTGTAGGACCCAAGAGTGCATCTGAAGTTGACGGAATCGACTCAGTAATCCTGCAGGCCCTGATACATGTTCTTCTGAAAAAAGGAATTGTAACAGAAGAGGAATTGCGAGAAGCAAAAGATCGGTCTTGATCTGCGTTCATATATCAGAAAGATGGACTAATGGTGAGTGAAGCCGCAAAAATTCGTGCTTTGCGTCGTGGACCGGGTTTCTGGGGCTTTTTCATCGCACATCATTTTGCAGGCGATCTCGATCACTGCTACCAGGTTTGGTTGGGTAACAGGCCATTGTGGATTTGTTCCAGGTGTCTGGGGCTATACCCCATGCTTGTTGCAGTTTTGATAGTTCAGTTTCGTCTCTCTTTACAGACCGGATGGTACGACATACCGTGGTTGTTTGTGGTACCACTTCCTTCGCTCGTCGACTGGGGATTGGCCCGACTTGGCCTGTGGGGTGGAACAAATCCGACAAGAACGTTGATCGGAGCATTGTTGGGTGTGTCTGTGGCCAGGACTGTGTATTTGAATTTTCTCGATCCAGGCGATCAACTTGTGATGATTCAACTTGCATGTTTCATTATCATAGTTGCCGGGGTAGAGTTGGTAATCCGCCTGCGACCGTCTGGCGGTTCTGGTGCCAATGGAACCTGTCTCAAGGAGCGGGGGACCGAAGAGCAGGCTGCGGAGGAACGTGGTTTTGAACAGTAAGGTTTTACTTCGTGAATACCTTAGGACAGCGAGGAGAGTCAAGAACGCCCCGTCCCCTGATGGTTTCAAGAAACTGGAGTATCTCCGGTTCATCGGTGCCAACCTTTGTCCCGACTGTGGTGAGGAAGTCAGCCCTGCGTTGTATGTTTGTACCAAAAGCGCAAACGGGCAGGTCAGAGAACACTATCATTGCACAACGTGCGGAACACACTACCTTTTCTCTCAGGAACCGATTCACTGACCACAAGTTTGCCCGGGAGGGGAGAACGAATTTACCGCGATCAGGGAATCGCCAATTCGAATGGGGTATGGGCCAAGCCCATTACGCTGAATCACATTCAATGAAGTCTTGACGATGTCGAGGATTGACCTCGGATATAAAGGTTTTGACAGGTGTGGATATTCCAGGGTATCCTTAGAAGAGTCTGTTAATGTGACATATTCTTTAGCTTTGACGGATAGTTGGTTTGCCGGTCGAGTGGTATTTTTTGGTATTGGAAAGGAGAAGTTCCGATGTTGAAGGGTAAAACTCCTCTTATCATCGCGGGTGTACTTGCTTTGCTTGCTGCTCTTTTGGTTTGGAAAAAGCTCCAACACGAGGAGGAAAAGGTAAGGGAGGGTTGGACTCTGGTCCCGGTCGTGGTTGCAAACAGGGACGTGCAGGAAGGCACTGTCCTGGATTACGATATGGTCGCGAAAATGAAGATGCCCGAGCAGTTCGTCACCCCCAGCGTGGTCAAGCCCAGTCAGTTCGACAAGGTGATTGGTCAGAAATTGATGGTTCCACTCCAGAGGGGGGATTTGATCCTATGGAGCCATTTCCGTTCTGAAGGTACATTCGAACGCCTCAGTAATATTGTAAGCAGAAAGGGGCGGGCCGTATCCATAGTCGTAAGTGGTGCCGCTGGTGTTGGTGGCTGGGTAAGACCAAACGATCATGTGGATATACTTGGAACTTTTAGCGATCCCAAGACAGACCAGATGGTATCCATCACTCTGTTGCAAAACATAATTGTTCTGGCCACGGGAAAGATTACCGGGACCACCAATGTGCATTCCATGGCAGAGGGTGATCGTGAGTATGGCAATGTTACGATCATGTGTTTACCGGAAGAGGCGGAGATCGTTATCCTTGCCCAGGAGTTGGGAACCCTGTACCTATCGTTGCGAAACCAGGAAGACATCGGTTCTCAGGAAGAGCATGCCCGGACAACCATCGAGACACTGATGACCGGAGCACGGGTAAAGGAGTTGGGGGTAAAGAGGAGGAAATTGCTCAAGATTCTCCGCCTGGGTGCCGGCGGCAATAACCAATAGGCTCAGCGCTGGTAAGGACGGGACTGATTCTCATGGACTTCATATTCAACAAGGGTCTCGCCGCGCTGTTGGTCATGGGTGCGGTATTTTTGTTCACAATAGTGATCAGCGGTATTTTTCGCAGGGCATTCGAAACATATCAGGAACGATATATTACAAAATCGATGAATGATCTTTCGGATATGTTTTTATTTATCGATGGTAGGCAGCTTTTGATCCTGAATTTTTGTCTTACGGCTCTTTTCGTGCTTATAGGCCTTTTGTTTTTCGGAGCGTTTTTCACCATTATTCTTGGTGTCTTGGGCTTTTTTATACCGGGAGTCATCGTCAAGGTATTCAAAGCTCGAAGGTTGAAGAAGTTCAATATTCAGTTGGTAGACTCCCTTAGCCAGATGTCCAATGCTTTCAAGGCAGGGCTCAGCTTCCCTCAAGCCATGGAGCATGTTGCCCAGGAAGCAGAGGCGCCTTTGGGCCAGGAATACTCGTTGTTTGTAAGAGAGGTCAAGCTCGGGGTCCACTTGGACGAGGCTTTGCAGAATATGGCGGAAAGAGTACAGTGCGAGGATCTGGATCTAGTGGTTACCTCAACGGTTATTTCCAGACAACTAGGTGGAAACATGGCTGAGATGTTCGATACCATAGCGTCAACCATTAGGGAGCGCTTTCGTCTCGAAGGAAAAATCAAGGCACTTACATCACAGGGCAAACTCCAGGGGTGGATTGTTGCGGCCTTGCCCGTGGCTCTGGGCTTGGTTCTGAATTATATGCGTCCTGACCTGATGCAGCCAATGTTCGATCACTGGTTCGGTTATGTGCTGGTGTGCATTATCATCTTGATGGAACTTGGTGGAATAATGCTCATTCGTAAAATTGTAAACATTAACGTTTGACCAGACGAGGTTGAACTCAATGGGTGATTTTTTAGGCGGAATCCTTACTTTGTTGTCCTTCCTGGCTGTCATGGCCGGGGTGTTTTTTCTTGTCTATGGCCTATGGGAGGCCGTGCTGAAGCGTTTCCTCATGGAGGCAAAAGAACTCGAGGAACGTTCTACCCTAAAGGCCATGCGGAAGATAATGCTAAGGCGTATGGCAGTGATCAACAGGAAGTTCATTTGGCCGAGGTATGAACGAAGCATCACGAAACGCATCACCAATGCCGGCGGCCTCGATGGGCTGACTCCTGAAGAGTTCATGGCTTTACAGGAGTTGAGCACGGTGGGCTTTTTTTTGTTTGGCTGGATGCTTTTGAATTTTTTACGAAACAGTATGCACATCCAGATCGGCTATAGCTGGTTGGTGGCGTTTGTACTTTTCGGCATTCTTTTCCCCGGAATCTGGTTGAGAGACCAGGTCGTAAAGAGGCATTTCAAGATCAAAAGGGAGTTGCCATACAATCTAGACTTGTTGACCTTGTCAGTGGAGGCAGGTTTGGATTTCCAGGCTGCTGTCGATACGGTGGTCAAGAAGGGCAGGCAGGGACCATTGTCAGGTGAGTTTTCAATGATGCTTCGTGAAATGCGTATGGGAAAGACCCGTCAGGAGGCGTTGAGGGCCATGTCCGACAGGGTAGGTCTTCCCGCTCTTTCTCAGTTCATCGGGGCTTTGATTCAGGCCGATCGAATGGGTACCAGTTTGGGAAAAGTTTTGAGGATCCAATCTACCCAACTTAGGATCGAACGGACACAGCGAGCCGAGAAATTGGCAAATGAAGCACCTGTGAAGATGCTTTTCCCTCTTATCGCTTGTATTTTTCCAACAGTTTTTTTGATTCTGTTCGGACCAATTGTATTTCAGTTTATTTATGGTGGTGGTGGAATGTAATTATTGGCCTTTGCACTCATGTTTTGATGCGGCCAATGGTTGATTCAGGAGGAATAAGTTGGGTTTTTCCTTAAAAATCATTTCAGGTCCGGAAGAGGGGAGTGAATTTTCTTTTGAACGTGTCCAGATAACCATCGGTAGAACCATCGATAACGATGTCGTTTTGCCTGACCCTGGAATCTCCAGGCAACATTTTAGCATTCGAGACAAGGGTGGAGCCTTTATCATAAAGGATCTGGGTAGTTCGAATGGTACTCTTCTCAATGGGAAAAAAATAGAAGAAGAGGTTATCAAAACAGGAGATGTAATTACTGCTGGTGGTGCCCGGATTCGTTTCGATGGTCCTACGGGATCAAAGAGTGCCAGGTCGGAAGAAAAGCGTTCAAAAGCTCGTCCCGGTCGTTCGGCAAGCGCCAGGGCAAAGGGACGAAACGCCAGGCCAAGTGTAAGGAGAGCACAGGCTGCCAGACGGAAAGCAAGGCCCACACGTAATAGTCGTAGTCCCGCCAGGGCCGGTAGGGGTAAGTCTTCCGGTAACGGTCTCAGTATCAAATCAGCAGGTATGCGAAAGGGGAAAAAGCAATCTGAGGCCAAGCCAGCGCAAGGTTCCGCATCCGGTCATGATATTGGAAAGGCTGGCCTCTTTTCGAAAGTAAAGCTTTGGATCTTATCCCTGGACAAGAAGAAAAAAATAATGGTTTTCAGTGGTATGGGAGTCTTGTTGCTCCTGGTTGTTTTTGCGTTGTTTTCCGGTGGGACCAAGATCGTTCAGAGCCTGCGATGGTATGATGATGTGGATCTCAAAGCCGGCGAGTGGGCCGGCGATGAACCCATGTCGTATGGTCTGAAATTAGCAAAGCGAAACTGCTTGTATCGTGCAATGTTCAAGTTCAAGTACGCATCAGGCCGGGCAACCATGACTTTCATGGTTAGTGGAATAGATTCGAAAAACGAAGTCGAGATACTTCTCAATGGTGTTCATGTTGAGTTTGCTCCCCTGACTCTGGACCAGTGGTCTAACCCCATAACTATCAATCTTCCGCGCCGTCACCTATTGGAAAATCAGATAAACAAGGTGGAATTCATCAACACAATCAATAGAGATGATCCCAACGCAAAGGAAGAATGGGCTGTTGCTGTTGGTGATATTACCGAACAACCATTACCCCCTGCAAACAAGAGAAAGGCCCTGGAGGCGTTCAGCAATGCGGTAGAGAGATACAAAAACAAGGGTGTCTCGCCTGGCAATCTCTACCGTGCACTTCAATTTTATGAAAAGGCTCGGGATTTCCTGGAACTCATGGATGAAAAGAGTAGGCCGGATGAGTACCAGGAGTCCGTGGAGATGATAGACAAGATCAACAAGGAACTAGACAAGGTCTATCATAAGACAATTTTCGAAGCAGAAAAGCTTTTCAAGTATGGAAAGAGGAAAGAAGCAAAGGAAGTTTACAGGTTGCTTATGATTCGTTTCCCAGATCAGCATGATCCTCGGAATAAAACGGCCAGAGAAGCATATATCAGACTCGGTGGTTCTTTACAGGAAGTCAACTGATGGAGGGAGAATCGTCGCGTAATGCCCCCATTGCGAAACAAAAGTGACAGAGATGAATCAGAGGTTCAGAGTTCTGAAGATGTTGAACTCCTGCATGATTCAGATGTGGTAGAAGTCGACGATCTTTTACCGGACGATGAAGTGATCGAGATAGTCGATGCTGATGAAGATATCATCGAGAGCCTGGATGATGAATCCACGGGTGAAATCTTGGTGGAACCAGAGGAAATGCCATCTAATATGGTCGACAACCCTGATCAAGGGCAAGATTCTTCGGATTCTTTCCTGACGGATGATTCAGCGGTTGAAGATTCGGATATTCAAGAAATTTCTGATGATGACTTGGAAGGTGAAGATTCGGATGTTCACGAGATTTCTGGCGATGACTTGCCAGATGAAGATCCCCTCTCTTCCTTTGCTTCCAGCCCTGGCAGACAAATGGAGGTTGAGGAATATGTCGGCTCAGGATTCGATCCTGATGTGGCCGATGAGGATACTCCAGAACATCAGGAGATAGAGGAATCCGAGTATGATGATCCCGAACCGGAGCCGGAGGAGAGTACTTACAAGGTGGACTTTCCTGAATCAGTTCCCATCCGTAGCGATGTAATGGACACACAGAGTTCTGCTCCACAAATGATCTTCGATGGGGATGATGACCTGTCGGAACCAGCCGATTGGCAGGATGATTCTGAACAAACTCCTGGCATCCCGGCCTTTTCCGATACCGGTATTGATTCAGACCATGGGGAGCATGAACCTGACTGGGCTGACGACAGTGTTCAGACTCGGGAAGATGACTCGGATCCCGATGAACTCGAAGACGAAACAAAAGATCTCCTTCCTCCCGATGGATTGGAAAGTGAGGACAGTGGGCAAGATAGTGAGGATATGGGAAAAGCCCTGAACTGGTCTTCGTTGGATTCAGACAGTGAGCAGCTATTGCCTGACATGGGAGAGACCAGGATCGATTTGGATACACCGGACAGGCCGGCCATTGATGAAAAGACTATGATCTTCAATGAAGGTCAGGACGCAGAAGAACAGCTGGAGCCTGATGCTCCGTTTTTGCTAGTAGTAAAAGGTGAAGATGAAGGTCGCGAGATCGAATTGACAGCGAATGAACTCACCCTTGGCCGTGGCCCGGAAAACGATTTGGTCTTTGCTGATATTGCCTGTTCCCGTCGTCATGCTATGGTGGAATTCGATGGCAAGGACTGGGTCTTGTCTGATTTGGGCTCTGGAAACGGCACCCTATTAAACGGGGAAAAGATCACAAAGGAAATCCTCTACGATGGTGACATGATAGAGGTTGGGAGTACAACTCTTCAGTTCATATGGCCAGGCGCTCACGAAGAAATTGCTGAAGAAGACAATTCCACACCATCACCAGGTTCTTCTGCTCCTGTAGTTGAAACTGTTGCAAATGCCAGCGCGTTGACAAAGACAGGTGCCGGTGGGTTACTTTCAAGGATTACCTCCGATCCGAAACAGAAAAAAATATTATTGATAGTCTCCGCTTCTTTCGGCGGGCTGATTCTGCTCATGTTGATAATCAAGCTGATCCTTCCATCGACTCCCTCCGGGCCCAGCCAGGAACAACTTTTACGTCAGAAGCAGTTGGAGCAACAGCGACTATTTGAAAAGCATTTGGCTTCAGCCAAGGAACTTGTCCAGAAAAAAGATTGGAATGGCGCCTTGTTGGAGATTCAACAGGCAAGGAAATACAAAGAAGATAGTCAAATTGCAAAGGAATACCAGGAGGACATTCGAAAGGAACTGTCAGCCTCAAACGCCCTGGGCCAGGCCCGAATCGCCATGGATGCCAAGCAGTGGGATGTGGCCATGGCCGCTTTGACCAGGATTGACAAAGAGAGCGAGTATGCAACAGAAGCCCAGTTGCTGAAACATGAGATCGATGAAAATGTCATAAGCGATTTGATCAACAAAGGCTTGGCTTTCATGAAGGATGACAAATTTAACCAAGCGATGGTCAAATTCGATGAGGTCAAAAGAAAAGATCCTGACAATTCTCAAATCGATGAATTGAGAAGGGATTGCCAAAAGCAAATCGATCAGGAGGAAAGACGTCGACGCGACCGTTCAAACAGAAGACGGCGAAGAAGACGAGTATCACGCCCCAGAACTCATCGTGCAACAGGTCATACTACTGGACAGGTCTTGGCTCTTTATAAAAACGGAGAGATCGACAGGGCAATATTCAAGGCCCAGGAACGTGGTGATTCTAGTCAGGTTGCTTTGTTACGTAAATTCCGTTCAGTTTATAAACGAGGAGTTGAAAAAGCCCACAAAACCGGACTGGCAAAGGAAGCGATGAAAATTCTTACATCTGCTTTGTCTTTGGATAAGAAAATTTCAGGAGGAAAGGGAAAGTACCACGATATAATCATAAAGAATTTGGCAAATGTTTGCTTTCTCGTGGGTATGGACAACATGCAAAGTACTAAGTATCCCGCCGCTTATAGATACTTCCGAAAGACCTTGGCGTATAAGCCAAGTGAGCCACACGCAAAAAAGCAACTTTCGATTCTTGCAAGCAAGGCAAAGACTTTGTACGAAAGCGCCTATATAATCAGGTCTGCGGACCCTCAAAAGGCCACCGGTTACCTCAACACTGTTATCCGAATTGTTCCTCCTAGAAACATATACTATTCCAAAGCAAAGAAGCTTCTGAGGAGACTTCAGCCTTCAGGTAACTATGATAATGGCGGCGATTCCGGCTTCTGAACCGGTCTGTGGTGGATCAGAAAAATCTTGTGACTAAAATTAGGAACACTTTCAACTGATTTTGTGTCTGGAAAGACACGTTTGTTGGCGGCGAAGGTTTTCTCCAAGGGACTTGTTAGGTTTATTTATGTCGTGTTTCTAGATGGTTATGCTTGTGCCGAGATAGTCTTGACGGCAACATGGACCTTGGTATGCATTTCGCAATCTCCTGAACAAGTATGATTTTTTCAACTGGCACACTTGGTGTGGAAAGGAGAAGCGAGATGATATTGGCAAGCAAAAAGTACGTCCTGGCGCTGGTGGCATGGGCAATCATGATTTTTTCAATGGGGTGTGAACTTGAACCGTCATATGAAGAAGGGATTTTAGACTCCGGGGAAGTTGACCAAGTCCCCATGCCCGACTCCTCAGAGCCGAACGGAAAAGAAGATCTTCAAGTGGACATCCGGAAGATGTCGCTTGGCAACAAAAAACATCCGGAGCCACTCGGCACGAATTTGCCGAAAGAGCACTCCATGAAGGATATCCAAAAACCAACCAAGCCGGGAGAAGAGTTCAATTTTGCGTTTTCACATGTGGATCGCGAGTTGGTCGACCACCTCGAAGTTGCTCATGAACTCATGTCCCGTAAAGAAAAAGACGTTGCTGGTGCCATCCTGGAACTGGAGAAGGCTCTTTATGATGATCCTTCCGACTATGATTCTGCGTTGATGCTCGCTGACATCGCAAGAGGCAGTGAGAGGTTTGAGCTTTCTACGGACGCATACATGCTTTGTACTCAGTTGGATCCGGATTCTTCCGAACCGTGGAATGGCCTGGCCAGGCTTTCGTTGTCTCATAAGCAATTGGACCAAGCTGAACAATTGGCGAAAAGGGCCCTCCATCTCAATCCGAAAAGTTCCATGGCTAACAATATCCTTGGGAGAATCTGGCTGGAGCGTTCTCATTGGGGCAAGGCCATCAGTTACCTGAGAAAAGCTGTGGAACTAGCTCCCGAAAATATCTACTTCGTGAACAACCTCGGTTTTGCATACCTTCTCTCAAGAGATTTTCAATCAGCGGTCGAAACCCTGGAACCCGTTTCTGAAAAACCGGGGGCGAGAGCATTCATGATAAACAATCTAGGTCTTGCATATGAAGGGATGGGGCGGGTTCAAGATGCCACTGTCATGTTCAAGAAAGCTATTGGTATAAGCCCAAGGTATGTAAACGCGAAGATTAATCTGAAACGAATCGTACAGGTGGCCAAGCGGGACCAAGCTTTTTCTCCTGATAGTGAAATCGATCAGGCCAATGATCAGGATACAGATGGGCAGCCCGAGGATCTGATTATTGGAGACGATGATGAGATCTAGGTGACATATCACACGATTGCCGGGTGCAGGTATCAAACTTTATTTGATACCTGCATCAGGCTTCCAAGGATACACCTATTGTTATTGTTACCCGGCATTTATGGCGTTAGACTCCTGTAGAGGTTAGAGCATGCAAGGTGCTGCCAACAAAGAACCAGGAAAATCATCCAGACTTCGTGTCTGGCTTGTACGCTTTTTGGTGGTATCGTCCATTTGTATCCTGGTCGGCGCCATCACGATCTTGTCTGTATTGATCTACTTCAATAGTTCTCTTCCGCCACTCGATACATTGGAAGGATACGATCCTCCGCAGGTCACTCGCTTGTTTGACCGCAAGGGACGGGTTGTTGGGGAGTTTTTCGAGGAAAAAAGGACAGTGGTGGCTTTTGCTTCTATTCCAAAGCATGTAAGGGATGCTTTTTTGGCTGCGGAGGATGCTGATTTCTATCACCACAAGGGTTTGGATTTTCCCGGGTTGTTGAGGGCTTTTTGGGCAAATTTGAAAGCGGGAAAAGTTGTGCAGGGAGGAAGCACGATTACCCAGCAGGTGATCAAAACTTTTCTTTTGGGGCCCGAACGAAGTTACTCGAGAAAGATCAAGGAACTTTTGTTGGCTTTCAAGTTGGAGTCAAATCTCACCAAGGATGAAATCCTGTTTCTATACCTGAACCAGATATATTTTGGCCACGGATGCTACGGTATTCAGGAGGCCAGCAGGTTCTATTTTGGAAAGAATGTGCAAGAACTCAATTTGGCCGAGGGAGCTGTCTTGGCGGGATTGCCTAAGTCTCCCGCCAGGTATTCACCGGTTCGACATCCCGAACTGTCGCTCAAAAGGCGAAACTGGATACTGGGTCAGATGTTGGACAAGGGCATGATCGGTGCTGATGATCTCAGGCATGCCGTAGGTGAAGATTTGGGAACATCTGAGAAGAGGTTCGATTTTTATTCCGAAGCACCGTATTACGCGGAGTATTGCAGGCGTCAGTTGGTGAAGCTATTTGGTAATGAAATGATTCTTCGTGGTGGTCTCAACGTTGAACTGGCCTTGGACCTCGACCTGCAGAAAATGGCTAGAAAGGCAATGCAGGATGGGCTTAGGAAAGTTGATCACAGACAGGGTTACCGGGGGGCAGTGGGTAAAATTTCATTAGAGCTACTCGAGAAGATGCATGAAAACAATTCTGCTAAGTACAACGGTGGCAGGGTGTGGACCCTGAGCAAGGTTGAATCGGCCTCAACTCCTGCTGCTGAATCATGGAATGTACGATTTGTGGATTTGACCGATTCCGTGCGTCTATTAGTGCCGATAGTGTCCATAACGGGTTCAGGTGCTGATGCTGTGGCAAATGTCGATCTGGGAACCACCATGACGACGCTGGATTTGCAAGATGTATCCTGGGCCAGGAGGTTTTCTCCTGTCAGGTGGACACCAAGTCCGAAGAGCGTGTCCGAGGTGCTGTCCGTTGGCGATGTGGTTGAAGTACTCGTGTCAAGGGATGGAAAGGGAGGGCTCAAAAGCCAACTTTCCCAGCCTCCCTTGGTGCAAGGGGCTGTTGTTTCCATCGACCCTCACAACAGGCATGTGTTAGTCATGATCGGCGGAAGTGATTACCGGAAAAGTCCATTTATTCGTGCCGTGCAAAGTAGGAGACAACCTGGTTCTTCCTTCAAACCTATTGTTTATGCTGCCGCCATAGACAAGGAGTTGATCACACCAGTGAGCATCTTGATGGATAGTCCGGAAGTCTATCCCATGGCATCGGGAAAAGCGTGGAAACCGATGAATTATGAGCGTCAGTTCCTCGGGCCTGTAACAGTGAGGTACGCTCTTGCTCATTCCATCAACACCGTCGCAGTAAAGATCGCGTCTGAGATCGGGGTGGCCGAGGTGATAAAAATGGCACGAACTGTGGGCATCGAGTCGGAACTAATGCCCAATCTTACCCTGGCATTGGGCTCGTCCGAGGTTACTCCTTTGGAGATTACGAATGCATATAGCACGTTTGCTTCAGGGGGAATTTTTAACAAACCAGTATTCATCACAAAGATTAGCACGCCAAGTGGTGAGCAATTGCCAATTGTAGAATCCGAGCCACGCCAAGGCATTAGACCGGAGGTCGCATATGTTGTAACATCACTACTTCGTTCTGTCATAGAAATGGGTACGGGAAGAAAAGCAAAGATAATTGAAAGACCACTGGCTGGGAAAACCGGAACAGCCAACCAGCAGCGGGATGGTTGGTTTGTTGGTTATTCACCAGATCTGGCTTGCGGAGTTTGGGTCGGCTTCGATGACCATTCGAGAATGGGAAGAGGTTGGGCAACTGGCGCAGGAACGGCACTTCCCATTTGGATCGAGTTCATGAAAAATGCCCTTGAAAATAGACCGAGACTTGAATTTTCCGTTCCTCCAAGCGTGGTCTTTGCAAGGATAGACCCTGATAATGGTCTTTTAGCTCCTCCTTGTCTTTCAGGTGCGGAATTCGAGCCGTTTATTGAAGGAACTGAACCAAGAACCATATCGGATAGGTGTGATTCTGGAGAAAACTTTGATGCTGGTATGACGGAAAAACAAACAGGGAGTGGTCCGGTTCAGATACCAGACGAAATGTTCAGATGAAAAATAAATTCGTAATACTGTTGCCGATGGTTATCGTCATTGGTTTTGCGCGTGCTGTGCCTGCCAAACCCCCAGCCTTGCAACTGGTGGCTGAAAAATTTGCCAGGGATGTTGGTTCCCATATTCAGGCCATGACCCATGATGTTCCGTTGATAGTTATATCCTTGCAGGCAGACCAGGCCCTGATGGGGCATGAAGGGAGATTGTTGCAGGAACTCGAGCAATTGCTGATATTTCAATTCGAGGCAGGGTCGGCCGTTGAGAGGGTACTGGTTTTGGAAAAGGGAGAGGTGGACGATGCCATCGAGAATTCAAGAAGGCAAGGAGCTACGATGCTCCTTCGTTGTGTATTGGGAGTCAAGGGAAAGAAGTTGCTTTTGACGGGAGATCTCTATCCATTGAAAAAAAATTTTTGGGAAAGGCTGGTTGAGCCCACTCCTGTTGGAAGTTCCAGACATTTTTTCATCACTGTCTCGATGGACCAAGAGATCTTTCTACTCATGGACAGTTCCAAAGCTCCTCCCTCGTTGGGTAGTTGGCGTTTGACTCAATTGTTGTATTTACCCAAACGGATCCTGGACATTGGCGAGGGGGATTTGGATGGAGATGGAACACAGGAGCTTGTATTACTGCTCGATGATAGCCTTGAAATCTATGCTATTGCCCATGGAGATCTTGCACCAAGACACATCGCGGAATACAACCTGAATTTAATACCTGAAGCCAAAGTCTTGTCGAGGGATCCTGTCGGGACTCTACTGGTTGCGGATTTCAATCATGATGGCAAGGCGGAAATATTTTTTAATTATTTCAATCGGCGTTATGGGCAAATTCTGTCCTGGACCGGGGCCAAGTTGGTGGCATTGAGGAGGCTTGAGAAGAACCCACTGTGTTTGTTGCGCCTTGGTTCAAGGCCTGTCCTGGTGTATGGAAAAGGGGTAGTTGGTAAAAACTATTTTGCACGGGAAATTGAACTGGCTGATATCAATTCATCTAGGGGAAAGGTGCATGAGCTGCCAACTCCATTTTCAACTCTCAGGTGCTGGCAGAATGATAGTGGGACGTCAAAAATCGTGGTGATCGATAACTCTGGAAATCTGACACAGTTTTCCATTGGATGGGTGACTGAAGTTACCAGACCAAACTGTGGAGTCGGCTCAGCCCTGGCCGATATGGATGGAGATGGGGTTGCGGAATTGATCGTGTCTGATTCTGTTTTGCCGGGAGAAGCAGACAGTGTCAAGGTGATCTCCAAGGGGGAAGTAGCATTCAATTCGAAGGATGTGCTTGGTGGGGTGATGGCAATAACACCTGTTGAATATCCCGAGACCGGCGCTTTGATAGTTACGCTCAATAGGGCTGATAACACAAGCCGGGTGTATATGCTTGGACGTTGAAAGCCATGGAGTCTCATTGTGCCTGACAAATTTTCAATAATAAAAAATACTAGACCATTTAGTAGCGCAGTGGTGCTGTTCTTGTCACTGAGTATTGTTGTTTATTCGATTATCTGTCTTGGGGCATCGAGAATCCCGTTTGGGGGAACCTTGGTCTTGCCAATCGACGAACCAGTACGGACCAGTAACCCAATATATGCTTCCAATCCTTCAGAGATTCTTCTATCAGGACAACTTCATGAGACCTTGTTGAGAATCGGAAAAGATGGCAGTTACATTCCAGCATTGGCACAAACCGTACCAGAAGTATCACAGGATGGATACTTGGTAACCATAAAGCTAAGGCCGGGCCTGGAGTTTCACGATGGTTCCCCTGTAGATGCATATGCACTTGTCTCATCGTGGAAAAACCTGTTGAGAGCGGATTCTGAATCTCCTTACTGGTGGTTACTTTCCGATGTGAAAGGCTCCATGGAGTTCCACTCGGGTAAGTCAACAAAGATCTCGGGACTGGAAAGGGTAAATTCCTTAACTGTTCGTGTTCGTCTGAAACACCATGGCGATGCGGTGAGGAGCTTTTTTGAAGCGATTTCTTCCTTGCCGACCGCTTTGATGCCAACATGGAAATACCGTAAGGGATCAACACAAGTTGCCCATCCGCAGGGAGCCGGCCCTTTTGCTTTGGAGCCAGGCATCCAGGATGGTAAGTATGTCCTGATGCCATTTGCCAAACATTGGGCTGGGCGGCCTTTTGTGCAAAAGGTGATTCTTCGCACCATCCCTAATGTGAAGGATCGTTTACTGGAGTTCGAACTCGGCAGGCTGGATGCAATAACCGACAAGCCAAGACGTGACCTTGACAAGTTGAAAGTGCTCTCTGGTCCTTTTTGCCGTCGTTTTTTTCTAGTCTTCAATGAAAGCCGCATAAAAAGTTTTCCAGCGGGATTCAGGCAGGCAGTCATGGATGCGATCGACCGGACGGCTCTTGCTGACTACGTGGCAGGAAGCAGGGGCAAGGCTATGGACGAATTCTTTCTTCCTGCTGACGGGTATGAATCCACAGAGATACAACACCCTGCTCCTATGAAGGCAAAGGCTTATTTCAAAAATATTGCGCAACAGCGCTTCGGCATTTCTAAGTTGATTCAATTAATAGTTCGTTTTGACAGCCTGGTCGATCGTACAGTCGCTGAACGTATACAGGTCGACTTAGTGGATGCAGGGGTCGTTTTAGTGGTTGTACCGCTCGATGAAGAGCAATACCAGGCTCGTTTGGAATCAGGTGATTATGATATACGATTGGAACACATGAGACCGTTAGTTCATTCTGCACAGTTGCAGTTGATTCAGATTGGTGACAAGGTGCTTGGGACTGGTGCCGTTGATGATATTGTCCACTGGCTGGACAGACTTCCCGAGTCGAAGAGTCGGTCTGGGATCATCAGGGAAAGAGCAAGGAGTCTGACCGTCAACTCGAGCTGGGTTCCTCTTTTTAGGAGCAGGAGCAGATGGTATGTTCACAAGGATGTTCATGATTTTGTCATTGATGAAAATGGATTCGTGAATCTGGCCCAGGTATGGCTGGCGGAATAGGTTGCAAGATG